>JANMSE010000408.1:0-16830 GCA_031389045.1 Deltaproteobacteria bacterium | reverse complement strand
TTAGCGGAGATCGCGAAAATCACGGACGAGGGCATTCGGTCTTTTTTCGAGATCGCCTTGTCCGCGAGCATCATTACCAAATCGGGTGGAGTGTCGCTTGCCTTTGACTTAGCGCATACCCGCCCACATCGCGCGAAAATTGTGCTGACCAAGGAAGGCGCGGTGTTGCTTGGGAGTGACCTGAACGAGGCACCTTCGCTGCGAACGCAATTCTTGACAAAGACGCTGCGGTCTCCCTTTGAGGAGTTCGCGAAGCGGGTTCAGCAAAATATCAAGGGCATCGTCCCGCACGATTCTCGCAAGATTCCTCCGTCCCTCGCGTTTGGTGACAGCCAAAATCTCCCTCTTCCCGATAGCACGGTGGACCTGATCGTGACTTCCCCACCGTATGCGTCGAACGCGATTGACTACATGCGCGCGCACAAGTTCTCCTTGGTCTGGTTCGGCTACTCGGTATCCGACCTTGGCGAGCGGCGGGGGAAGTATATCGGTGGGGAGGCCGTGAAGAATAACCTCCTGGAACCGCTCCCCCCTCACGCCGCGGGGGTCGTAACCGCCATGACCGCCGTGGATCGGAGAAAGGGCATCATTTTGCATCGGTATTATGCTGAGATGACGCGAGCCTTGCGGGAAATGTGTCGTGTCCTGAAGCCTGGAAAAGCGGCGGTTGTTGTCGTTGGCAGCTCGGTGATGCGCGGCAAGGATACGGAGACCGCGGAATGTCTCGCCGCGATTGGGCGGGCCGTGGGTTTTGAGGTTCCCCACATTGGTGTTCGCGCACTTGATCGCAACCGACGGATGCTTCCCGCTGGTACCATCCGTAATCTCACCTCACAAATTCAGAACCGCATGCACGAAGAATATGTCATCGGATTCTATAAGCCATGAGGTGTGACGAATTGAGGGATTGGAGTTGAGATGACCCTTGCGGATCACAGACGTGAGTATCATCGTCGCGTATTACACGAAATCGTTCGTATCAGTCGTGACGCGAAGAGAAAGCTGGAGTATCCGAATTTCGCCGATAGCGGCAATAAGGCGAGTATCGCGATCGCGTGGGCGATTGTGCGCGCGATCTCGGCCATGAGATTCAGGCGGAGCCCCTGGCCGGACAAACGTCTGGCGGGCGCTTTGAGGAGATCACCCGCGATTTTCTAGAGGCCACGTTTCGTCAGTTACTCCACATCCGGCCTGGACAGTGGCAATACTCAACACAGCTTGTCATTTCTTCTTTCGATCAATATGCGCATTTGGCCGACCTGGAACGGATCATCAAAAGCAACAAGGAATTGGCGTCTTCCCTCGGGCAAGACTACATCGTGAAGCCGGATATTGTCGTTGGGAGACTGCCCCTTTCCGACGAGGCGATCAATGAGAACGGCCTGTTCGTGAACCAAGAAGACGGAGTTGCCCAACTCACTCCACTACGGCTGACCAATCACGCAGGCCAACAGGCAATGCTCCACGCGAGCATCTCGTGCAAGTGGACACTGCGGAGCGACCGCAGTCAAAACGCACGGACCGAGGCGCTGAATCTTATTCGGAGCCGCAAGGGGCGGGCGCCCCACATCATGGCGGTGACGGCCGAGCCTCTACCAACTCGGCTTGCCGCGCTCGCGCTGGGCACGGGCGATCTCGACTGTGTGTACCATGTCGCGCTTCCCGAATTAACAAAAGCGGTCGCGCAAGTGGAGAATGAAGATCAAGCGGACATGTTAGAGATGCTGGTGAATGGGCGACGGCTCCGGGATATTAGCGATCTTCCGCTTGACCTCGCTATATGAATCCTCTGGCTCACGTCTTTGTCACGAGTCAACAGCGGAAACGATCCGACGTTGATCCTCGACACGTATCAGCATCGGGTTCACTGAGTATGGTCGCCATCCTCCACATTCCGCCACGACACTATCCTTGCTAGGATGTGCCCCCATGTCACGCGAAGGTACATTTTCTCTCGTCTCCGAGTTTCGCCCGCAAGGAGACCAACCGCATGCCATCGACCAGCTCGTGCAAGGTCTGGATCAAGACCGAAAACATCAAACGCTCCTGGGGGTCACGGGATCGGGCAAAACGTTCACGATGGCGCATGTGATCGCGCGGGTGAATCGGCCCGCGTTGGTGATGGCTCCCAACAAGACGCTGGCCGCCCAACTCTACAGCGAGTTCAAGGACCTCTTTCCCGATAATGCCGTGCGCTATTTCGTCAGTTACTACGACTACTATCAGCCGGAAGCCTACGTGCCCTCGACCGACACCTTCATCGAGAAAGATGCCGCCATCAACGAGGAAATCGACAAGATGCGCCACTCGGCCACCAAGGCGCTCCTGGAGCGGCGCGATACCATTATTGTCGCCAGTGTCTCGTGTATTTACGGCCTGGGGTCGCCGGAGTCGTATTTCGATCTCATCCTCTTTGTCGAAGAAAACTCGCAAGTGGAACGGGATGCGCTCCTGCGCAAGCTCGTCAACATTCAGTATCAACGTAACGATTTCGACTTTCATCGTGGGATGTTCCGAGTGCGCGGGGACGTGGTCGAAGTCTTCCCCGCTTACGAAGAAGCGAAGGCCATCCGTATCGAATTTTTTGGCGATACTATCGAGGCGATAGCGGAAATCGATCCCCTGCGCGGGAAGGTCCTGCGACGGCTGGATAAGGTCGCCATTTATCCCGCCAGTCATTACGTGACGACATCGGACCGTCTGAAGAACGCCTGCCGCTCGATTCGGGCTGAACTCAACGACCGGCTCGCCGAACTCCAAGCGGCCAACAAACTGCTCGAATCCCAGCGCTTGGAACAACGGGCGCTGTATGATTTGGCGTTGCTGGAAGAGATGGGGTTCTGTCCGGGCATTGAGAACTATTCGCGTCATCTTGATGGTCGCGCGGTGGGAGAGCCGCCCGCGACGCTCATCAACTATTTCCCCAAGGACTACCTCCTGTTTATCGACGAGAGCCATGTGTCGATTCCGCAAATTGGTGGGATGTATCGCGGCGACCGGTCGCGCAAAACGACATTGGTGGACTATGGGTTTCGTCTGCCTTCCGCACTGGATAATCGTCCCCTCAATTTTACGGAGTTCGAGAATATCGCGAACCAGACCATCTATGTCTCGGCGACACCGGGAGACTATGAGAAGCGACAAAGCGAAGGACAGATTGTCGAGCAACTGATTCGCCCAACGGGCCTGATTGATCCAGAGGTGCTGGTTCGTCCAGCGAAAAACCAAGTGGACGATCTGCTCGAAGAGCTACGCAAGCGCATTGAGAGTGGCGAACGGGTACTGGTGACCACGCTGACGAAACGCCTGGCGGAGGACCTGAGCGAATACTACCAAGACTTGGGCATCAAAGTGCGCTACCTCCACTCGGACATTGATACGCTTGAACGGGTCGAAATTCTGCGAGAGCTGCGCCGCGGCACGTTCGATGTCCTGGTGGGCATCAACCTCCTCCGTGAGGGGCTCGACATTCCCGAAGTCTCATTGGTGGCGATTCTTGACGCGGACAAGGAAGGGTATCTGCGCTCGGAGCGGTCGCTGATCCAGACGATTGGTCGGGCGGCGCGCAATCTGAACGGCACTGTCATCATGTATGGCGACAAGATCACTGAGTCGATGCGGCGCGCTATTGATGAGACCTCGCGTCGCCGTCGTATTCAGACGGCGTATAACGAGAAGCATGACATCACGCCGCGGAGCATTCAGAAAGCGATTGCCTCGTCTCTCGTGAAAACCTACGAAGCGGATTATGTGGACGTGCCGTTAGTGGCCGAGGGCGAAGAAGAGTACCTCTCGACGCAGGAGCTGACGGCCCGGATTGAGCAGACCAAGAAAGAAATGAAACAAGCGGCAGCGGCGTTGGAGTTTGAGCAAGCGGCGACCTTACGGGATCGGTTGGCGCTGTTGGAACAACGCGCGCTTGGTGTGAAGTTGGGTGCCTCGGTCGCGGTGCCAATTTCCCCACCGAAGAAGGCTGTGGCTCCGACCAAAGAACGTCCCACTCGTGGGCGGGCAAAAAATAGGGGCTAGGGGCTGGGTGTTGGGGGCTAGGTGTTAGGCTCCGTTAGGAAATGACTTACCGAGCAGAGAACACTGCTGGACAAGCCAGCAGTGGCACCCACTAGCGGCGGGGGCTAGGGATTGGGAAGAAAATATGCAGAGGAAGTCGAAAAACAAGAACGTCAATGGTCTTGTCCGTGCACGAGCGGTGCTTGAGGCGGAAGCGGCGGCGATTCGCGCCATTCCCTTGGATGAACACTTTTTACGAGCCGTGGAGATCATGCGTAAATGCAAGGGCAAGGTCATCACCACGGGCATGGGGAAGGTGGGGATCATCGCCAACAAATTGGCCACGACGCTCTCTTCCACGGGCACACCGGCGTGTTTTCTGCATCCCGGTGAAGCGGCGCATGGAGATCTGGGGCTGGTGAGTAAGCATGATGTGATGATCACGTTTTCTAACAGCGGCAAGACTCGTGAGGTGCGGGAGATGCTCGCGCGCGCCAAGAAACTGCATGGCATGCACCTGATCGCCATTACCAGCTCGCGCAATTCGCCGATCGCGCGTCAGAGTGACGTGGTGTTATGTATCGGCCCGGTGAAAGAGCCGTGTCCGCTCGGACTCACGCCGTCCGCCAGTACGACGGCGATGCTGGCGTTGAGTGATGCGCTCGCGTTGGTGCTATTGGAGAAGAAAGGGTTCACCAAAGCGGACTACGCGAAGTTCCATCACGGCGGGTATTTGGGGAAGAAGGCACGGCGGGAGGCGAAGACTGAGGCTTAAGAAGAGTTCGGAGTTCGGAGTCTCGGGCCGTTCGGAGTCAAAGACCGTTCGGAGTCGGGAACAGTTCGGAGTCTAGGACTGTTCGGAGTTGGGGACCGGTCAAAGTTTGTCAACCCTTTTTTCCGACTCCGAACTCCGAACTGCCTTCAACTCCGAACTGCTTTAGACTCCGAACTCCGAACTGCTTTAGACTCCGAACTGTCTTAGAGATCGACCTTCACGCTCAATTCCCGAAGCTGCTTCGCGTCAACCGGACTTGGCGCTTGTGTCATCAGACACACCGCTTTCGCCGTCTTGGGGAATGCGATCACTTCCCGTAACGAGTCGGCTCCGGCGAGCAGCATCGCTAACCGGTCAACCCCGAAGGCAATCCCACCATGCGGCGGGGCGCCATACGAGAGCGCTTCCATGAGAAACCCGAACTTCTCTTGCGCCTCGGCCTCCCCGATCCCCAGACAGGCGAACACCCTCTGTTGCACATCAAGCCGATGATTTCGGATGCTCCCACCGCCGAGTTCCATGCCGTTCAACACCAGATCATACGCACGGGCATGCACTTTCCCCGGTGCCGTGTCCAACAACGCGATGTCCTCCTCGGTCGGTGAAGTAAACGGATGGTGCATGGCCACATAGCGCTTGGCCTCGTCGTCATACTCCACCAGCGGAAAATCCGTCACCCACAAGAAACGGAACTCATCTTTGGGAATGATGCCGAGCTTGTCTCCCAAATGCAGACGTAAACGAGAAAGCACGTCGCAGACTACTTTTTCTTGGTCAGCCACCATCAATAATAAATCGCCTTCCTTCAGACCGAGCGCGGCGGCGATCTCCGCTTTCTTCTCCTCGGTGACGAACTTCGCGAGCGGCGACTGCCACCCTTCATTCGTGATCCGTATCCACGCGAGCCCCTTAGCGCCAAACCCCTGCGCGAGCGGATTGAGATCGTCGATTTCCTTGCGCGAGAAGGTGCAATTCGACACGATGATCCCGCGAATGATCCCACCCTTAGCCACGATGTCCGTGAAGACTTTAATCTGCGTCTCGCGAAACAGGGTCGTCAGCTCGCGCAGTTCGAGGCCAAAACGAATATCCGGTTTGTCGTTGCCGTACCGTAACATCGCTTCGGCGTAGGACAAGCGCGGGAAGGGCCGGGGAATGTCCATGCCTTTCAACTCCCGACAGACGTTGGTCATCATGCCCTCGCTGAGACGGAAAATATGTTCCGGCTGAATGAAGGACATTTCGATGTCGATTTGCGTGAATTCAGGCTGGCGGTCGGCGCGCAAGTCCTCATCACGAAAACAACGCACGATCTGGAAATACTTGTCGAAGCCGCCCACCATCAGCAGTTGCTTGAACAGTTGCGGCGATTGCGGCAAGGCGTAGAACGATCCCGGGTTGACGCGACTGGGCACCAGATAATCGCGCGCGCCTTCCGGCGTGCTGCGCGTCAAGAATGGCGTCTCGACCTCAAGGAACCCCTCGCTATCGAGATAATCACGCACGTTTTTCGCCAAGCGATGGCGCAACAGCAGATTGGCGTACATCTGGGGGCGACGGAGATCGAGATAGCGATAGCGCAGCCGCGCGTTCTCGGTCGGGGTCGTTTCCGCATCAATGGGAAACGGTACCGTGCGCGAGGGGTTGAGAATCCGCAGCTCCGCGACTTGCAGTTCCACCGCGCCAGTGGGGAAATTCGGATTCACCGTTTCGGGGGAGCGATTCATCAAGGTCCCACGCACGGCGAGCACATATTCCATGCGAATATCCTTGGCCGCCGTGTGGGACGCTTCGTCGATTTGCGGATTGAAGACGATTTGCACGATGCCGGTGCGGTCGCGCAGATCAATGAACGTCACGCCGCCATGATCTCGGCGCGCATGCACCCAGCCCATGACAATCAGTTCTTGCCCGACTTGAGCCGGTCGTGGGTCGCCACAGTAACAACTTCGTTGCCAGTTTCCTAACAGTTCCATAGACAATTGCTTTCCACGGTCAGTGTAGAATTTTTCGCCGCGCGAGGCGGCAAAAGATGACGTTGGGAGTTCTGCTTCAGATGGGGATGCGCGCGCACGGCCTTGAGGCCGACGGCTGAGGGCCGCCGCCTAAGCGCCGGACGCACGGATTGCCTTCATCATATCCAGAGCGGACGCGGATAAATCGACCGCCAACGAGCGGTCGGCCTTGGTCCGCATATCACGAACAGTGCCCTTGCCAGCGGTGATCTCGTTCTCACCGAGAATGAGCACATAAGGGACGGCGAGCTTATCCGCTCGCCGCATTTGCGCCTTGAGGCTGCGCCGCCCACTTTCCAGTTCGATGCGATACCCGTCTTGTCGCAAGCGGCGAGCCACGGCGAACGCTTGGTTTTCGGCGACTTCGCCCATGGGCGCGATGAACATGTCGGGAGCCTCGGCGTTCTGCCGCTCTTGCGCCTGAAGCAACATCGCGAGGCGCTCGACGCCAATAGCGAAACCAATGCCGGGAATCGCGGGTCCACCCATTTGTTCGACTAGCCCGTCGTAGCGCCCGCCACCGCAGACCGCGTTTTGCGAGCCGAGCCCTAGCGCGAGCACTTCAAACGAGGTGCGACAATAGTAGTCGAGCCCGCGCACAAGTCTGGGATTAACGGTGATTTTCACCTGCTCGTTGTGGAGCAGGGTTTGGACCTGCGCGAAATGCTGCCGACATGGGGCACACAGGAAATCCGCCAAGACTGGCGCGTCAATGGTCGCGTGCCGACAGCCTTCCTCTTTGCAGTCGAGTATGCGTAAGGGGTTGCGCTGTAACCGGCCATGACAGTTTTCGCAGAGCGCCGCGAACTTGCTTTCACCAAAGGTCCGCAGGCGCTCTCGATACCGCGGGCGGCAGGTCGCGCAGCCGAGCGAATTGACGTCAATGGACACGTCGAGCCGCAACGCGGTGAAAAAATCGTTCAGCATCAACAAGAGTTCGGCATCAATCAGCGCATCGTCACGACCAAGAATCTCCGCGCCAATTTGGTGGAACTGGCGATAGCGTCCTTTCTGTGGCCGCTCGCGACGGAACATCGGGCCGATGTAGAACAGCTTCGAGACCGGCTCTTTTTGATGGAGGCTGTGCTCAATATAGGCGCGAATGACCGACGCGGTCCCTTCGGGACGCAGCGTGAGGGACGAGTCATCGCGGTCGGTGAAGGTATACATCTCCTTCTCCACGATGTCGGTGGTCTCGCCAATCGCGCGCGCGAACAACTCGGTTTTTTCCAAAAGGGGGAGAATAATCTCGGAAAACCCGTAGGTGGCAAATGACGTGCGGGCCTGGGAGGTCAGCACCTGCCACAAGCCGCTTTCGTCGGGAAGAATGTCACGAAACCCTCTGATCGCCGTAATTTTCATACCTGCCTCACAAGAGGGGGCATTGTGGCAGAGGGAACTGAGGCAATCAATGTGGATACCAAGCGCAGGGGGAATGGTGGCATGACGACAGCGGGGATAGAAGGCGGCGGTGTCATCCTAGTCCCCCTACGATACCGAAGGAGGAAGCAAATTAGGGTTTATCAAGGGGATCAATGATCTTGGAGGTCTTATCGATGTCGCGTTCCCATTGCAGCGTGCTCAATTGCGTTTTGATGCGGGCGATGAGGTCGCGCGTATTGACCGGCTTCACCATGAACTCACTGACCCCCAGCGACATGCCAGCCGTGCGTGTGGCCATGTCATCTTTCGCGGTCAGTAAGATCACCGGAGGAGGAGACGGCAGTTCCTTGAGGCGTTTACAGACTTCGAGTCCATCCATTTCCGGCATCATCACGTCGAGCACGATAACGTCGACCGCATGGGTACGGACGATATCGAGGCATTCCTGCCCACTATAGGCTCTCAGAGCGGTAATCTCGTTATGGGCAAGCAGACGCGCCACAATATCCACCGCGTCTTTGTTGTCATCGACAACAAGCACAGTGGCGGAGGTAGTGGTGACGGACGACTCTGCGTTAGCTGTGGGCATGGCGGGACCTCCTACGAAGCAAGGATATCATTGGTGGATTCAGGGGACGACATCAACGTACCAAAATTCTTTTTACGGCGAAGTTTTGCCACTAATGTTGTGCGCTTGAGCCCAAGCATGTGTGCCGCGGCGGTTCTGTTGCCATTGGTCCGTCTGAGCGCTTCATCAATCAACCGGCCTTCAAATTGTTCGAGGACCTCGCGGAGGTTGACCTCCCCGTCATCATTCAACGGCGAATGCGGCAGTTTTTTCTCGGAAATGAAGGACCGCACGTGGGAAGGAATATCTTCCGGACCGATACGTCCGTTATCACTGAGGACGACCATCCGCTCAATAAGATTTTCCACTTCGCGCACATTCCCCGGCCAATCATATTCCCACAAATAGACCATTGCTTCATCGGAAATTTCTAACGGTGAACTATATTTTTGACTATTCTTTTCAAGAAAATGGCGCACTAACTGCGGAATGTCCGACCGCCGCGCACGGAGGGGAGGAAGGTGAATAGGAATGACTTGCAGACGATAGAAAAGGTCTTCGCGAAAGGTGCCCTTTTCGACTTCACGCGCGAGGTCTTTGTTGGTGGCCGTGATGACGCGCACGTTGATCGGGGTTGAGCGATCGGCGCCAACCGGTCGCACTTCTCGATTTTGTAACACACGGAGCAGTTTGGCTTGCAGGCTGACCGCCATTTCACCGATCTCATCGAGGAAAATCGTGCCACCATCGGCGAAGAGAAACATGCCGACCCGTGAAGAGACCGCCCCACTAAAGGCGCCGCGAGTGTGACCAAAAAGCTCGCTCTCCAGGAGGTCTTCGGGGAGGGCGGCGCAGTTGATGGGGACAAATGGGTGAGAAGCGCGCGCCCCTAAGTTGTGAATGGATCGAGCGACGAGCTCTTTTCCGGTGCCACTTTCACCAGTGATGAGAACGGTCGCATCCGAGTTCGCGACGCGACGAACCATCGCGTAGATTTTTTGCATTAACGGATGGTCGCCAACAAAAAGCGAAGGGATAATGGGGGATGACATACTCATACTCGATACTTGAAGGGGTCGTGATTTTCGCTACGCCGCCTTTTGTGATACGGCGCTCTCTGCGTAAGGTCGTGCAAGAAGGAGATTTTCTTGGCGTAACAAGAGCCTCTCTAGTCCAGTCCGCTTGTTCAATGCCGCCAATAATGTGACACCCTACCACGGTATCCTAGAAAAGACAAATGGGATTTTTCGCTCGCTATAGACCTCCATAGGAAACCTTCGTGTCCATTCTCTCGTATGACTTCAACCTGGACTTTTGGAGACTTCAGGCGGTGTACCTATGCTCTGGTCGAGCTTGAGAAGTGCAAAAAGTCTCGCTTTCTCAACAGCTCTGCGACAACCGTGCAAACCACGGAACCGTTAAAGATTTGATGCCTACTAGGCGATATATACCAAGCTAGGGATGTTTCCTCACCCGTGCTCCCGGAAAGCCAATACTTACATCTCCGAGCGCGTTATTTTTTTGCCAATATAGAATAGTTGTGTAACTATTTGATTTTCATTCTATTTTAGCCATCGTCCTTCATTGTTCCTCTCTTCGTTACTTTTTTGACTACGGGTAAACCTCAATCAAAATCTCTCTAAAAGCTTGGAACTCCTTCATAATCAATCTATTTCGCGAAAAACATGAATCAAAGATTTTGTGGCATAGCGATTGCTCTCCTAAAGTTTCAGTGTGGTGGAAAAATTAACAACGAACATGGGGGTAATCGGGATGGAATCGGCAGCAACAATAACAGAGAAAATGACCAAGAGCGGAAACGTGATTGCATTGCCTAGCCGCAAAACGAAAAAGAATACTCTTAGTGGTGAGAGTTCCGGCAAATCTCAGACGCGAAAGCCGCTCAAGACAAAGAATGCGGACAAGGCTGCCGCTTTAGCCCCGATTGTTGAAGTTGATGAGCTGCAGGCCCTGAAGCAGCGGCAAGAAGAAATTCTTGATGTTCACATGTCGTTAGTTCGCCTCGTCGCGGAACGGATCCACCGTCGCCTTCCCCCCGGTGTCGATCTCGCCTCCCTGATCAATTCTGGCATCGTTGGCCTGCTCGAAGCCGCTCAACGGTACGATTCGAGCCGTGGCGTTGCCTTCCAAACTTACGCGCGCTACCGCATCCAGGGTGAGATCATGGAGTATCTCCGCTCTCTGGATTGGGTGAGTCGCTCCGTTCGTTCCTGGGGACGGAAGATGGCGGTTGCACGCACGCGCCTTGCGGGCCGGTTAGGGAGAGAGGCATCGGCGGATGAAATGGCGTCGGAGCTTGGGGTCGCACTGCCCGAATACTACCGAGTGGACCAGAAAGTAAGCGAAGCCTCCCTCTTGAGTCTTGAAGATCTGACTTCCGCCTCGGAAGAGGAATGGCGGAAAACGCAGGATGACTTCAGTATGCGTTCGAGCCAAGACCCTTTTGCCTCGGTTGAAGGGAAAGAACTCGTCGAAAAATTAGCGGACTCGATCGAAACCTTATCGGAACGAGAGCGCATGATCGTGACGCTCTATTACTACGAAGAACTCACGCTCCGGGAAATTGGTGAGATTCTGAATTTGACGGAAGGCCGCATTTGTCAGATTCACGCCCAAGCTGTTGTTCGTCTCCAGCATGCTCTTGGGGTGAACGAAACCCTGCGCCACGCAGCCTAAATTCCATCTTTTTCCGCCTGCATAACGGCGGTCCCCCTGTCATAATTCCAGCACAAAGCAAGCAGCGCGGTGATTCCCACCGCGCTGCTTGCTTTGTGCTGGAGCCCCTTCTTGCTATTTTCCTTCGCAATGCCACCCCGCACGCCGGCGATACCGTCCCTTGGTGCCGAAGTGCTCTTCTCCTTTATTGCACTTGCGCATAAAGCGGTCCTCACTTGGTTGCTGCCGCGGCTCCTCGCCTGGCGTTAGGCATTTCTGTAGCGATGTTCCAGAGAGACAGAATTTTCTTAAAGACTCCTTCCTATCTGCCGAAAAGAATAGACAGAGACGGTGATGTCAGTGGTTATGGCTCCCAAACATTTAGGGAAGGGCGCTCGCAAAGACGATGAAAGAAAGGAACCTTTCACGAGGGATTGTTATCCACGACGAAGTCGCCCTTTTTCCTCTCTCTTGCCTCCTCCGGATTACCTGCACTCATACCTATTCTTCTTCTACATCAAGGATTCACTTGCGCACCGAAAAAATAAACCGCATTCGCGAACAGATAGAGCAGCTCACGTATAACGTGCCTACCGAAGAAGTGGCAAAGGCTCTCCTCCAGACTGACCGGTTCTTTCTGTCCCGAGGAGTAAAAAAGGGGCTTAGGACCTCTCAAGCTTCTCGCAAAAAAGGAGAACTGCCCAAATGAACACTGAAGCACGTCAGGCAAAAGTTAGTCGATTGAAAAACCAAATCAATCAGGGACTGTACCGCGTTGATGCTCGAGCCGTGGCGAAAGCCATCCTTCTTTCCGAACGATGGAACCATCGCCTTGTGCCTGTGACTGGTGACGTCCATGGCCAGCGGAGACTCGTGGAACGGCGGAGGCCCTCGTATAATCGTCAAGGGCGAAGCGAGAGACGACTACGTGTGACGTCCCCTCCGCAAGAACGAAAGCTCGTGGTGTGTCGTATCGGCGAGCCGCGGGCGTTATTTTTTTAGGGCATCGCCACCGGTCGGTTCTTTCGCGCCTCCCGCAAGAGGAAAAGAAGGAAGAACCTGGTACCCACGACCGTCACTGACGAGCGTGATCGTTCCTTGCTCATCCGTCCGCAGAAACGCGCCTCCGTGTTGTTCATAGCGTCGGACCACCTCTGGCGCGGGAAAGCGGAAGCGATTGCGAAATCCTAGCGAGGCCACGGCAATGCGTGGCGCGGTGGTCTGTACAAAAGCCGGGCTGCTCGAAGTGCGACTACCGTGATGCGGCACCTTGACAATTTCACTCGCGAGCTCTCCATGGGCTGAGAGCAGCATTGATTCTCCTTCCGCTTCGATATCCCCGGTGAATAACACATCGACCGAGCCGTAACTCAGGCGCAAGACCAGCGATGCGTTATTGGCATCAAGCCCCGTGCGTTGACACGGTGGATGCAAAATCTGAATCCGCACCTTGTCGAATATGATGGGCGGCATCTCGCGACACAGGACGCGAGAGCGCACCTCGTTCTTCGCCAGAGTTGCTTGGAGCCGGGGAAATTTTCCACTCCGCGTGACTTCGCCATTCGACCAGAATTCACGCGGCGAAAAATGCTCGACCAGATAGGGCAACCCACCATAATGATCGAGTTGCGGGTGGCTGAGGACTAGCATATCGACGCGCCGAATTTTGCGGCTCCACAGAAACGGCGCGAGGAGCGCTTCCCCCGCGTCAAAATTCTCGCTCGCGAATCCTCCTCCGTCGATCACCATTACCTGTGAGTCGGGCAGTTCGACCACCGCGGCATCGCCTTGTCCTACGTCGAGAAAGGTGATGCGTAATTCCTCCCGATAATACCGGTGCCACGTCCAACCCGCGATGTCGAACAGCAGGACGCTCAGCAACAGGTGGGGGAGGAAGCGGAGTGGGGCACGAAGTTGGCGGAGTCTCGCACGGAAAACCGCGCAGCAAAGCAGACCATACAAGAGCAGCAACTCAAACAGATTCGGCGTCACGGTCTGAATGGCGGCATAGGGAAAAGCCGCGAGCCATTCCGCGACCCAGATGCCGAGGCGAATGACCACACCGGCACAGACAACAAGGACCGTTGCGAGCCCGGCGTGGAGAAAGAGCAACCCAGCGGCCAGCAGGCCAAGAATCACCGCCGCGCTTCCGAGAAGCGGGACAATCACGGCATTGGCGAAGAGGCCAATCAGCGTGACTTGGTTAAAGTATGCGGCGGTGAGGGGGAGGGTCCCAAGCAAGGCACCTCCTGAGATCGCCAGATAGGTTCCTCCCCAGCGCAGGAGGCGCTCGTGCAAGGACGGGGGACCAGCATCCGGTGCGCGCCTTTTTTTCCACCACTCCGTAAACCGCTGCGTGGCGAGGAAAAGACTGAGGACCGAAACAAACGAAAGCTGAAACGACACATCAAGAAAAGCGCCGGGCCAGAGGATCGAAATCAACAGCGCGGCGAACGCGAGACTCCGATACGCTTCACTCTGCCGTCCAATGAGCGTGGCGATCAGATAGGTGAGCACCATGAGCACCGAGCGCCAGGTGGCCACGTTACCGCCTGAGATGCTGGCGTAGAGCACGACCGGTGGGATCGCGAGCAGGGAAGCCAACACGGGGGCCGTGAACCGTAACAGCAAAGCGGGACTCCGGCCCACGACCCACCACCAAAAGCCATAGGCCGTCGCGGCGACCAGACTAATATGGAGACCGGAAATCGAGAGCACGTGAGCCACTCCCGTGCGGGAAAAGGTGTCGCGCAAGTCTTTTGTAAGGAAACGTTCGTCTCCGATAATGAGGGCCTGCAGCACGGCCGCGGTTTTCGTATCCAAGTGTGTGGCAAAAAATGCACTAATCGCTTGCCGGACTCGTTCCACTCTGGCCCACAAGATGCTCCCCTCGATCCCCACGCGCTGTATGGTCTTATCATCCCACAGAAACGCCGAGAGAAAGATGCCTTGGCGGGCCAGGTATCCTTCATAGTCAAAAGCTCCTGGCGTGTGAAAATTGCGCGGCTGGCGCAGATTGAGCGTGAGTCGTAACACGTCGCCATAGTGCCAAGAGTCCGACAGGGTTCGCACCGTCACCAACAGACGACCAGTGGCGGGTCGCCACTGGTCCTTTTCCCACACGCGCTGTGCTTCCACGTACAGCCTCCCTCGATGAGGCGCATGCTCTGGTGCGCGAAAAAGCCATCCCTCGACCGTCACTTTTTGCGGCAAGGAAAGCTGCCGAAGATGATCGAGAGGAAACCGTGGATGCAGTACGTTCCACAACTGCGCATTGGCGAAAGCAAATATGACGAAAAGACCGGCACCGAGTGCCGCGGCTCGCCATCCCTGAAACCACCAGAGTCCACCGGTGAGCAACAGACCGCCACCGACCCACCAGGGCGCAACAACGGACAAGTCCCACGCGGCACTCAATGCACCGCCGAGGTAGACCATCGTCAATAAGAAAAGAAGCGCGTGCGATGGAATCGAAAAGGAGCGGGAGTGAGGAGCAAAAGAGACGGCAGTCATTCGCGCGTGGTGGGGGCGGTGACTGCCGAGGTTTCAACGGCAGGTGTTGCGCTCTGCTCACTCCAACGACGAATGGCCGCCGCCGTGGCCTGGGTGATCCCCGCGACCTGCGCTAACTCCTCAAGTGTGGCCATGCGCACCCGGGTGAGACTGCCGAAATGGCGCAGAAGCGCCTTGCGGCGTGAAGGACCGACGCCAGAGATGGTATCAAGGGGCGATCCTAATTGTTCCTTGGCCCGCAGTTGGCGATGATAGGTAATCGCGAACCGATGCGCTTCATCGCGCAGTCGTTGCAGCAGAAACAGCGCGGTTGAATTGGGCAGTAGCACGACTGGGTTCTTGCGACCAGGGAGAAAGACCCGTTCCGCCGAGTGGTCCACCTCCTCGGCGAATGGGTCGCGCTCGGTGCGCATCTTGGCCAGCCCAATGACATCCACCTCGGTAATGCCAAGTTCCTGCAAGACCGCGACGGCAACCCCTAGTTGTCCTTTGCCACCATCAACCATCAGCAGGTCGGGCAGGTCGTGTTCTTCCAGCGCCCGCGTATATCGTCGGGTGAGTACCTCATACATCATGGCGAAGTCATCCGCGCCCTCCACGGTCTTGATGCGAAAGCGCCGATAGCGGTTCTTGTCCGGCTCGCCTTCGTCGAACACCACCATGGAGCCGACCGCCAGGTTGCCCTGGATATTGGAGATGTCAAAGCACTCAATCCGCTTGGGCGCGTTGCGCAGATGCAAGGCACGCCGCAGGGTTTCCACGGTTTTGGCTTTTTGCTCCTCGCCGCGACGTTTCTCGGTAAAGCTGTGACGCGCGTTCTCGTGGGCCATTTCAACCAAGCGGACCTTGTCGCCCCGTTGCGGACACAGTAACGACACTTTCTTGCCTTTGCGTTCACTCAGCAGTTCTTCCCGTACGCTCGCGTCTTCCAATGGGAGTGGCAAAATCAGTTCATCGGGAATGAACCGTTCTCCTTGGTAAAATTGCGGTAACAGTTCACCGAGCACTTCCTCATCGGGAAACTCGTGATCGTCAAAACTGTAACTTTGCCCGCCCACGAGTTTGCCGGCGCGGACGAACAAGACTTGCACCTCAATCGAGCCGCCTTCACGATACAGTCCGAAAATGTCTTGATCGTATCCCAGAGGCGTAGCGACTTGTTGTTTCTCGCCGGTCTGAGTGATCGCGCGCAATTGATCGCGCAGCTTAGCCGCCTCTTCAAAGCGTAGTGCCTCCGCCGCCGTGTGCATGCGCGTGGTGATCTGCGTCACGACCTCGGTATTTTTCCCTTCCAGCAGGAGCAACGCGTTCTTCAGATGATGGCGATAGTCTTCGGGATCGACTGGCAAGGTGCACGGCCCCAAGCAGCGGTGCATTTGATATTCAAGGCAGGGGCGGGTGCGATTGCGGAACACGGTATCGGAACAGGTGCGCAGCGGAAACGCCTTGCGGATCAGCTCGACGGTCTCTTGGACCGCGGTGCTGGAATGAAACGGGCCAAGGTATTTGCTGCCGTCCTTGAGAATCTGCCGCGTCAAGAAAATCCGTGGCCAGGGTTCGTGGGTGGTGACTTTGACATGCCAGTAGGATTTGTCGTCCTTGAGGCGGATATTGTACCGGGGCCAGTGCTGTTTAATGAGCGTGTTTTCGAGCAGCAGCGCCTCTTTCTCACTGCTGGTTATCAACACTTCGACATCGGCGAGCTGGGCCAGCAGGAAGCGAATCTGCGCTCGTCCATCACCGCCACGGGCGTACTGACGCACGCGGGCGCGCAGATTCTTCGCTTTGCCCACATAGATGATGGTGCCTTTAGCGTCCTTGAACAGGTAGACACCGGGCGTGGTGGGCAAGAGACCCAGCTTCTCTTCGAAGGCAAGTGCGACGGTTTCAGT
>JANMSE010000347.1:0-2297 GCA_031389045.1 Deltaproteobacteria bacterium | reverse complement strand
GATCGAGGCGTCAGACCTGTCCGGGCCGTCCGAGTCGGCCCTTCCAAGAATTGAGTTTTTGAACCAGAGCGACGACCCCGCGCGCTGGCACTTCGCCGAGCACCGCCCCACCGACCGCCACCTCGCCGCCGCCGCCGCCCTCGCCCCGCGCATGACGGTGGACTGGAAGGAATTCAAGTTTTGAGGCACCCCCCTCGTAACCCGAAGAGGCTGTGACTTTTTTTGAGGTGTGCGTCGGGGCCGACTTCCGGAAGCGTTTTTTTGCAATTCCGGAGTGGGGAGCGTCCGATTTCTTTGGCGGTCGAACAGTTGGTTCTCGGTCGGGTCTCCGTTAGTTCTCGATGCGAGGGCTGCCAGGAACTCAGCATCGTCCCTCCGCTTCCCTTATCTTCTCTATCTTCCGTCCTCAGATCACTCCCAGTGTCATCAGTCGCATGAAGTTGTAGGTCAGCGCGTACCACAGCGTTGTCACCCAGACCTTGTCGAGCCCGCGGACACGGAACTGCTGCAGGCCACGATTGCGGCACTCCGCGTTCGGGAACTCCGCGATCGAGGGCCGTTTCTTGAGGACGGCCTTGGCTTCGTCCGTCTTCATCCGCTCGCGAAAGTCGCCCATCTCCTTCGTGTCGCCCGCCCGCTTGGCGTAGGGGTCGCCTCCGCGGTTTTCAATCCGGTCGGCGTGCGTCATGGGAGCGGCCACCTTGCTGCCGCGCTGCTCCACGGCCGTGATGTCTTCAATCGTGGAGAACCCGCCGTCGACCGTGTAGTCCGTGGGGACCTTGCCGTAGGTTTCACACACCTTCTCATGCATGGGATCCATCTGTCCGCCGTCGCTGCCGTTATTCGTGACGGTCACGCCGACGATCAGCCGGGTGTCGCCGTCGGTGGCGAACTGCACGTTGTACGCCGGACGAAAGCCGCCATCGCCCATCTTCATCACCCGCGCTTCCGGGTCGGTCGTGGAACAGCGGGCGTCCTCTCCCGAACCCTTCTTCCGCTTTTCCTTCTGCTCCTGAAGCTCGGCCAGATTCTTCAAGGCCTCATCGACGCGCTCCTTCCGTTCTCGAGCGGCGCGTTCGCTGGCCGCCTTCCGACGAGGCGAAGCGGTGTCTCCCGAGGAGTCGTCATCGGAGTGGTCCTCGCGCAGCTTCCGCACCTGCTCCGCCGCTTCCTCGCGGCATTCTTCCAGCGTCTTTTCCGTGTGGAAAGAAGCACTGCCCGCGTGCGCCCGCACCCGCATCCCGTCTTGGGCCACGGTCTCCAAGGTCACGATCTTCTGATGCACCAGCGTGGCAATCGTGTCGGTCAGCAGTTCGTCCAGGAACTCTCCGTGGGCCGTGTAAAAATCGCTGAGCAGGTGGTGGTTGACTCCCACGTCCCCGCAGATCCACATGAACGCCAGGTCGCGTTTACACAGCCGGGCCAGTTGGCGGGCGCTGCTGAGGCCTTCAATGATGGCGAACATCCACACCGCCATCAGGATCCGAGGGTCCACTGCATCCCGGCCGGCACCCCCTTCGACCGCCTTGATCTTCTGGTACAGGATTGTGAGATCGAGTGACTCCACGTAGGCCCACACAGACCGAACGCGATGATCGCTGGGAATCATCTGATCGAGGGAGGCATCGCGCCACTGGATCTGATTCCGCTCGGGGAGCTGAACACGGACGCGAGAGGGGTCGGAGGGGTGTGCGAGAGTTGACATGGGGCAATTATTTACATACTTCTGGAAATGTAAAGCCTCGTCGAAAAAATCACAGCCTCTCAGCGCCACGAGCGCCCAGCCCAGTATTGAGGGGCCTGACAGCTCCGCTGGTTCAAATGTTCGATGTAGCCAATTCGATGCTCGCTCTTCGCGGAGCCAGACATTCCAGGCAAAAGGTTGAACCTACACCAGCAACACCTGTCGCCGACTCCGTCGCCTCGCGATCCCGCCGCCCGCCGCCCGACCAACCCAACCGTTCCGGATGCTCCGTCTTTAACGCGCACCGCGAAAAGACCACACACCCGGTGCGGACCTATCACCCCAGGAAATCCCAAACACTGCTCTTTACTTTCCTAGAAAAGGGTTGTTGCGCAGCAACTACCCTGGGTATGGTCGAAGGATTACGCTTCAACCCTGAAAGGGTTGCCGAACGGAACCGGCATTTGTCTTCATTATGGCGATCTTCATATCAATGTCAGAGCAATCCTACGCTTGGCGCATTCAAGGAATTTACAGCCTCGTCTGTCTGTCGATGTGCTCATCTGCTTTGGCCGAGGGACCGTACGCGTCGCATCCGCCGTTACGGCAGGTG
>JANMSE010000356.1:0-3450 GCA_031389045.1 Deltaproteobacteria bacterium | reverse complement strand
GTTCATGGTCCAGATGTTGTCTCTGCCGGCGCGGTCGCTGGTGAAAGCGATGGAGCGGCCATCGGGGCTGTAGCGGGGCTGCATGTCCCACTCGATTCCGGTGGTGAGTGCCCTGGCCTCGCCGCCGCCGATGGGAATCGTGTAAATGTCTCCCAAAAGATCGAAGGCGATCTCGTCGCCCTGAGGGCTGACATCGACGCTCAGCCAGGTTCCTTCATCGGTATCGATGGCCACATCCGACCTTGGCCCGCCGGGACTGGCCACGCTCCACTTCTCCTCCTTTTTCTCGTCCTTCTTTTCTTCTGTGGAGGGCGCTTCGGGCTGTGCGGCGGGGGTGGGTTGCGCGGTCGCGGCCGAGTCTTTGCGTTTGTCGCGCTCGTCCTGTCGCCGCTTTTCCTCTTCGTTCTCGCGAGGCTCCTGTTCCTTTTTTTCCGGCTGCTTGATCTCTTCTTTGGAGGGCTGGGTGACCTGCGCCTGGGCGCGGGGGCACAAGAGAAACAGAGCCGCGCAAAGAGCGGCCAGCGGCAGACGGATCTCAGAGCTCATGGATGCCTCACCTTCGTTTGTTTTTTCGAACAAAGAACGGGGGCACAGTAAGTGGGTGGAGTGGTATTCGTCAATCGTGTTGCCGGAGGCCCCTGAAATGAGGGGCGGCTTCCGTTCGACGCTTGCGTGCCGGAGCGCGGGCGTCTCGGCCGCTACCCCGGAATCTCGGGCTCGACGAGGTTCGCAAGTTGTGCCAGCGACTCTTGCCATCCGAGATAGCACATCTCGAGCGGAATGGCTTCAGGCAGCCCTTCCTGCACTACGTTGACCTCAGTTCCGCATGACACTTGCTTCAAGGTTACGGTCGTCTGCATTTCTCCGGGCAAGTTCGGGTCGTCGAATCGGTCCGAATAGCGAATCCTTTCAAATGGCACCAGTTCACGATACTCGCCGCCAAAGGAGTGACCGTGGCCTGTCGTAAAGTTCGAGAATGACATCTTGTAGGTGCCGCCAACTCTGGCATCCATGTGGTAAACCTTACAGGTGAAACCGTATGGGGGAAGCCACTTGGCCATTGCGTCCGCGTCTAAAAACGCCCGATAGACGCGCTCCGGATTCGAACGGAGCACGCGGTGAAGTCGTATGGTGCCTGTGGCCATGATCAATTCGCCTTTCGATTCGTGGTTCATGCCGAAACAGTAGCGCCCGGTAGCGGCGGATTAGCCGGCTCTTCTGCTCCGAGCGACTAACGAATCTACCGAATACCGATCGGCTTCACGGGGCATCACTAGAATCAACAGCAATAGCAAGAGCCTGGGAAGCACGTGTTCATGAAATGGGTACAGCGGCTCTTTGAGCAAATGCCCAAACGTAACTATTCCTAAAACGAATCCTAGGCCGATAAGCGCTTCCCGGGTTCGCCAGCCCAGGAGAACTAGCGCTCCCGCCACAAGTTCCACAAATGGAATCGCGTAACCGACGATCCATAGCGACCAAGTAGGGAGGAAAGTGTCTTGGTAGGGCAAGAAGAAGCGTCGAACGTGTTCGGCCGGGCCCAGCTGAAAAACTTTGAAAACGCCCGCCATGAAAAAAATCAGGCCGAGGACTGCTCGTGCGAAAAGAAAAGCCCAGGCGAACGGAACGAGTCTTTCTTGGTTCACGGCGCAATTGTAAAGGGTATCGCTCAGCCAAGTTGCCGTTCGATTCACTCGAGAACCAGCTAACGGAACCGAGCTCACCGGCGCGGACCCGCACGCCGAAAAGTATAGCTCTCGCGCTCAATGAACGTGCCGGTTCGCGCCCAGGCGACCACGGCGAAGGCAGAGAGCCAGGGAAAGAGCGCGCGTCATGCTTTTGTCGAAGCGTTCTGCCCAATCCATAACCGGTTTCCATCGGGATCATCGATTCGGAACTCAGTCAGGCCGTAAAACGTGACGTCCAGGTCGGGGGCAGCCACTCCATTTCTTCGCACCTGCTTGTGATATTCAAGAATGTTGTCTGGATACAAGTAGAGAACGGATTGCCGGGGTGCTCCCGGACGAAGGTTGATCGATTAATCCACCATCAGTCGACACTCGTTAAAGCAGAGCATCGCCCAACCCCAGGAATCATTTCTCTGTTCGACGCTGAAACCGAGCTTCTGATAGAACTCGATGCTCGCAGGCATGCTACTCACCGGCAGCATCGGAATGAGACGGTTCATTTTCATTGGGCACCCTGAAGGCTTGTGTCATGACGTCTAAAGCATATCGAAAACCCGCTCCTTCCTATACCTTTGGAATTGCCAAAAACCGAAGGAGGAAGAAAGGAGCGGCTACCATGAAACGACAGGCAATTCAGGTTCTCGCGTTGACGAGTTGGGCGGCGGCAACTTGGACGGCCAGCTGTCGACCGGTCCCTCGATTCGAATGCGGCTCCACATGGTACGTCGTGGATCAGCCGAAGAAGCAGGCATATTCGTCTTCTTCGACCAACGCCAGAAAGGCTTCGACGGTACTTACCTCCGGCTTCGGGCCGTACTTGTGCCACCTGAAATCTGCTCTTTGCCAGTAAACCAGCCACTCATCACGAGATTTCAGAAACCGGGCCTTGGCTACTGCTTCCTCGACTTTCTCAGCCGGGTTATCCCACCGCGACCTGATCTCGAAGAGTTCAATAATCCGTCCGTCAAAGCGGAAGCCGAGATCAACCTGGGTGCGAAGGTGAACGGGCGGGCGGCGCTTTTCAACAAACGCTGCGAGCTTGTTCTCGACTCGCTTTCTCTCGATATCGTTCACGGGCACTTCGCCGCCTAACGTTCTCGGCTCAGCGGCTTCGGCCCGCGGCGAGAACATGAAACTAAGAATATATGCGAGCGGCCGAAACCGCGTTAGACGCCGACCACGATGTACTCGGCGTGCGAAGTGGATTCAGGGATGGGCAAACCGTCTTCTCTCAGGCCCTCGATGTGGAGTTGAATGGCTTCGTACATGAGCGCCTCAGTTTCTTCGCGCGTCTTGCCAGCGGCCACGCATCCAGGTAGGTCTGGCGAGTAGGCTGAGAAGTTCGAGCCAGCATCCTCGAGAACAATGAGAAACCGATGAGTACTCATTTATTGATCCCTGCCTGTTTGAGGATACTTTCGAACGTCTTCGGAGCCAAATCGTCGCTCCCTTTCCCTGCGATCGTAACCCGGCCCGGCTTTGTGACGTGCTTGAACTGACGATGCCCGCTCTTTGACTTCACCAGATACCAGCCATCCTCTTCGATCATGCGAATCGCTTCGCGGACTTTCGTCGGCACCGTCGAATTCTACCGCGGTAAACGCGGCGCGTGTTTTGCCGGCTAACGGTTTCCGAGCCCACCGGCGCGGACCTGCACGCTGAAAAGTCTATCTCTCGAGCTGAATGAACGTGCCGCGTCCGGTGCAGCGAGACTTGTTAGACCGCGCGTTTTCAAATGAGCTGACTATTGCCGCCGTGCGGG
>JANMSE010000316.1:0-5699 GCA_031389045.1 Deltaproteobacteria bacterium | reverse complement strand
TCACCGATTCGCCTCAACGGTGAGACGCCAACCATCGACTCCGCCGCGCCAACGCTGGGTCAGCATAACGACCTCGTCTATGGCAAGTTGCTAGGGCTCTCGGAGAAAGAGATTGCGTCGTTGCGGGAGCAGGGGGTAATTTGAGTGGCGGATCGGTCTCAATTCTAGGAATCTAAAAGGAGGTACTTATGGGAATCGCAGAGAATAAACAGGTGGTGTCAGGATTTATCGACGCGTTGTCGAGCGGCAATCTCACCGCATTAAACGCTGCTTTGGCGGAGGATGCGACGTGGTGGTTACCCGGGTCATTACCAGTGTCGGGGACCCACCGTGGCAAGAAGGGCATATTCGAGGGCTTCTTGGCGAAAGCCGGTCCGCTCTTTCAACCAGGGAGCCTGGCGATTGAGGTACGCAACACCATCGCGGAAGGGGATTGTGTCGCGGTCGAATGGATCGCTCGCGGCAAAACCGTCAAAGGCAATTCGTATGAAAACTATTATCACATCATGTTCGAGGTGAAGAACGGTAAGGTCCAAGCCGTGAGGGAGTATGTCGATACGCTGTACGCCAAGGACGTGTTGTTTAGCTAAATGGAGCGAGCGGGCGCTGCCCGCTCGCATCGTGCGGAGGATACCTATGCGTCAAATCAGCAAACTCCCCCAGGTATTAACGATAGACGAGGTTGCCGCGTATCTCCGCCTGCCGAAGGAGATAGTTGAACGCCAAGCGGAGCATGGTCGGATTCCAGGGCGTTGCATTGAAACGACCTGGCGCTTCCTGAAAGTGGCGATTGATGAATGGCTTCGCAGTCAGGATAGCCGCACCGTCTTGTTACAACAGGCGGGTGCTCTTGCTGACGATGAGACCATGCCTCTCTTGCGGAAAACCATCTACGCAAAACGCGGACGATCCGAGACGGCAGGAAGAACGGCGGCGTAGTGCATATCCTGGATACCGACACCTTGACGCACCTTCACGCAGGTCACCCAAGGCTAAGGGATAATTTGAGCCACTGAGGGAACGCCATGAAATACACGGTCGTTCTTACTGAGAAATCGAACGGGGGAATTCAGGTCTCTGTTCCTGGGCTTCCTGATTGTGCCTTGGAAGCGGAAAGCAGAGACGAGGCCATACGCCTTGCTCGCACAGCCATCGCCAATGTTATGAGTAGGAGCGAAATCGTCCGGGTGGAAGTGCCACAACAACCGGCTTCACCCGACAACGAAGTACCGTGGGAAGGGTTTGGAAGCGGAAAAGATGATTCGAGTTGGAATGCACTGTTCGACGATATCGAGCAGAAGCGCAACACCACGAGAAATCACAGATAACACCAGTGTATCTCTGGGACACGAACATTCTTCGTCACTTCGGACAGGGACATCCAACCCTACGCCTGCATCTTCTACAAATGATGATCGCGGCAATGGCTGAGGCAGGGCAGCATATCGTCGTCACCCGCAACCTGGATGACTTTGTTGACCTTCTTCCTCGGACTCAACTGGTCAATTGGATTGACGAACCGCCACAATAGCGGGGCATGCCACACTGGGATTCCCGTTGGTCATCCCAGCCTACCTCTGCTTGCACTTTTAATTGCATCCGAGCCCAACAGACTACGGCACAACATCCAACGTCGTCACCCGCCGCAATTCACGCCGCACCGTCGTGTCCGCGAACGGACGCGCACGGTGCATCGTGGCCCGGTTGTCCCAGATCACGAGATCGTGATCGCGCCACTCGTGCCGATACACGAACTGGGGCTGAGTCGCATGCTCCATCAAGTCACGCAACAACAGTCGCCCTTCAGGAATCGGCCAGTCGATAATCCGTGACGCATGCGCGGCCACATAGAGTGACTTGCGGTGCGAGCGTGGCAGCGTGCGAATCAGCGGATGAATCGCGCCTTTCAGGGTCTCTTGCTCCTGTTGGGAAAACTCGAATCCTAGTATCTGTCGCGAGTGCGCGATCGAATGATGGACGCGCAGCTCCTCAAGCTGGGCTTTCATCTCCGTGGGCAGCGCATCATACGCCGCGCGCATGTCGGCGAATTCCGTGTCCGCCCCACTGGCCGGAACCGCCTTCGCCGCGAGCATCGAATAGCGACCGGCTGGGTCTTGGAACGAGGCGTCGGTATGCCACAACCGATTTCCTAATCCGTACATGCGCCGACGATCATCCGGCTTGAGAATGTCGCCGTTTTCGTCCACGTTCGACACATCCGCGAGCGCTTCGTTGCCAAAGCGATTCTTCTGTAACGCGCTAATGCCGGTTTTCGTATGCAACTGCCCGTCGAAACGCTGCGCGAACGCGAGATGGTCGTCGTTGGAGAGCGGCTGATCGCGGAACACGAGGACGGCGTAGGTGTCCATCCCGGCACGAAGCTGGTCGAGGGTCTCGCGGTCGTGTGCGTGACGAAGATCAATGCCGCTGGCCTCCGCGACGAAGTGGGGATGTAATGGGCGAAATGTGAGTGACATACTGTGTCTCCCTGTCAAGCAGTTCGGAGTCTCGAACCGTTCAGAGTTCGGAGTCGGGGGCCGTCTCAGACTTCGGTCCTCGATCCTCACCCCTTTTGCCTCGCTTCGTTTAATTAAACAGCAACAAATGGCAACTGGCCGGGAGTCGCCGGGTAAGACCATTCACGACATGCCCGCGCAGCAGATGATACACCGCGCTGCGGCGGCTCACGCCCATCATCACCGTATCCACTTCGAGAATCTCGGCTGCCCGTGCAATCGCCTCCGCCGCGTTGTAGGACACGGTCCACACCGGAATCAGCTCAAAGTCATGTCGTTGCGCGGCCTTGACGGCGAAGCGTAACGCCGTGATGCCTTCTTCACTGGGTTCCTGCGCCTCGCCACCAACAAACAACCCCGTGCGCTCTTCCACATAGATGGCGTAAATCGCATTGCCCCCCCAGCCTTTTTCCCGCGCCACCGCCTCATCAATCAACCGTACACTCGGCCCACGCACCGCCACCAGAGTCCGCGACGGATAGAGCGAGACAATCTCCGACGCTTCACTGAGGCTAATCAAGTTGGGAATCGCCTCGGTTTCTCGTTCAGCCTCGGAAATCCGGCGCGTGGCGAGCCGCGCGAAGAACGGAATGCGATAGAAGACATCGGCGAACCGCCCCTGTTGTGTGGCAACGGCAATTGTCATACCGAGAAGCACAATGCCGCCCCCAAAGAACGTGGCCAGTTGTTTCGTCACCAAGTTTACCGACCACGCGACCAGCACCATGAGGGTGGTCAAGATGCCAACCCAGAACGTGACCCCCCGCTGATGCTGGCGCCAGCGAATCACATCCAACCCCGCGGAGCTGAGGACGAAGGCTCCGAGTAAGCCGAATGCGTACATATCTCCCAAGAGCGTGAGTTGTCCCGCGGTGAACGCAATGACGAGGATCGGCACGATCGTCGTGATGGCGATGGCGAAATGGGGCGTGCCAAATCGCTGATTACGGACGGTCACCACCATGGGGAGAAATCCTCGTGCCGCCAGTGCCAGGAAGACATGATAGCCGCCGATGATGGCGGTATTCGCGGCAAAAAGCAGCAAGGTGGAAGCCGTGCTCACCACCAGGACTTTGATCGGGAATCCCCCCCACAGGGCACCCAGCTCGGAAATGAACCGTTCGCTTTCATGCAGCTTCACGGCATCCGGCAGCAAGGCCACCGAAAACAGCGTGAGGATCGGAGAAGTCAGCAGGATTGAGATCACGACCAGTAACATCCCGTTCCGCGCCGTGGCCCTCGTGGGCATCCGCATGGCCGGACTCAATTGACTAATACTTTCGAGCCCCGAGAAGGCCAGCCAGGCGCTGCCAAACCCAATCAGGAGCACCGACCACGGCAAGGGGTGCTCAGGCCGCAGGTGACGAACAATCGTGCTCCACTCCGGCGGGCCAATGTAGATGAGCGTGACTCCGATCACCACCAGATTCACAATCAATGCGGCGCACGCCATGAAGAGCGACAAGACCGCGCTTTCGCGAATGCCAATCACGTTGACCAGCGCAAGAAAAACCAGGGCAACGCCAGCGAGTAGCACGATATGGGCATCCACAAAGGGGAACAGGCTTCCTAAGTATTGCATGCCAGACACGGCGGAGATCGCCGAGGTCAGAAAATAATCGACGGTAATCAGCATGCCGCCGAGACAGCCCCAGCGGGGATTGAAGGCTTTGGTCGCCACGGTGACCACGCCGCCGCCTTCAGGATTGCGCCACGAGATTTCCACATACTTCGCGCTCAGGAGCAGAAAGCCCCCGGTCGTCATAATGACAAAGAGTGGAGCCAGCGCGCCGACTTGCGAGTAGAGAATGCCAGGGACGTAATAGACCGAGGTGCCGATGTCACAGAAGACCACGGCCCAGACCAACAGGGGGGAGAGCTGGTGGGGTTGTAATTCACTCTTACGTGGGGTGACGGAGGGGTCTCGTAATGGGGGCTCGGTTCCTTCTTCACTACTCAAAACGCCGACGGTTGGTTGTGGCTGTTCCATGAACTTCTTTTTCCTCCCAGTGCGCGACGCAAGATGTAGACACACGCGTGGCACGCACAATCCCTTCGTGCTGTCCCTCTCCCTAAAGTCTCTCCTGAACAAAGTCAAAGGGCATAGGGGGCTTGCGTTACCCCGGAATTAGTGGGGCGCGGGTTGGGAAACCGCCTCTGGCAAGAAATAAAACGCCAGGCCCAGAATGATATACACTGCCAGCAACTGCACCCCTTCCATCCAGTTCGATTCGCCATCCAGCGCCATGAGGCTCACAATCCCCACGGAGAGGGCAACCGCCATCACCTCGAACGGGCTGAACAGTAAATCCATCGGCTGCCCAAAGGCGTAGCCCGCGAATACCAGCAACGGCGCGACGAACAACGCGATCTGAATGCTGGACCCAACCGCGATGTTGATCGCCAGGTCCATCTGATTCTTCATCGCCATGAGAATGGCGGTACTGTGCTCCGCCGCATTGCCGATGATCGCCACCAGAATGACACCGACAAACACCTCGGTCATCCCAAAAATGTGCGCGGTATGTTCGACGGCCCCAACCAGGAACTCGCTCATCAAGGCAACAAAGGTCGTCGCTCCTAAAAGGACGGAAATCGATTTCTTGGTACTCCATCCTGTCACCCCTAGTGCTTCATCGGCTTTGTGCGCTTGGGCTTCGGTCGGAGTGCCCGAATAGAGATGTTTGTGTGTATGCAGCGCAAACACCAGACTGAGGATGTAGGTGATGAACAGAACAATGGCGATTTCGAGGCTGAGCTCTCGTTCGTGCGCAGTAGGATCACCGCGCACCACAAAATGAAACAGCGCCGGCACGATGAGCCCAATCGCACTCAACCCCAGCGAGGTTACGCCGAGACCGGCGGCGGTGCGGTTGAATTCTTGGCGTTCAAATTTCAGGCCACCAGCCAGCGCACTCAAGCCGAGCACTAACAAAATGTTGCCAATGATGGACCCGGTGATCGACGCTTTGACGACGTCAATGAGTCCGGCCCGCAAGGCAATTACCGCAATGATGAGTTCGGCGGCATTGCCAAACGTCGCATTGAGCAGTCCGCCGAGTCCGGCTCCCGCATGTTCGGATAAATGCTCGGTGGCTTTGCCCATCAAGCCCGCCAGGGGGATAATCGCCAGCGCCGCGGTGACAAAAATCCATACCGGATTCGCGTGCGCCAGATCGCACA
>JANMSE010000245.1:0-2620 GCA_031389045.1 Deltaproteobacteria bacterium | reverse complement strand
CCACCGAGCGTTCCATCCACACGCCCACGATACATTCTGGCCCGATGCCCAAGGCGCGGAGAAAGTGCGCAAGGCGATTCGCGCGGAGATCAAGTTCACGATACGTGAGTGCCATGCCTTCGGCGACAAGAGCGAGCGTGTCAGGGGTCGCGTCGGTCTGCTCCTCGAAGAGCGCGTGGACAGAGCGATCGCGAGGATAGTCCGTCGCGGTTGCGTTGTACTCAACCAGGAGGCGCTGCGCTTCAGCTTCATCAAGGAGCGGCAACCCAGAGAGCCGACAGTCAGGGGCGGCAGCCACACCCTCCAGGAGGGTGCAGTACTGGGTTACGAATCGTGCAATCGTCTCCGGCTCGAACAGGTCCCGTTTGTACTGAGCTGTCGCTCTTAACGTCCCGTCGGTTCTGTCACAAACGAATAAGGTGAGGTCAAAGGGGGCGGCAACGGTGACAAAAGCAAGGTCGGCGCCTGTGGCGGCTTCCTGCCAAGCGAAGCTGGTCTGGAATAGTGGATTCTGACCGAGGGTTCGCTCGGGGTGCAACTCTTCCACAAGTTTCTCGAATGGCATGTCTTGATGCGTATACGCGCCAAGGCATGTTTCGCGCACCCGCACGAGAAGCTCCCGGAAAGTGGGATCACCGCCAAGGTTCGTGCGGAGGACTAGCGTGTTAGCGAAGAAACCGACGACCGACTCCAGCTCAATGTGGTTACGGTTGGCCACTGGGGAGCCAACGATGATATCCTCCTGGTTGGTATACCGCGCGAGCAATACCTTAAAGGCCGCCAAAAGCGTCATAAACAGGGTCACCCCTTCGCGGCGACTCAACTCCCGGAGACGGTCAGCGAGCGGAGACGGCAACTCGAACTCGTGGTCCGCGCCAGCCGTCATCGGTCGGTGTGAACGTGCATGGTCTGTCGGCAGTTCAGGCGGGGTGAACCCGCCGCTCAACTGCTTGCGCCAATACTGTCTCTGGGACTCGAGTGTCTCTCCTGTGAGCCACTGTCGCTGCCAAAGCACAAAATCCGCATACTAAAGGGGTGGCTCAGGCAGGAGCAAGGGTTGTCCTGTCCGTCCAGCCTCGTACAGCGTCATTAGCTCTTGGACGATGATACGGAGGGACCAGCCGTCGGCGACGATATGATGCACCAGCATAAGCAGCTCGTGCTCATCTGGACCGAGCCGGATGAGTACAGGACGAAAGAGTGGGCCACAGGTAAGATCGAATTCCCACCGGGCCTGCTCTTGGATGGTCCGTCTCGCCGCCTCTGCTCGGTCTGCCCGCGGTATGGCCTCAAGGTCGATGAGGGGGAGAGTGACAGGAGCCAGGTCCGCTATCCGTTGCACGGCCCCGCCATTGTTGCTGACAAAGGTTGTCCGTAGGGATTCGTGCCGACGCACGATCTCTGTGAACGCGTTGGTCAGCGCAGGGAGATCAAGAAGACCGGAGAACCGTTGCCAAGTCGTAAGAGTATAAGCCGAGGAGCCAGGCTCGAGTTGGTCAAGAAACCACAAACGCTGCTGGGCAAACGAGAGTGGGAAGTCGCCTTGTCTCAGCATCCGCGCGAGCTGTGTTCGCTCCGGCGTCCGCTGCACGCCATCGTTATGGAGGAGAGTAAGGATCTCCGCCTTCCGCTGCGTGATCTCTTTCCTGAGCGCGGGCGTCAGTATCCCTTTGGGGGTACTGAGACGTACCCTCGCGCCTTCAGCCCAGATCTGTATACCAAGCCCCCTGAGATGTTCAAGGAACTCATTGGTCGTCATAGCTTGATTCATCATGGGAAACAGCAAGTTCATTAAAAGTCCTCGACTTCCCGCGCGTCTTGTCCCTGAGGGAGAGTAGCGCTGAGCAAAGTATTTACCTCTTCATCGGTAAGCTGATCAAACCTGGCGAGTAGTTGTTCTCTTTTCGACGGACTGCTTTTCCTGGTGAGCGTAGGGAGGAGCGGACTCTCTTCAAGTTTCTCCGCCCTCTCTATTGCAGCACATAGTCCGGCTATGGTTGATTCCGCAAACAGGCTGTGTAATGGCAACTCCACCCGGAACACTTTGCGTACGCGAGCAACTACTTGCATGCCCAGCAGAGAGTGGCCACCCATCTCGAAGAAGTTGTCATGCACGCCGATCCGCTCAACTTTGAGGACTTCGGTCATAATTCCCGCAAGCTTTTCCTCCAAGGCGTTGCGTGGGGCAATATACTCCCGCTCGATTCTCCGGCGCTCTTGATCAGGCTCGGGCAGCGCGCGGCGATCCACTTTGCCATTGGGTAGCAAAGGCAAAGTCTTCAACATCACGAACGAAGCGGGCGTCATGTGTTCGGGCAGCTTGTCCCGCACAAAACGCCGGAGTTCACTTGCAGCCAGCGCACTACCGTTGCGGACGACGTAGCCGATGAGCCGTTCGGCTCCTTCAGTTCCTGACACCGCGACGACAGCCGCAGGTATGGATGGATGTGAGCATAAGACATTCTCAATTTCGCCGAGCTCGATTCGAATGCCGCGCAGTTTCACTTGCGTGTCCACGCGCCCCAAGAATTCGATTTTCCCATCTGGTAGGAAGCGGCCTCGTTCCCCGGTCCTATAGTGCCGCGCCGCGGGGTCTTTTGCGAAAAGGTCAGGAATGAAT
>JANMSE010000236.1:0-4724 GCA_031389045.1 Deltaproteobacteria bacterium | reverse complement strand
CTGCGAGGTCGTCTCGCTCGTGCGCTCCACCAGCCTCGAAGTCAACAGTAATAAGCGCTGGACGTCCAAGTTCGTTTTTCCGTATGGTCGGGAATGTCTCTACGAGGACCTCGACAATCACGCGGGCACGAACGACCGACGCTTTTTCGGTAGAACTGGCGAAATCCTCTATCTCATGTTCTGCCGGACTCAGGATAAGCAAGAACTCGCAACAGCAATCTCGCAACGTCTGACGCCGAGTGACTCAACCTGGAACGCTATCGTCAAAGCCCTACAACCGCCCGACGACGAGCAGAGTAGCGGAGGGGAAAGGGCGAACGCGTTCCTGCCGTATGCGCAACATCCTTTATTTGATGAACTCGCGCGCGATTGGTTGACCATCCTTCGCCTGCCCATTGCTGGCTGCGATGTGTTTCCCCATTTAGTGAATCTGATTGGCTTGCATCTCCTCACGTACCAACTGACCATCGCCCGCCAACTCCTCAACCCTAGCACCCCTGTCCGTTTTATCTGTGAAATGGTGGCACCCAAGAAAACGTTGGTCCGAGAGATTTCCTGTGACGAGTACCAAGATAACAACTTGCTGCCCGCGCAAGCGGTAGAAGCCTTCATCGCGAAGATCGAGGCTTCACCTGAGTGGCAGCAGGCGCTTGTTGAGCACGGTGCATTCGAGAAATGTAAAAGGATTCTGGAGCAACGGGCGCGTTGGGGAGATGATTATGACGGCCCAAACGATCCTCAGAAGTTTATGACCGCACTCCGTCAGGCGGTCATAAAACGGCATCGCCAGCACGTCGCCAACATTCATCGTAACTATGGGCGTGAAATTGGCTTGGTCTCTAAACGTGGAACAGTCAAACTGCGCTATGCCCCCACGGATAGCCTGCTCAAGACCCTCTTGTTTGCCAACGTCGAGAAACGCCTCGAGCTTCATCAGTTTCTCGACATCCTGCACCGTCGCTACGGCCTTGTGTTTGGCGAACGTGAAGCCGAGCAAGTTCTTGAGAAAAGCAGTTTTGACAAAAAAGCGTTCCAGGCCAATGCGGCTCGACTCGAACAGCGGCTCGGCAGTCTCGGCCTACTCAAGCGCCTTTCCGACGGGTGTGCATACGTCATTAACCCATACCAGAGGGACGTTTCATGACGAGCGATGAACTGATTGGAAAGGTTGCCGCGAGCTACCTCCGCGACCACTTGTCGGACGATGATTCCACAGGTGTGGCCCGGTATCTCCTTGACTGCCTCAGTGCCGAACAAACAGCAGCGATTGCCAAGACCATCCTGACCGATGCACGTCTCTCACAACTGATCGAAATCAAATTACCCGCTCATTTCGTTGGTCACCTCGGTTTGCCACTCAAGGTGCTTACCAATGAACGGACGACCTATTTCCGTAACGCCGCCTGCGAGAAACCAGCGTTACTCCTTGCCAATACGGGTGACGATGAGGGTCAATCTCTCAAGGACCTAGTTTTTATCGACGAACCACTCTTGAGAACGCGTACCGAACTGTGGGTGACCTTGGCGTCCGAGGGGCTGCCAATTCCTGAACAGCATAGGTCTTGGTGGGTGAAAGCGCTCCAAGGGTTACTTGACGTGCGACCGTTTGCGCTCGATCGATTCGCGCACTATGTGTTAGACACTCGCAAGGCGATTGAAGATGGACACTCAATGCTCTTTGCACTCGGTGTTGCGCTGCCAGCACTCCATATTCCGAGAGACACCGCCTTCTTCTCTAGCTTGAACGAGAAATCGGCACGTCAACTGGCCAAATGGAAGGCGCTGTATGAGCAAACGATAAAAAAGCGCGCCTGCTATCTTGTGAAGCAAACACCGACACAGACTTTGCTATTAGAAGAAGACTTACTGAATGCATTTGCGGCTGTGCAAGACACGGTCCCGGTCGAGTATCATCCAACAATCAAGGCATTCATCCACGCGAACAGCGGGTGGAACGCAGCAGCGGCAGCTCTTGCGCAGTGCGAATGGGACACGATCAAACCACTCTTTGACGGACTCAAACGCGAGCAGTTCAACTTAGGGAGAGCCACGCGTGAATTTTATGATGAACGTGAAGAAAGTCTACTGACCGCAGATGAACGGGACCATCTCCGTCGCTTGGGCGAGAGCAAACGTAAAGAAGCGCAGGACGAGGACGAAGACTTTTATCGACAACATAGCCGTGAACTCAGGGAACAACCCTCACTCAAAACCAAGTGGGAGCGTTTTATTTTCGGTAGCCCCGTCGAGACGGACGACTTTCTGCTGGGGATCGTCCTGTGCTTGGAGTGGCTTTTCGATAAAGACATACCGCCGTCGAAACGGAAACTGCGGATATCTAGCGATCACCGCACCAAGCGAGATCTCAAAGACCTGAATGTCGATGCTGGGCTTTTCTTTAGCTGTCGGTATCGTGGTCTGAAGGAATTCCTCGGAAGTCGCGTGTCATGGGACATCGGCGAGTTGATGAATTTTGCAACCTTGAGCGAACAGTGGCGAACGGCAACGAAGCCATATGTCAATCATTCAGTTGCAAAATCCGCTTTGCAACTGAAGTTCACCGTGGAGTTGGAAATCGAGGCATCGAATGGCACGACGGACACCACCTCGAAGCAATTGATCTGGACCTACAAGCCGCATGCGATTGCCTGCGAGTTCCCTCATGATTGGACGCGCTTGTCGGCGCACCCACTCGTCCGTTCTCGTGTGAATCGGGAGATCGTCAGTGGGAAGGGCCGCTTTCAATCGCTGGACTTACGAAACGTTGGCACACTGTACGCCGCATACGATCGAGATAAAGGATCATTGGTTGCCACCTACAAGAAAGAAGATGACATTGCGCTGGGCTGGCCCGCGAACCTTCGCAAGGTGCGGGAACAGGGCATGATCTCCGCGGAGACGGAAACGAAGCTGCTTGAGCTGTTTCAGACCTTTCAGAGGAGCTATACCGACGCGGTTGTAGGTTTCACCACGGCTGGTCTCGCATACGATGGGATTCTCTCACAGGCCGAAGACTATGGCGTATTGTTGCAGGCTCTATGCACTGAAGCCAAAGGGGATCGTAACCGGGAGTATCTCCTCCAGCCATTGCTCCACATCGGCGCTATTTCCGTGGATGGTGGGCGGGTCACAACGATCGTTGCGCCCTGGCATCCCCTACGGTTCGCGGCAATGGCCACCAAAGCCCGGCAAGTGGCGTCGTTGATACGTCACCTCCTCACTGCCGACGAGGTGTATTTTGGCGACGCGCCATTTTTCTTCCAGGAACGTGAGCGCGAGTTGGCCCACCCCTATTACCCGGAGGTCGTCCTTGGCTGGAACGTTACGAAACCAGAGCTGCTTTCGCTGAGTGATCAGTGTCTTGACTACAGCCTCCACGAAACTCCGCTCATCAGTAATAATGGGTTTGATGACACCCACGAAAACCCCTCGGCAACAGCCGCGCTCATTGTTGATTTGGCCAAGCGGTTCTTGGCGCTCTATCCGCATGAGAGGGCCAATCTTTCGGTCGTTCTCTACAATTGTGACTCTGCTCGGCTGCCCTACTCGGTCGTCGATAAAATGGGCGAGCTCCATGAGGATGAGGAGGACATGCGCTGCCAGATTATCCTCCGCCATCGCGACGGCGAAAAGCTCCGTGCCTTGTACGAGAAGATCATTGAGTCGGCGGAAACCGATGCGGACTCGTTTGTCTCAAGTGAAGTGGCCAAGGATTTTATGGCGCGCCTGCGTATTGGGATCATGGCGGACCAAGCCCCGGTGCGCGATCCGAAAGATGGTCCCGCCGCGGACCTTGTGTTTTTACAGGATGTGATCGCCCGCCACGCTGGTATGGAATGGTACGTGGAAAATAGCGACCCGATCGCATCGCCCTCTTTTATCCCAGCACAGTGGTCACGGCGGCGACCTGCGGCGATTGATGATATGAAGTCGGTTGTCTATCTCTGCTGTCCAGTCCAAACCAAAGAAGGGTGGGCGTTCCTTACCGCGCTCACCACATTCCTCAAGGGAGATTGGGATGGGGTCGCTGACCGACGTCTCCTCCCCGCGCGCAAACTTGATTTCAACGACCCAGTGACCGTGACCATTTTCCAAGAGGTCCACGATCTTGGCAATTGGATCGTCAACGACGATGAGTTGCTCGATCGCCGTCAACTCCTGAACCAGAATGTGAAAGTGATTCGCTACAAACAGGGAGCGACTCAAGGCCGTAACCTCCTGATCTCTTCGACAGCGCCCCTGAGCCTCCTCCGCTCCATGTTGTTAGGACGCATCCGAGACCTCAACCTCGGACTGGCGGACCCGGAGTGCCAAAAACTCACGGAAAAGTTCATTGATGATGCCAACGATATCTCTGGAGATATCGTGCTCCGCGCCGCCAAACGAGGCCGTAACGCTAGTGAACTCATCGGGGTCGTGCTCAGCCGCTACATGATTCGCCATGAACTCGGGATTCACCAACGCGTGGGGTGGTATTTCTTGGATGACTACGCCGAATGGCTTGGTCAGCGTGCGGAACAAATCGCTGACATCCTTGCCCTCTCACCCCAAGAAACTGCCGACGGAAAGCTCCATCTTGCCGTGATCATCGGAGAAGCAAAATACATAGATGTCACGAATCTCGCCGCGAAACGGAAAGAATCACAAAAGCAACTCCGGGACACGATGCGCCGTATTCACGACGCGATTTTTGGTGACCCCAAACGACTCGATCGTAATCTCTG
>JANMSE010000214.1:0-9490 GCA_031389045.1 Deltaproteobacteria bacterium | reverse complement strand
GCGCGAGGGCCACCGAGGTGTGGAGAGGTATCTGTCTTGGTCTCAACCTGACCTCGCTCGCAATGAAAGGAGAATGAACTATGGTGACCTGGAGCCCACGAGGGTTTGTGATATTCGCGCTTATTGGTGGATGTCTCCTGTGGGGGATGCGTGCCCCGGCTGAGGCACAGACCTCGCCTGAACAAGAGGTGATGGCGGCGGGCAAGCCCGTCTTTGAGCAGTATTGCGCGACGTGTCACGGCGGAGACGCGAAAGGCGGCGGCGTCGCGAGTAACATGCTGACCGTGAAACCGGCGGACTTGACGATGATCAGCAAGAAGAACAACGGCACGTTCCCGTTCTGGCGCATGTACGGAGTGGTGGATGGCCGCGAAGAAATCAAAGGGCACGGCACACGGGATATGCCGATCTGGGGCGCGGAGTTTCGCACGCAAGCGGCGTCGAACATCAATGCGCAATCCCAGGTGCGCGGGCGGATTCTGGAGTTGGTGTATTACCTCCAGTCCATTCAAGTGAAGTAGTAAGGGATTTTTTCTCACTCACGCAGAGACGCAGAGGCGCGGAGAGGACCAAAGGCTTCCTCTGCCTTTCTCTGCGTCTCTGCGTGAGATATTTGCTTACATCTCCACGACCAGCTTCAGCATATCGGTCTCCGTGATGATGCCGACCAATTTGGGACCTTCCAGGACCGGCAAGCAACCAATTTTCTTTTCCATCATCAGACGCGCAGCATCTTGTACCGAGGCATGCGGGGCAATCGTGAGCACCGGTTCGGTCATCACTTCCTTGACCGCGATCCCTTCGAGAAAGGCGCGTTGCGCTTTTTCGCCATACTTCATCACGGACCCCAGGGACGCCTTGTAGAGGTCGCGCTGGCTCACGACGCCGACCACTTTGCCATCGTCCATCACCGGGAAATGGCGCACGCGACCAAGCGCCATCACGTCCCTCGCGAGTTGGAGCGAATCGTTGCGTCCCAGGGTGGTTACTTCCGTGGCCATGATGTCACGCACTGTCTTTGTCATAGTGTTCTCCTTACGTACCGACTCTTCAGCAGAATGTATGCCGCTCAGAAGGAGGGTAAACGAGCGCCTGCCTTTGGCTTCTTTAGCAAGAATAGGAAATTCAGCCAACGAATTTCCTATTTCCGCGACGATTGTCCGTATGAATAGCCACGGAGAGGCTGGCATGCTTCTCGCTCCTCTCGCACAACGAGGAACAGAACATGATGCTTCGTATCCGCTTTCATGGACGCGGCGGTCAGGGGATGAAAACCGCGAGTCGGATTGTGGGGTCAGCCGCCTTTCACGCAGGGCTGGTGGTTCAAGACTCACCAGTCTATGGGGCCGAACGCCGCGGCGTGCCGATGAGTGCGATGACACGGACCGCCCATGAGCCGATTCGTGAGCGAGGAATGATTGTCCGCCCATCATCCTCGAAGCGGACCATAACGATATTCTCTCTGCCCGTGATAGCGGGTTCTTGCAGATTCATACCGAGACCTGTCAGGAAGTGTTGGACTCGATTCTGATGGCCTATCGCCTGGCCGAGGATGCGCGGGTGATGTTGCCGGTGTTGGTCAATCTCGATGGCTTCACGCTGTCGTTTTGGGAAGCGCTGTGGGCGTTCCGGGCCGAGGAACGCCACGATCTCGTGCGCTATGCCCGCCAACGGCTGGACCGGCAGTTGAACCACCACAGTGGCGACCCGGCCACTACTGCGCCGGTTGCCCAGATGCTCGACCCCAACGCGTTGACGCTGGGCTTTGCCCGGCGTTTCGCCACTTACAAACGTCCGAACCTCTTGCTCCGCGACCCGGAACGGTTGACCCGCCTGCTAACGAACCGCGATCAACCGGTGCAGATAATCATCGCTGGGAAGGCGCATCCCGAGGACGAGGACGGCAAGCGCCTCGTGCGGGAGTGGGTCGAGTTTACCCGTCAGCCCAGCGTGCGCAGTCAGGCGGTGTTCTTGGAGGATTATGACATGGCGCTCGCCCAAGAACTGGTGCAGGGCGTGGATGTGTGGATCAACACCCCGCGGCGTCCCTGGGAAGCGTGCGGCACGAGCGGGATGAAAGTGCTCGCCAACGGGGGATTGAACGTGTCGGTGCTGGATGGCTGGTGGGCGGAAGCGTACTCCGCCGAGGTGGGCTGGGCGTTGGGAGACGGTCGCGAACATACCGAACCGGAGTGGGACGACACGGACGCGGACGCGCTCTATCACCTGTTGGAAAACGACATTGTCCCGGCCTTCTACACGCGTGATGCGCAGGGCATTCCGCAGGGCTGGGTGACGCGCATGCGCGCCAGTATGTCCCGCCTGGCGCCGCGGTTTAGCAGCAATCGCATGGTCCGGGAGTAGGAGGAGGAACCCCTATCCAAGAATGAGGATATGGTCGCTCTTGCCATCACCTGAGCGGAGACCGCTCTCCAGCCGCGGGTCACACACCGGGGCGGGCGGTGGAACCCCCAGCGCGGACTGTGGGAAGGGTGCTATGAACACGTCCGCGCTCTCGGATTACAAGCCCGCATCATTGACACCGCGGGTTTCTCAGGTTTATAGGAGGGCAGGCAGTAATGTTGGCAAAGTTGCCACGGATGGGAACCTCACAAGTGGTAGACAATTTGTAGGGGTAGCAACTTTGCGGTTTGTCGATGTGGTAACGTGTTTATGGTACTGCCAACTTGTTCCAACTAATGGAAACAAGCTGTGCTGTTCAATTAGCGTTAGGCCCCCAAGACAGTAACCGCGGCAGCCGGAGACCCAATACCGATGAACCAATGGAATCATCATGCCTAGACGGATCAATGCGGACAAGCCGCACCTCTGGAAGACCGACATCGCGGCTTCTGTTGACCAGTTCAACCAGTGGTTCATGCGCTTCGCACCCGAGGCGTTTCGCTCGACACGCGTCAAGACTACCGGGCATGTCAAAGCTGCGTTGCTCGCCACCAACGACCTGCGCAGTATCGACGACGCCACGCTCAAGGACAATCCGAGTGCGCTGTCAACGCTCCGCATGTGTACGGCTCCGCCGCTGGCCGTGGACCGCTTGATCGGCTTGGCCGACGCGAGCAAGAACCTCGTGGGTCGGATGGAAGATGGCAAGCTCCCGACCAAGATGAATACCGCCGACTTGAATGCGGAGTTGACCAAACTCTGTCGCATCATCTCAAGGCTCCTGGACCGTGACATCTTTCCGTGGCTGGACGCGGCGAAAGCCCCTGCCGATCACGAACGCGACCGGGCATCAACGATCGTCGCTGACCGCTTATGCAGCGCCGTGGCTAACCCGATCATCCGCAACGCTCAGGAACAGCGGCAACTCAACCTCGTGGGCGATTGGCTCGACACCCGAGGCTACCGGAAGCAAGGCCATCCCAGTGGAAAGCCGCTGACCGAAATGGAAGCCGCGACGTACACATTCCGCATGAACCTCGCGGTCGGCAAGGCGCTGAAGGTGAATATCCCGGTTGACGTGGTGATTCAGCCCAAGAAGCTCCGCAAGGATCGGCTGCCGATCCTGATCGAAGCCAAGTCGGCGGGTGACTTCACCAACACCAACAAGCGGCGCAAAGAAGAAGCCACCAAGATCCACCAGCTTCAAGCTGCCTATAGCGAAACCGTGCCGTTCGTGCTGTTTCTCTGCGGCTACTTTGGCAGCGACTACTTGGGCTACGAAGCCGCCGAGGGCATTGATTGGGTCTGGGAGCATCGCATTGACGACCTTGTGAAACTGGGGCTGTGAATCGCATGATCGCTTACGAGGACAACTTGATTGAATCACGGCGACAAGCAATTCAGACGGACATTGATACGCGCAAGTCGGCAGCGGAGCGGAATCGCCTTGGCCAGTTCGCAACGCCCAATACCCTCGCCGTCGATATCGCTCGCTACGTCGAATCAGTCCTCGGCCGGACCAAAGGCAGTATTCGCTTCGCTGACCCTTCGATCGGCTCGGGCAGCTTCTTTTCGGCGGCGCGCGCTGTCTTCGGCTCCAAGCGAATCAGCAGCGCCGTCGGGGTTGAGCTCGATCCCGCATTCGCCGACGCCGCCCACAATCTGTGGGCCGATGCCGGGCTTGAGGTTGTGCGCGGCGATTTCACGCGAGTCGTTGCTACCGGCTCATGCCCCCCCGCGCCCAACGTCATCTTGGCGAACCCGCCCTACGTCCGACACCATCACATGAACGGAGAGGACAAGGAACGCCTCCAAGGCCTTACGTTCAAGATGACTGGGGTTGAAGTCAACGGCCTTGCGGGTCTGTACGTCTACTTTCTTTTGCTCGCCACGGCGTGGATGGAAGACGGTGGGGTCGCCGCGTGGCTCATCCCCTCGGAGTTCATGGACGTCAACTACGGCGCGGCTCTCAAGGGCTTCCTCGCGGATCGCGTAACGCTTATCCGCGCTCACCGCTTTGACCCCGACGATGTTCAATTCGGTGACGCCCTTGTGTCGTCAGTCGTGCTGGTGTTCCGCAAGACGCCACCCGCTCCCGCTCATGCCGTCGAGTTCACCTTCGGCGGCACACTGGCCGAGCCGCACGCCCGCGACCTCATTCCGCGTGAACGATTGCGCGAGTCTCGCAAATGGACCGTGTACCCGAGTCACGCCAAGAACGACCGACACACGCTTAGCAACGGTAAAGGCCCGACGCTTGGCGACTTCTTCCGCGTCCAGCGGGGCATCGCCACCGGGTGCAACAAGTTTTTCGTGCTCGACCGCGCCGACGCGAAGAGCCTCGGACTTCCGGGCAAGTACCTCCGCCCGATCCTTCCCAGCCCACGCCACCTTAAGACCACGAGCATCGACGCTGACGGTGACGGCTACCCCCTCCTCGACCGCCAACTGTGCGTAATCGATTGCAACCTGCCTGAGCCGATGGTCGAGGCCAAGCACCCGGCGCTTTGGGGATACCTGCAAACCGCCCAGTCGCTTGGCATCATGGATGGCTATCTGATCGGCAAGCGCAGCCCGTGGTACAGGCAGGAACAGCGAGAGCCCACCCCGTTCCTCTGTACATACATGGGCCGTGGCTCTGACGACAAGCAGCCGTTCCGCTTCATCTGGAACCGCTCGAAGGCGATTGCAACCAATCTCTACCTGATGCTCTACCCGCAGAACAGCCTCGCGGCGATGCTTCGCCGACATCCCGACCGTGCCGAAGCCGTCCACGCTTTGCTCGGTCAAGTCACTGGCCACGAACTGCGGGGCGAAGGCCGGGTTTACGGTGGCGGTTTGAACAAGATTGAGCCGAGCGAACTGGCACGCATTTCCGCAGCATCGTTTGTCGAGCTTTGGCCGGAGATCAGGTCCGATATGCAGCCGCAGGGAAAACTCTTCGGCTAAGCCGTCGGGTAAGCGCAGGGGGCGCCTAACAAAGCCATTGCACCGTATTGCCGCCCGCGTGCGGTTTGTGATGAACCTGAAAAATTTTGGTCTGGGCGGCAAACGGTGACTGGTCGCGTTAGGCCCGCTGCGCGCAGAGAGGGTAGGCCACCCAAGTGACAAGCCGGGGAAGAAGGCGGGGATGATGAGAGGGGTCCCGACTTCCTGTGACAACACCAGCAGCCGCCCTTGAGCTAGGTAGGGCGGGGCTCGACCCACCCGCTATACGCTTTCAGGGGTAGGTTTTTCACCGAAAGAGACCAGAGTCGTCAATCCCGCGCAGGCGGGAATACAGGACTTCCGCAATCCACGCGACACTGCGCCTGGATGCTCGCCTGCGCGGGCACGACGGACCAGAAAACCCCAGCACACAGAAACCCCGTAAAATTGCGGGCAACAAGAAAAATCTACCCTTCAAAGGGTGCCCCCCCGGTGAGCGGCGGCGTACGGTACGATGCCTATCAAGGTTCGTGCCGAACACGATTGATCGCGACTGGTGTGACGTTGCTCATCCCCCGCTGGTCGGCATCCTCCTTGCTAAAGTTGGACAGTGACCGTTCATCACAGCACACCCCACATGATGAGCACGGTGAGAGGAGTTTTATGGCAACCACACGTTTTATTCGTTGGTTTCGTGACATCACGATCGCGGACGTTGGTGTCGTGGGTGGCAAGAATGCTTCCCTTGGCGAGATGACACGCGAACTCATTCCACAGGGGGTCAGGATTCCCAATGGGTTCGCGGTCACGGCCGACGGGTATCGTCACGTGCTGGGAGTGGGTGGACTCGCCCAACGCATTCAGACGATCCTTGCCGATCTCGATACCAATGACCTGAGCAATCTCGCCGAGCGTGGTCGGCGGGTGCGGGAGGCGATTCTGGCCACACCGCTCCCCAGCGATTTACAGCAAGAGATTGGCGAGGCCTATACCACGCTGTGCGCCGAATATGGCGCCGAGACCGATGTCGCGGTGCGCTCAAGCGCCACCGCCGAAGATTTGCCCGACGCGAGCTTTGCCGGGCAACAGGAGTCGTTCCTGAACGTGCGTGGTGAACGCGCACTGCTCGACGCGTGTCAGCAATGTCTGGCGTCGTTGTTTACCGACCGCGCGATTTCTTATCGGGTCGATAAGGGCTTCGATCATTTCGCGGTCGCCCTTTCTATTGGTGTCCAACAGATGGTGCGCTCTGACATCGGAGCGGCCGGCGTTCTGTTTACGCTGGAAACGGAAAGCGGCTTTCCCGATGTGGTGCTGATCAACAGCTCCTACGGTTTGGGGGAGAGTGTCGTCAAAGGGCGCGTCGATCCGGATGAGTTCCTGGTGTTCAAGCCGACGTTACAGCAAGGACTACGCCCAATTCTTAAGCGCGCGGTGGGTGCGAAGCAGGAAAAATTAATCTACGCCACGCGCGGCGGACGCTCGACCCGCATCGTCGCTGTTCCCGCGGAAGACCGGGCACGGTTCAGCATCACCGACGATGACGTGCTGGCCTTGGCCCGCTGGGGGTGTCTGATTGAGCAGCATTATTCCCGCAAAGCCGGCCATCCCATGCCGATGGATATTGAGTGGGCGAAGGATGGGCGGACTGGACAACTCTTTATTCTGCAAGCGCGGCCAGAGACCGTGCATGCGTTGAAGCGCACGGCCACCACGGTAGAGACCTACCGTCTGGAGGAGCGGGGGACGGTCCTGGTCACTGGCAAGAGAGTCGGGGAGAAAATTGGGGCGGGACCCGTGCGCGTCATCCAGTCCGTCGCCGAACTCCAGCAATTTCACCCAGGTGAGGTGCTCGTGGCTGAGATGACGGACCCCGACTGGGAACCGATCATGAAAATGGCCGCCGCCATCGTGACGAATCGCGGGGGCCGGACCTGCCATGCCGCCATTGTCAGTCGCGAGTTGGGGGTGCCGTGTATCGTCGGCACCGAGACCGGAACCGCCCGCGTGCGATCGGGCCAGGTGGTGACGGTCTCCTGCGCCGAGGGGGAGGTCGGAACGGTATACGATGGAGCGCTGCCCTTCACTCGTCAGACGCTGAATGTCGAAAGTCTGCCACGGCCTCGTACCAAAATCATGCTCAATGTTGGGAATCCAGACCAGGCGTTCTCACTGTCGTTCCTGCCCAATGATGGGGTGGGTCTGGCGCGCGAGGAGTTCATCATCTCCAGCACCATTCAGGTCCATCCCCTCGCTTTGGTCCATTTCGACCAGCTTCCCTCTGGCCCAGCGAAAGAGAAGATCGTCCAGCTCACGCAGGGCTACCCGCACAAACCCGACTACTTTGTCGATCGGCTCGCGGAAGGGGTGGGGCGGATTGCCGCCGCGTTCTATCCCAAGGATGTGATTGTGCGGCTTTCGGACTTTAAGACCAACGAATACGCCGGTCTTAAAGTCCGTCTTAGGTGGAGAGGGTTTCGAGCCCCAAGAAGCAAATCCGATGATCGGCTTTCGCGGTGCGTCACGCTACTACGATCCACGTTATCGCGAGGGGTTTCTGTTGGAGTGTCGGGCGATGAAGAAAGTGCGGGAGGAGATGGGGCTGACCAATGTCAAATTGATGGTGCCGTTCTGCCGCACGGTGGAGGAGGGGAAGAAAGTCTTGGCGGTCATGGCGGAAGCCGGGTTACGCCGGGGCGCGCAGGGGCTTGAGGTGTACGTCATGTGTGAAATCCCCGCCAACATCATTCTCACCGAGGAGTTCGCCGCGATTTTTGACGGCTTCTCGATTGGCTCCAACGATCTCACGCAACTCACGCTGGGGTTGGATCGCGACTCGGAGATCGTCGCGCACCTGTTTGACGAACGCAACCCGGCGGTGATGCGCCTGGTGCACGACGTGATCCGCCGCGCGCAAGCGTGTGGGCGTAAAGTGGGCATTTGCGGACAAGCGCCCAGCGACTACCCGGAATTCGCTCGCTTCTTGGTGACCTGTGGCATCGATAGTATCTCGCTGAACCCGGACACGGTGCTGAAAACGACCCAGGACATCGTCGCGCTGGAAGGTCAGCGCGCGCAACGACAAGAAGCGGCGGTATAAGATACGTCACTGGCCGAAAGGGCGTGTCGCTAGAGCGCGTATGTCATTCCTGTCAGTCTGTGACGCTATCGGTGCCACGGGAGGAGCTTGCAACCTCCACGGCTCATCTTTGAAGAAAATAAAATTCGGTGAGCACAGCATGACGTAACAGACTCGTCATCCACGCCTCACCTTGGTGTCACATCTCCGCGAGACACTGCGACTGCAGAGGAAAGGCTTCCTGATGTCGCTACCACAAAACCACAAGGAGACTCAGACCATGGTGAATCTGTTGGAAGAAACAGACAAGCTCCGTGACGTCTTACAGCAGTTTTATGTTTGCCTCCGTCGCGATTCACAAGGGAGAGACGTTGAAGAAGCAGCGCAGCGCTTGCGCGCGCTCGTCCGTACGGCGGAGCCCTTGGTCAGCAATCACGAACAACGCTTCACGCTCACCATGGACCAGCGCTGGGGCTACGTCCAGCTCTATACCTTGGTTGAAACCGCTTGCCGCGAACTCCTGCAACTGTCACGGGAGAGAGAAATCGACCCCCACGATCAGTGGCACTCGGCCTATCACACCCGCTCAGGATGAGTGGGATAGAGTCCCACTATGGGTGAGGAAATATCCGAGTCTTGGTTAGAGTTTTTCCGTAATGGAGCGCGCCGCTTCCTGCAAAATGTGGGCGCTCTGTCGCAGGGACTTCTCTTCCTCCACGGAAAGGTCGGGCTGCAACGTCGCTTCAATCCCCCGGGCGCCTAAGACACGAGGAAGCGAAAGACAGACGCCATCAAGCGTCCCCCACCCCTCAATCGGGGCGGATACGGTCAACACCGCCCGCTCGTCATTGCGTACTGCCCGCACGATGCGGGCAAGGCCCGCATCGATCCCGTAGTACGTCGCACCCTTCCCCGCAATGATGCGATAGGCCGCGCGTCGAACGCTCTCGTCAATTCGCGCCTTGACACTGTCCGTGATGGGACGAGAAACTTGTTCGGCGAAGGCCCTCACGGCGATGCCGCCAATGTGAATGCTTGACCACACCAATACTTCCGAGTCACCGTGCTCCCCGAGCACAT
>JANMSE010000211.1:0-3788 GCA_031389045.1 Deltaproteobacteria bacterium | reverse complement strand
CCAAGGCCACCTTCGCCTTGAACGCCGCCGTGTGGTTCCGTCTCGGCCTTCTCATTGCACTGCTCCTTTGCGGGCGATATCCTCGCCCATCAGAGCAGGTCATTCACTTATACGCCAGTCCCGTTTTGCCGAGCCAGCTCTCTCGACACCGGTGCCGCCTCCCGCGGATCGGGCAATGCCGGCACCAACAAGGAAAAAACTGTCCGCCAGTGGTTCGTCGACCACGACCTGATCGAGAGCGTTCTCTATCTGCCCGAAAACCTGTTCTACAACACCACCGCCCCGGGCATCGTGCTGTTCCTGAACAAGGCCAAGCCCAAGGAGCGCAAGGGCAAGGTCTTCCTGGTCAACGCCAGCCAGGTCTTCGAAAAGGGTGACCCCAAGAACTTCATCCCCGACGAAAGCATCGAGCGCATCGCCGACGCCCTGATCGGGTGGAAGGAAGAGGAAAAACTCAGTCTCATAGTTGATCACGTCGAACTGAAGAAAATCGACTACAACATTTCCCCCAGCCGCTACATCCACACCAGCGATGCCGAAACCTACCGGCCCATCGCGGAAATCGTCGAGGAGCTGAAGGCCATCGAAGCCGAGGCGCGGGAGACGGACAAGGCCTTGAAGGAAATTCTGGAGAAGATCGGGGTATGAGCGCGGTAAAGGACATCGAGTTCACGCAGATTGCCGCTGATTGGGACTCAATCACTCTCGGCGAGGAAAACCCACAGGCACTGCTCGCTATTCGCAACGGCCTCACGACGAAACAAAATCAGGACAGAGGAGATTACAAGGTCACCCGGATCGAAACCATAGGCGGTGGTTGGATTGACGAGACAAGGGTTCGCTTTACCTCCGATCTCAAAGAAGAGGATGTTGAAAAATACCGAATCCAGAAGGGCGACATTCTATTCAGTCACATAAACAGCGATCCGCACCTTGGTAAGACAGGATTCGCCGAAAGGGATTACGAAGACCTGTTGCACGGGATGAACCTGCTGCTCATCCGGGCAAATCCAGTGGTTTTCGAAGCGGAGTTCCTGAATCGCCTTTTTCAATACTATCGAGACATCGGCGTCTTCATTGCGATATGCAGCCGCTCAGTCAATCAGTCCTCGATCAATCAGGCCAAACTGAAGGCGGTCAAAGTCCCGCTCCCCCCGCTCCCCGAGCAGAAAAAGATCGCGCACATCCTTTCGACGGTGCAGCGGGCGATCGAAGCGCAGGAGCGGATCATTCAGACCACCACCGAGCTGAAAAAGGCCCTCATGCATAAGCTCTTCACCGAAGGCTTTCGCAGCGAACCCCAAAAACAAACCGAAATTGGCCCTGTGCCTGAAAGCTGGGAAGTGGTAACGCTGGGTGAAGTCGCAAAGATCGAGCGCGGTAAGTTTTCACACCGTCCACGCAACGAGCCCCGTTTCTATGGCGGCGCGTATCCCTTCGTTCAAACCGGCGACGTCTCCAATTGCGATGGCTACGTCCGTTCCTACACTCAAACCCTCAACGAGGATGGTCTTGCCATCAGCAAGATGTTTCCCGCTGGCACCATTCTCATTACGATTGCCGCCAACATCGGATTCACCGGGATCCTGGAATTTGATTCCGCATGCCCAGACAGCCTCATCGGAATTACCCCCAACGAGAACGGGCACACCGAGTTCCTTAACTACTACTTGATTACGCAGCAACCGGAGATGGACCGACTTGCTCCGAAAGGGACTCAGAAGAATATCAACATTCAGTTCCTCAAGCCGTGGCCGGTTCCGTTGCCTTCCGTCGAAGAGCAGACGGAAATCGCAGAAGCGTTCTCTGCGACAGATCGGAAAATCAGGCAGGCAACCCAGAAGAGAAACCAACTCCAAGACCTCTTCCGCACCCTTCTTCACGAACTGGTGACCGCGAAGACCCGCGTTCATCACCTCGAATTCCAAACACCGCTTCCTGCAATGTAGATATGGAATCGCCAACTCCATCCGAAGCAGAAGAACCAACACGATCTCCGGACTTGCGGAGTGAACTGTTTCAGGACCTATCGACCCAATTCGCTTCGGCGCTCAGCTCGAAGAGCTCACTTCCCGCCGCAGCACAGAAGGCGTTGATCCAGTTGCTAGACTCCGACGCGCCCACAGCGGCCGAGATCATCGCAGCCGCGTCCAAAAGCGATCCTTTAGAAGCGGAGGTGGGCAATGAATGAAAGCGTCCGATCGATCAAGTTTGAGCATTTCCGCGGCCTCCCCGCGAACGAGTTCAAGCTCAAGGGAAAGAGCCTGGTGCTTCTTGGCGCGAACGGCAAAGGCAAGAGTGCATTGGTTGACGGAATCGAATTCGTCTTTTCAGGGCAGATTGCACGTTTTACTGGTGTCGGGACAGGCAGCATTTCCCACGATGACGCAGTCAAGAACGTCAAGACAGGTGGAGATCCGAGGGTTGTCGTGTCGCTTAGCCCTTCGAATGGCGAAATATCCCGGAAGCTCTCCTCGGGAACAACGGAGATTACCGAACGGCAGGCGGTCAAAGACTTCTTCGCACTGCACCCGAAGGTTGATGGGTTTGTTCTCCGGCGCGCGAGAATCTTGGACTTCGTTTGTGATCAAGATGCTGATCGATACCAGAAGTTCGTCCAGCTCCTCGGCATTACCAAGGTGGATCGGCTTCAACGCAGTTTCGTCGAGGCTGAACGCCAATCGAGCGCGACAGCCGATCGAGCAAAGACCGCCCATCAAACAAAGCTGGCGGTGTTCAATGATCCTGTTTCCGGTTTCTTTCCCACCAAGCTTGCTCAGGTATTTGATCAAGTTACGAAGACGGTAGAGGCGTTCGGTTTGGAGAAACTGGAAAAGTGGGAAGAGTTGGAATTCCGGCTTACTTTGCTCAAGGCTAAGAGACCTCAGGCCAATCGAGAGAGCATCGACGCAATTACCCGCGCATTGGTCAGTATCGAGACGCCGCTGGCATCTGTGTCCGACGCCGACGTGAAGTTCGTCAACGAACTGCGATTAAAAATCGCAGAACTGGCTGGATCCTCTTCTGATACCCCACGGAGCAGGATCATTGAGGAAGGCAGTAGCTACCTCGCCGGTCATAATGACGAGACGCACTGCCCGTTATGTGAATCCAAACTAGAGAGGCCGCTCGAGGCATTGCTCGTCCGGCTCAAGGAACGAGGCGAAGCACTCCAAGAGTTGCGTGATGCAAAGTCCGGTCGCCTGGCGACGCTATGGCGCCTCAGACAATACGCGGAGTCCGTTGCGGATCAGCTCAAGAAGGATCTCGCTCATTCAGGGTTGTTCGAGAATGCCACTCGAACGGAGTTAAGAAGCGCGCGTGCGATAGCGTTAAGGCTTTCCCGATCCCTGGCTCGTGCTGATAAGGATGACTTTGAGAAGGACGTCTTGGTTCCCGGAGGCCTTCAGTCCATCGCCGATATTCGAATAGCGGTGGCGGGTGCGCTGAAAACACAAAAGGACACCTTAGTCCCTCCAGACTCCACGAAGCTGGAGCCGGCGATTGCTCTAGGGGAACGGGCCATCGCCTCTTGTCGCGATGTGGAGAAAGCCGAATTGGCGGTGGCGACATCCGGAAAAATCCTTCGTCGAGTGACCGTTGCAAAGGAGTGCCTCTCCTCGGCTCGGGAAAGCGCAATCCAACAAGTGTTCACGAAGATCTCGGGCAAGGTTCTGGATTACTACAAGGTTTTGCATGATTTCGGTGGCGGAGGAGAGGCGTCGGAGTGCACAGCACTTGAATTGAAGCCCACCTCACGGGCAGCCGCAGGAGGCTTGCGCCTTGCG
>JANMSE010000183.1:0-38858 GCA_031389045.1 Deltaproteobacteria bacterium | reverse complement strand
GATGTCCAGAAAATTCATCTGGATTTTGGCGTTAGAGAGCTGATAGCCAAGGAACAGCGTCACCAAGAATGCCGCCATGAGGACAGGCCAGCGATAGCGAAGCAGAAAGCGCAGATACGCTTCCATCCAGGCGCGAGGGAGCATGAACGACCAACCTCCTTATTTGTTCCTCCGGCAGCGCGAACCATGAGGGTGCCAGGGATGTTATGTTCACGCGGACAACGCGGCGACTCGTTCTTCACCGCGACCGCTCAGCGCTGTGTCCGGCCTTCCCCGTGGGTGAGCGCGCGCGCGTATAGGTGTGTACTTCCGTCACAGCGTTCTTGATCTCCATAAAAGAAGGGGTGATGTGGTTTTTGAGTCGCAATTCATATTGGAGGCGATCCACGCTGTCAAGGAAGCGAAGCGGCGGAGGAGGGATGCCCTGGGTGGGGGACGCCGCCGCTCGTCTTTAGTGGACGAACCCAGACCTCCAGGCTACAGTTTCGCGACCGCGACCGAGAAGAGGACATCATTTTGGACCTCGAATTGAGCGGCAACCCCGGAATCGATACCGGCGGCGGCGCGAACCTTTTCATAAGAAGAGGGCGGGTCACGGATTGTTGAGGGAACACTCATGCACAAATTTCGCTTAGGACCAGCGGCGGAAAACGAACCACTCATCTTTGGTGCGCAGGGACCAGCCTATTCCCTGCTGCGTATTAGCGAGTGGATCGCCTACATGAAAGAGCAGGGCATCAAACGAGTCTGCTGTCTGCTCCATGACGAACAACTCAAAGCGTACAAGGAAGACTTGCTCGCGTCCTATCGTCGAGACTTCGGGGAGGAGAATGTGTGTTGGGCACCGATTCCCGATTATCATCTCTGTGATGTTGGGTTGCTCAAGGCGCGCATCCTGCCATTTCTGCAAGAAGCCGACACAAAAAGTGAACCGGTCGTGGTCCACTGTCAGGGCGGACGTGGTCGCGCTGGGCACGTCCTGGCGGCATGGTTGGTCTTTGGCCGCGGACTCACCGCCGAGGATGCCGTGGCTGCCGTGAAAGTGATGGGGCGTAATCCTCATGAGGCCGCCGATTGGGGCAACGCGAAACCTGAAGATTTGTATGTGCTCCTGGAAGCCTGCCAAGAAGGGCCGATTGTGTAATTCCTAACCCTTGACAACGGCGCGGAGGAATTTCATTGTGAGCGGCATATTTTCCTATTAAGGAGGGACTTATCATGGCTGAGTTCGACACAATCATTAAGGACGGAACGATAGTCGATGGGACTCGCGTTCCACGGTACAGAGCGGACATCGGCATCAAGAACGGCAAGATCGCGAAAATCGGTCGCCTCAAAAGTCACGATGCCAAACAGGTGCTCGACGCACGGGGACTGATCGTCGCCCCTGGTGGTATTGATCTCCACACTCACTACGACGCCCAGATTCACTGGGACCCCTATCTCAGCGTCTCCAGTTGGCACGGGGTCACCACGATCACGATGGGCAACTGCGGGTTCGGGTTCGCGCCGCTGCATCCCGCCGATGCGGAACGGGCGATGCTGGCCCTCTCGCGTAACGAGGCGATTCCGATGGAGCCGATGCGGGTCTCCATGGACTTCAAGTGGGAAACCTTCCCGCAATACATGGATCGGATCGAACGCCTGCCGTTGGGTATCAACATCTCCCATCTCTTTCCGATTTCACCCGCTGTGGCGTATGTGATGGGGAGCTTCGCCGAAGCCAAGAGCCGTCGCCCCACTGAACAAGAGACGGAGAAAGTCGCTCAACTTTTAAGTGAGGCGATGGATGCTGGAGCGGTCGGCTGGGGCGCGCAACAATTGGTGCCCGGTGGCAGTTCCGCAGTCCAGTGCGATTTTGACGGCAGCCCGATGATCTCCGATATGCTGCCGGATTCGTTCTACGTGCGCATGGCCCGTGCTTTGGCGCAAAAAGGATCGGGCTGCATCCAATTCACCCGTTCGAGTGTTGGTGTGGATGATCCACGCGCCGGGATGCACAATGACTTCGACTTTAACTCACTGCTCGCCGAAGAGGCGGGACGCCCGGTGCTCTTCAATGCGATGGCGGTGAATGACAAGTTCCCGTATGTCTACCGTGCGCAATTGCGCTGGTTGGCCGAGGCGAACAAACAAGGCAAGCCGGTCTTCGCGCAAGCGGTCACCGCCCGTGCCGCCAATCACATCACCTTTGAGAACTGGAACCTGTTCGACGATAGCCCGAACTGGCGTGAAGCCACCACCGGCACCACCGAAGAGAAGCGCGTCAAACTGGCCGACCCACGGATCCGCGCGGCCTTGCGCGAGGAATATGATGCCGGGACCAAGTCGCGTGACTTCTTGTTTGGTGAGCTGGCGGAATTTGTCTGTGACACCGTTTATGATGCTCAGTTGAATAAATACCGTGGCAAGACGGTAAAGCAGATCGCGCAGGAAGAGGGCAAGCATGCCATCGACGCGATGCTCGACATCTCGGCGGCGGACATCCGCACCGTGTGGCGCGGACCGGTGGTCAATTCCGATGTGGAAAACTATCGCGAGATCATGGCGTCTCCGTACACACTGCCTGGCGTGTCCGATGGCGGCGCGCACATTAAGTTCATCACCCCTGGGACCTATTCCACCGATATGATCACGTGGATGGTGCGTGATTCCAACATCATGTCGCTGGAAGAAGCGCATTACCGGCTCAGCTACCTGACCGCGTGGGCGGCGGGGATCACCGATCGTGGCAGTCTGCGTGAAGGGTTGGCGGCGGATATCGTGATCTACGATCTCGCGAAGCTGAAAATTCTGCCGTCGGAAGTGGTGCATGATCTGCCCGCGAACGAGTGGCGGCGGGTGCAGAAGTCTGAAGGGTATCGCTGGCTGATGGTGAATGGCCAAGTGACCTTCGAGGACAACAAGTGCACCGGCGCGACCGGGGGACGGTTGCTGCGCGGCGGACAGGCGGCGTAGCGCGAAGGCAAATCAAAAGGCAAAAGGCAAAAATCAAAAGGCAAAAATAAGAGACGAACCCTCAACTCCCCTCACCTTATACCTCTTTTCCATACGAGAAGAGGTTGCGGCCGTGCCAACGACCGCGGGTGAGGGGTGTTTTTTTATGAAAGGAGCACTGCGATGCCAGACTTCGGACTTGTGACGATCCCCACACATGAGACGATCCAACCGGCGGAATTTGGCCGTTGGGCGGAGAATCATGGCTTTGAGTCGGTGTGGTTCGGCGAACACACCCATATTCCCACCAGCCGAAAAACTCCCTTTCCCTTGGGTGGGGAGCTGCCGGAGTGTTACAAACAATTCTTCGATCCCTTTATCGCCCTGACCGCCGCTGCCGCGGTGACGACGAAATTGAAAGTCGGCACCTCGGTCTGTCTCATTACCGAGCACCCGCCCATCACACTGGCGAAGACGGTCTCTTGTTTGGACCGTGTCTCCAATGGACGATTCCTCTTTGGCATTGGGTCGGGCTGGAATGTCGAAGAGATGGCCGATCACGGCGTCGCGTTCAAGGATCGCTGGAAAGTCACGCGTGAACGGGTGTTGGCGATGCGGGAAATCTGGACGAAGGATGTGGCGGAATTTCACGGTCAATATGTGAACTTCGATCCCCTGTGGTGTTGGCCCAAGCCGGTGCAAGCCGGAGGGCCGCCGGTGTTGATCGGGGCGATGTCGAAGTGGGCGATCAAGCGGACGGCGGAGTATGGCAACGGCTGGTTCCCGCTGGATGCGGGCTATGACCTCGCGCAGGGACTAGCGGAACTGCGGGTGGAAGCGGACCGGCGTGGGCGCTCAATGAAGGAGTTCGATCTGAGCATCATCACGGCTTACGGGTTGGCTGGCAAAAAAGGGCTGGAAGCGCGGATTCCTGAACTGCTGGAGATGGGGTTCAATCGGATTTTGTTTCTGATTGATGCCGTCGTTCCTGAGAAACAATGGCCGATACTTGAGCGGTATGAAAAGTTGATCGGGACGTTTCGGTAGGGATGGGACAAAAGCCACCCCGTGTAAGGGCAATGGTATTAAGTGAGTAGGGTCCAAAAGTTCCCTCTCCCGGCTGGGAGAGGGCTAGGGTGAGGGGGATCGAGTGATCTTTTCCTTTATTTTTCTCGCGATCTCTACAATTCGTCGGCAATCACATGTTCGCTTAACCTAATGCCATTGCGTAGTAATGGGGGGATTCCTGATCTTTTAACGGTGGGTCGCCATTTTCCAAAACACGACAACAAAGGCAGCCAGCACGATAGCCGCCATGCCTGTTGCGAGCCAATCGGTTGCACTCATACGTCCTCCTTGAGGGAATCGATAAGACGGCTAATGTCCACATAGAGACGCCACATCGTCCCAGTAGTTCCCAAAGTAGCGAAGATGCCTAATGCTGCCAAGACAAGTCGCAAGGGAGTGTGGTCGCCGAGGAGCAGGCCAATACTGCTTCCTCCCACTGCAACTCCGACCAGGGTCGTCAGTTTGAGCACCTCGGTTTTGAACTTGATCCGTTCGGTTGTTATTGGATCGGCCATGATACAGCGTGGGAAAGAAAGTGGAGACGAAAGGGAATTGAACCCTGGACCTTATGAACTTTGCCGAACAAAATCGGTACTCATCTTGATTCCCTTCACCCTGCCCCTCACCCAGCCGGGCAATGACATAAAGTTAAGGCAGTTATCGTTGTGGGAGTAGGGGCGAAAAATCTTTCGCCCCTACATCAGCCCCCCCGCTCGTCGGGGAGGGCGGTCACGACCCGCCCTCGACAACTCGAAACTCGGAACTCGAAACTTCTTCGTCTATCGCCGCGCCAACGGTCCACGCAGCAACTGTCCAGGCAACGCGCCGGTGTGCTCGTTGTTACGGAGCACCACTTCACCAGCGACAATCGTCGCCAGAATGCCTGTCGCTTTCTGCTTCAAGCGACGCGCACCTGCTGGTAAATCATACTCCAGCTCTGGCATCATCGGCGCGATGGTGTCGGGATTGAACACCACGATGTCCGCGTTCCACCCCTCACGCAGTAAGCCGCGGCCATTGAGCCCCCACTGCGAAGCCGGAACAAAGCTCAACATCCGTACCGCTTCTTCCAACTGTACGGCTTGTTTCTGCCGCACCCAGTAGCTCAACAGATGCGTCTGGAGTGACGAATCCATGATCTGAGAGACGTGCGCGCCGGAGTCCGAGAAGGTGACCACCGCGCGGGGGTGCTTCATCATCTCCAAGGTATACTCGTCTTTTTCGTTGACCAACGGTTGGAGGAAGAATTGTTTCAGATTCTTTTCCAATGACATGTCAATGAACACCTCGACCGGGTCCTTGTTTTGCGCGTCGGCGATTTCCGCGACCGAGCGATGTGGGGGAGTCGGGGTTTCCAATGCCAGCAGCCATTTGAAGTTCGCGCGCCGCGGCTCGGTGCCCACTTCCTTGCCTTGCTCGCGTGGCATGTTGTGCACGGCGGCGACCAACTGGCGACGGATTTCTGGATCGCGCAGTTTCGCTTCCTGGTCCTTCAGCGGTAATTTGCGGATGTCACGCCACACCGGGAGTTTGTCGAATGGCGTCACCGTTTGGAATGACAAGACGACGTTGATCGAACGGCTATGCACTTGGGCGAACATCCGTCCACCGGCCGCGGCGGTCTCGTCGATGGTCTTGAGGTAATCCTGCCAGAGGCCCGGAGCATTGCGGCGACTGAAGACACCAAAGGTGACCGGCACGCCGGTATCAACCGCGAGGGCTTTCAAGCGGCCCAGATAATCAGCCCGAAGGTCGGGGTTGATGTCGGTATCCTCACCGGCGATCTCAAACACGCCCGCGTTCATTTCGCCCATCACGCCAACGAGCTGGCGGACTTCATCCCAGGTCGCGAGACGACTGGCGACTGGTTGGCCATCCGGGGTTTGATGATTGCGTGTACGTGAGGTGGTGAAGCCGATGGCACCGGCGCGAATGGCATCGCGCACGTGGCGTTTCATCGTCTCGATCTCATCGGGGGTCGCGGCATCGGTAAAGGCGCGCTCGCCCATGACGAAGGTGCGCAACGCGGAATGGCCCATATAGGCGGAGTAGTTGATGCCCTTGGGCAGCCGATCCACCGCGTCGAGATATTCAGGATAGGTCGTCCAACTCCATTTGATGCCCGCTTCCATGGCTTCCGGGGAAATGTCTTCGGCGCGCTCCAAATTGCGCATCACCATCAGTTTGTCTTTTTCGCTACAGGGAGCCAGCGAAAAACCACAGTTGCCCATGACGACGCTGGTGATGCCATGCCAGCACGAGCTCGTGCCCAATGGATCCCAGAATACTTGCGCATCCATGTGGGTGTGGCCGTCAACGAAGCCCGGTGCGACCACGTGTCCCTCGGCATCAAGCACCTGTTTCGCCTGGTCGCGAATCTTGCCGATAGCGGCGATTTTGCCGTGCGCGATACCGATGTCACCGCGAAAGCGCGGCATGCCGGACCCGTCGATGACGGTTCCGTTTTTAATAAGTAGATCGTATTGCATCGTCCCTCCTTTATTTATTGTGCGTCAAACGTGTTGCGTGTTGTCTGAATTTATTCTTCATTCTTCATTCCCTGCCCACTCTAGAACTTTGCGAGTGGTACTGGCAACCCTGGAATATCCGAGCGAGTACGGAAGACCGTGCCCTTGAGTTCGCGGTTGTCATTGTTCGCGGTAACGACATAGAGGTCTTGCATATCGGGTCCACCAAAAGCCAGGCTGGTGACGGTTTTCGCTGGAACCTTGATCCGTCGATCCAGGGTCCCATCTTTCTTGAAGCGGACAATTTCGCCTGGGCCGGCAACCACTGCCACCCACACACCACCTTCGACATCAATGGTCAACCCGTCGGGCATCCCTTCCGGCAGTTTCGCGAACAGTTGCCGTGAGCTGACGGTACGGTCCGCATGGACATCATGCGCCCACACCGCGCGGGTGGTGGAGTCGCTATGATACAGCAGCTTGCGATCCGGGCTGAATCCCAAACCGTTGGTGATCTCCACGCCTTCCCACAAGTGGGTCACTGTTCCTGGTGGGTCGATCCGGAACAGTGATCCTGGTGGCGGCGTGCTCTTGAAGTCAAACTGGTTGATGTCGCAGCCAAACGTGCCCGCCCAGATGCTGCCCTGGTCGTCGATGGTGAGGTCATTGAGGCCGAACAGCGGCTTGCCGTTCCATTCGGAGAACAGGTCCTTCAGTTGTCCGGTTTTCTCATCCCACTGAGCGACCGATTTGCCAGTGACAATCAGTCCACCGTTCGCATTCAACGCGATCCCGCCCACGGATTTGCGATCTAGAATCAACGTCTCGATACGACCGTCAGGATTACGACGAAAGACCCCGCCGCCCCGCACGTCACTATAATACAGTCGATTCTGCGCGTCGGTCCGCGGACCTTCGAGCAGTCCATAACCAGTGGCCAGTGTTTCGAATTGCATGCGTTCCCCTCCTTTTTTTCATGAAGAAGCGTTCAGCACTCAGCCATCAGCTTTTAGCTTCCGACAGAATCTTCCGCTCTTCCTTTTTTTGCTGACTGCTGACCGCTGACCGCTGAGTGCCTCTTTGTAGCATTTATCCCTTCGGCGCGACTAGCCGAAAGACTCGCCGCATCAACTCCGAGGTATTGGCGTACGGCGCGGCCTGGCTCATGTCGCAGATTTCGCCGTAGCGCTCCCGAATCTGTTCCGGCGTCGGAATCGTGTCCGTGCCGAACAGCACCCCTTGCGACTCCCGCACCTCGACCTTGGCGTAGTAGCCCGCCCCAGCTTCGATGATGTGGCCAGTGTCCTCGTTCTCCGGCGCGCAGAACCAGGCTACCGCCGCAGTGACGTATGCGGGCTTGAGCAGTTGGGCGATTTTCGGCGCGGTGATCGCCTCGGTCATGCGAGTGAGCGCCATCGGAGCGATGGCATGCACGGTGATGTTATGTTTGCGTCCTTCTTCTTTGAGCGCATTCATAAAGCCGATCACCGACATCTTGGCCGCGCCATAGTTGGTGTGGCCATGATTACCGTACAAACCAGCAGCGGAAGAAGTCATCACGATCCGACCAAAGTTTTTTTCGCGCATCGTGGGCCAGGCGGCGTGCGAGCAATAGACCGCGCCCATCAGATGGACATCAATCAACGCGCGGAAGTCAGCGAGGTCCATTTTCGCCAGGGTTTTATCGCGAACATTGCCAGCGTTGTTAATCAGGATGTCCACCGTGCCAAAGGCATCAAGCGCGGTCTTGATAATGTTGCGTCCACCTTCTTCGGTGGCGACGGAATCATAGTTGGCGACCGCTTCACCACCCACCACCTTGATTTCATTGACCACCGCATCGGCGACCGACCGCGAACCGCCGGTGCCCGCGACAGTGCCGCCCAAATCGTTGACGACGACTTTCGCTCCACGGGAAGCGAGAAACAACGCATGACTCCGCCCCAGCCCGTTGCCCGCGCCAGTGACGACCGCCACTCGACCATCAAAACGAATCTTTTTCATTGTGATGTCCTTTCTTTTGGTGTTCGTGGGAATTGGACGGTAAGGTAGCGGTTTGTGCCGGTGGTGCGCTAGAGGCCGGGGGCAAGAAGCATTGTCAATTGGAGGATGGCTGTAGTACATTCTCGTGAGGCTATCGGAGACTGATCGGTAAAGCCTTCAGTAATAAGTGAGGTCTTCCATGAGAAGCTTACTCGACGGGCTGCCTCCTGAGATCGCCAAACGGATTCATCCCGACTGGCGGAATAACGAAGCCGAATACTGGACGCAGCGCAACACGCTACTCTCGCAATACGCGGATCAATGGATTGGGTTTGCGAATGGCCGTGTGATCGTGTCTGGCACGAGTCCCGTTGAAGTCTTTCATGCTGCCCAAGATTCAGGACAACATCCGTTCGTCACTTGTGTTGGGCATGAGCACGAACCGAATCGTATGCGTCGGACGTCATTCTCGTACGATACGACCTATCCCAATGAACCTCTTCCTGTGATTACGGTGGAATTTCGTAAACAGGTCGGATCGCCGGGGGTGGTCTTGGAGCGGGTCATTCCTGACACGGGCGCGGATGCGAGTGCGTTGCCGTGGTCGGATTGTGAACGACTGACGCTTCATCCTGGAGATGGGATTCCTGGCTTGATGGGCGGCGTAGGAGAAACCGCGGTTACAACTGTTATCTTTCAGGCGTGGGCGTATCTTGATGGCAAAGCGTACCTCTGTCGGCTTCAGGCCGATTTTATAGGACACGAGCGTATCTTGGGGCGAGACGTGCTGAACCGCCTTGATGTGTTGTTCCGTGGGTTAGCCCGTGAAGTTATCATCAACCCGTAATTGCAACATTCGGCTTCCGGTGTTGCTGAACTGCATGTCGTACGGCCCTATCGTCCCGTTGGCCTCCTTTGATAACAAGGGGGGAATCTCGCGGGACGCTACGTTACAATAGGCGCTATGAAACTGCCCTCACATCGCAAAAACATCATCAGCCGTGTCATTCGTCCAGGCGATCCTCCGCCATCGGAAGAGCAGGAATGGGAAAACTTCACGCCCGCGGAACGGATGAATGCCGTATGGGAATTAACGCTCTTGTGCCTCGCTTGGCGGAAAGACCACACCGGTGAGCCCCGACTTCAGAAATCTATTAGCCGCATTCAACGCCCAAAGCATTGAATATCTATAAGGAGATTGACCCTCATGCCATTTATCTCTGTCCGTGACATCCGTGTGCATTATGACATTCGTGGGACCGGACCTCGGCTTCTCTTCATCAGTGGCACTGGGGGTGATCTGCGGCGCTCGCCGAATGCCTTTGACTCTCCGCTTCCCCAGCAGTTCGAAGTCCTCGCCTATGACCAACGCGGACTGGGGCAAAGTGATCGACCTGATGTACCGTACACGATGGCCGATTATGCCGCGGATGCGGATGCCCTGCTTGAGGCGGTGGGGTGGGACCGGTGTCTGGTGATGGGTGTGTCATTCGGGGGAATGGTCGCGCAAGAATTCGCTGTTCGCTATCCACCGCGGGTAGAACGACTCGTGTTAGCCTGTACCAGCAGTGGAGGCGCGGGTGGTGCTTCATATCCATTGCACGAACTCACCGGACTCTCATTGGAAGAGTGGGGACGGCGCGTTGTTGAACTGAGTGATATGCGGCGTGATGCCGCGTGGCAGGCAACGCATGCGCCAGAGTTGAAGACCTTAGTTGATGAAATGATCGCTGGGCTCAAGGTTGGTGCCCATGAACCTGGCCGCGCCGCCGGAGCGCGACGGCAGATTGAGGCGCGGAAAGATCACAACACCTATGAGCGCTTACCCTCCTTGCCGATGTCCGTGTTGATTTGCGGTGGTCGTTATGACGGCATTGCGTCGGTGAGTAATCAGGAGGCGATGCTCCGGCGGATTCCGCATGCCAGGCTCGAACTCTTTGAAGGGGGGCATCTCTTCTTCATTCAGGACGCGAACGCATTCCCACGTATCGCGAGGTTCTTGAGCGGAGAGGTGGATCACCCATAGCCACCTCCTCCTGCGCGAAAGTTGATCTCCCGCTCCGGATGCACCCCGCACCAGAACAGCGTACCCACCCAACCGCCACCCCAGCGGAAGCATGCAACGTTAAGGAAAACCACGCTATGGGAACGGCGTGAAAGTCTTGCAACCGTGATGAGACAGCGTATGCTCTCCCAGCGGAGGAACTGAATCATGGGTATTTTTCGACTGTATGCCGGAGCGGATGGAAAATCGCGCATTGAAGATCAGAGTGTGAGTTCACATCCAATGCTGACCACGCCGCTGATGGTGTCACATATCGTGTTCAATCAAATGCCGGTGGGGACATTCATCGACTGGCATCCGGCGCCACGCCGGCAATATGTGATTATTCTGTCCGGGCAACTGGAAATTGGGTTGGGCGACGGCACGATCCGCCGCTTTGGGCCAGGGGACGCGCGTCTCGTCGAAGACATCACCGGGACCGGACATACGACCCGGGTGGTTGGCACTGAACCCGTCGTAACCGCGGTGGTGCCGCTCGCGTAGGCTCACTTCTTGATCCGTTTACCGGAACAGCACCGAGTGCGAATACGACGGCAAGCAATGCCCGACTCTTTTCTAGAGCCACTCAAGTCGCGGTGGATGGGACTAATCGGGGAGGGGCGTACGAGATGACCGGGCTGACGGTCGGAGCCTGGACGCTAAGGGGTGACAGGGCTGGGTACGTCAATACTGCTCTCCGCAGTCTCTCAGCTGTCCTTGGTGTGGTGGTTGGTCCTTTCACCGACGCGCTGCCGAAGGCCCGCGCCACAGGCAACGCCACCGTGACGGTGGACTGGAAAAACATTCAGCCGATCGACGATACCCCAGGCTGTGTTGATACATGTAACGGCTGGGACTTTGATCTTCTCTTGAAGCTTCCCAACTTGACCTATGTTGACCCCTTCTCTACCCCCGGTGACTTGATAGCCGCACCCTTTGTGAAAAATCCACGTGACTCGTTTAACGACTTCGAACCGGTGGAAACCCTCGTAATCAGCTCGGCGGCGGCCAATGGTGTCTATCGGGTGGTGATCGACCGCTGGTATTCGCCCACGGAAACTATTTTCAATCCGTCGTGGACAGGCTCTCAAGCGTCCGTGCAAATATATAACGGAGCGACGCCGATTGGCACTTTCTATGGGGTACCGCCTGCAAGCTGCACAACGGCAACGCGGTATTGGCACGTAGCGAGTCTGACTAAAAGCGGCACTGCGTATACGTGGGCTAACGTGAATACTTGTACGAACGTCCGGCCATAGTCCGTTCCGCCACTTCATCGCGGCGGGAGAAGGGCTCCTGCCGCTACATTTCTTACGCGCAGCACTCAGCCGTCAGCGTTCAGTCGTCAGCCAGACAGAAAAAGTGAGCAGAGTTTGCCTATACTACACACGGGCACGAATTGCGCTTTTCCGCGCGGGCATCAATGCCCGCGCTACGCGGGGACGCCGGATCAATCCGGCTTCTGCGCCCCATTCATGAGGCGTCCTGCCGTAGCGCGGCGATTGATCGACGGGGCGTCCTGGTCGTTCGGCAAAGCCGCGATCTCTGCCCACCTGTCGTATCGTTTTGATGTTTCTTTTGGGGACCCTCAAAACCGTCTTGTTTCTGAAGAGCTTCTCTCAAGAGCGTAATTTGGACACGGTACCCAAGGGCACCCGCGAGATTCGCGATTGTTCTTAGGGTCAAGTTGCGCCCACCCGCAAGCAACTGCGTCACAAATCCTTTGGTCTTTCCCAAACGCTCCGCCAATTGAGCTTTTTTCACGCCGTCTTCTTCCATCGCCGCGCTCAAGGCCTCGGTCACCGCCACAATCAATTCCTCCTCCCTCAGGAGCTGTCTATTCCGAAGAGAGGACTGTTCAAAAAGGTCGTAGTCCGTGCTGGTCTTTTTCATTGATGAGTTCCTTATTCTCGTTGGTCATTTTCACGCAAAAGACGAACCGCTTTTTCTATGTCAGGCTTTGGTAGGTTGGCACTTTTCTTACGCACGGCATGTACAATGATAAATCGTTTCCCTGGTCGAAACTGTCCAATAAATCTGTCTTGAAAACTCTTGAATTCAAAAAGCTCCGATCCTTCGCCTTTGGCTTTTTGTCCTAGCTTTCTGAACTTTTCCCGATTTCTCATCTCTCCACGCTCAGCGAATGAGCGGAAAAGTGCTATTACTTTTGCCTTATCGGATTCGCTAAGAGCAGCGTAATATTCATAAGCGGGCATCTCTCCTCGAAGAGTTTCCCCCACTCAACAGTTCCCCATGCCCCTTTTGCGACAATCCGACTCACTCTTCTCTCCTTCTCTCTATCAAGCCACTCTCTACGTTGGTGCTTGTTGTACATATATGTAAACTGCAAGTCAGGCGAGCGTCCAGACCGAGGGCGGCACCATGCCCAGCATCTGCTCAACCCACTAGGCTTTCTTGCCTTTGCCTTTCCCTGGTGGCGGTTGTTCGAGAATGCCGTCTCGCTCCCAGACGGGGTCAAAGGTGGTGGGGAGTGTCACCGCGAGTGGCGTGCCTTTGCCAGTGAGTTTCTTCGTAAGGAGACCGAGTTCCTATACCGCGCGCGGCTGCCAATCTCGCTTTTTCATCGTAGGGAGCGCTCCGCGCACCCACTCCCCCCACGCATTGCCGCCGCGCACGCTCCCGCGCTACACTCCGCTCCGACATTCCACACAAAGGAGCCGCGCATGCAGAAAACGCCCTTCACTATCGCTATTCCCGAATCTACCCTCACCGATCTCCGTGATCGCCTCGCGCGCGTGCGTTGGCCGAACGACTTCGCCAATGACGATTGGCGGTACGGCGCCAACGCCGCCTACTTGAAAGAGCTGGTGGCCTACTGGCGCGATGGCTACAACTGGCGCGCGCATGAACAAGAGATGAATTCCTTCTCCAACTACAAAGTCACGATCGAAGGCATGCCTATTCATTTCATTCACGAGCCCGGCAAAGGACCGAACCCTACTCCGCTGATTCTGACGCATGGCTGGCCGTGGACGTTCTGGGATTTGCGCAAAGTGATTCGCCCGCTCGCCGACCCGGCGGCGTTTGGTGGCGACCCCGCTGATGCGTTTGATGTGGTGGTGCCGTCGTTACCCGGTTATGGCTTTTCCACTCCGCTGACGACTCCCGGCATCAACTTCTGGCGTACCGCCGACCTGTGGGTGACGCTGATGCAAGATGTGCTGGGGTACAAGAAATTCGCCGCGCAAGGGGGCGATTGGGGCGCGTTAGTCACTTCCCAACTTGGCCATAAATATCCACAAGCGCTCATTGGGATTCATCTCAATCTCGCGGTCGCCTTGGACTTTATCACCCAAAGGTCGCTGCCGGCGGAGAGTGACTACGGCCCTGATGAGAAGCAGTGGTATGCGCGCATGCAAGAAGCCGCGCCGACCATCTCCAGTCACCTCGCGGTGCAAACGGCGGACCCGCAGACGCTCGCGTATGGGATGCACGATTCGCCGGTGGCGCTGGCGGCGTGGATTACCGAGCGACGTCGTAACTGGAGCGACTGTGGCGGCAATGTGGAGAAGCGCTTTTCCAAGGACGACCTGCTGACCACGTTGATGATCTACTGGGTCACGGAGAGTTTCGTGACTTCCGTGCGCTACTACTATGAAGCGCGCCATCGGCCCTGGACGCCCGCGCACAACCGGACGCCGGTCATTGAGGCCCCCACGGGCATCGCGGTCTTTCCCAAGGAGCTGTTGATCCCGCCGAAACGCTGGGCCGAGCAGTATTACAATCTCAAACGCTGGACGGTGATGACGGCGGGAGGTCACTTCGCGCACGCGGAAGAGCCGGAGCAGCTCGTCCAGGATGTGCGGGCGTTCTTCCGGCCTTTGCGCGCAACGGCATGAAGTGTCGCCGCGGCGGCCTTGTCAGCATTGAGGGGTGCGAAAGAAGGAAAGGAAAAGGTCACTTGATCCCCCTCACCCTAGCCCTCTCCCAGCAGGGAGAGGAAACTCGGAAAGGGCCTCCTCTTGACTTGCTTGAGACTCGCCTGAGACTTGTAGCGACTTGCCCCCGACTTGCCTGTGACTTGCCCTGCGACCTGCCCAAACAGTTTCTCTTCTGGTATAGCTCCTCACGCAGGAGGGACACGCATGGGATTACACGACCTACGCGATGAGATTTGTATTGTGGGAGTTGGTGAGACCCGACAAGGTGCGGTGCCGGAGAAAACTGGGGATGAACTCGCCATTGATGCCGCGCGCGCGGCCCTACAGGACTGTGGCCTCAAGAAGGATGACATCGATGGCCTCTTCGTCCAACGTAGCTATGGCCACCAAGGCGATTATCTCAAAGTTGGCTTGATGCTCGGCCTCAATCCGCGCGTCGGTGGCGCGATTGATGGCTCCGGCGCGACTGGCTGTTACATGATTCAGCATGCCGCCCTGCTGTTGCATGCGGGCCTGGCGAATTATGTGCTGCTGATTTATGGCACCAACCAAAAGACCAATCGCAACCGCTTCGGAGACGCGCTGCTGGAGGAACATGCCCCCTACGGCGCGTTCAATCCGTCCTTGCCGTTCGCCTTCGCGTTCCGCCGCCATCAGCATTTGTACGGCACTACCGAGGAGCAGCTTGCGACTATTGCCATCAATCAACGCCAGAACGCGATGCTGAATCCTAAGGCGGCGCAACGGACGCCGATTACGCTTGATGACTACATGAGCGCACGATACGTGGTCGAGCCGTTACGGCTGTTCGACTACTGCTACATCACTGATGGTGGCCATGCTTTTATTGTGACGACCGCCGACCGCGCTCAGAATTTACGCAAGCAACCCGTGTACATTCGTGGCATGGGGCGGCAAGAAGCATTTCGCGCTTACGAGACGCCCGATCTCGTCATGCAGAGTTTTCAACAGCAGCGCGTGGCGCAAATGGTCTTTCCGATGGCGGATGTCGGCGTCAAGGATATTCAAGCGCTCTATGTCCAAGATGCGTACAGTCCCGCGATCATCGCGGCGCTGGAGAACTATGGCTTCTGTCCGGTGGGGGAAGCGGGCCGTTGGATTCAGAACGGACGGATCGCGCTTGGGGGCGAACTGCCAGTGAATGTGAATGGCGGACAACTGTCCGAGACCTATATGGTGGGCTGGCAGAATACGTGTGATGCCGTGCGGCAATTGCGTGGCGAGTGCGGCCCTCGCCAAATCAAGGACGCGGAGCTGCTGATGTGTACCTATACTGGCGGCCTGCGTGAGCATGCCGGAGCGTTGATTCTACGGAGGTAATACGATGGCGGACTATAGCAAACCCCTGCCCGTGATCGAAAAATGGAACGCGCCGTATTGGCACGCGGCCAAGCGGCATGAGTTTGTCGCGCAGCAGTGTCGCGCGTGCCACTATATTCATCTCCCGCCGGGGCCAGCGTGCACCAACTGTCTGTCCGCCGACCAGGACTGGATACGCCTGAGCGGCAAGGGGACTATCTACTCGTTCGGGGTCTATCACCAACTCTGGCATCCAGGTTTCAAGGAGGAGATTCCTTACAACGTGGCGTTGATCGAGTTGGCCGAGGGACCGCAGATTATTAGTCAGGTGGTGGGGTGTAAGAATGAAGCGTTATTCTGCGGAGCCCCGGTGGAAGTGACGTTCGAGGCGGTGACTTCCGAGGTCACCCTCCCGAAGTTTCGGTTACGAGAACAACCCTCGTAACCAGGGCTTGGTTACGCCGCGATGGCCGGGCGGCGTGGCGGTGTTGGCGGTAAGTTTGGCCGCGCCCACACCGGGAAAACATCAAGCGGCGAAGTATACGAAATTTTTGCTCCAGCGAAGGTGCCGCATAACCGGACTCGCCCACTGTTAATCATGTGAGCGACGACCGTCACGATTTCATTATCATCCTTGGCGAATTGGCTGACTGTTTGTACGAGTTCGAGTAATGTTGTTTTCTTCTGAGTCATTGTACACCTCCCACACAGGTTAATGTTTTGAGCAATCGTTGTGCCAGAATAGATCTAAAAAAAAGTCGCCGAATAAGTCCTTATAGATGCTCAAAAAAGTGGATTTATTGCCCAGAAAAAAATATGAGAGAAAGACGACAAACGAGCGACAAGGGTAAATTTTTTGCTACAGCGTCAAAATTTTGACGTTTTCGTTTTCGAAGGCGTATTTGTTCTGTCGTAGGGTGTTGGTTTTTGAACGATTCGGCTGAATCGGGAATAAGATAGACGTAACAGGAGAAAAACATGCCACGTGGTGAACCGCCATTTGATCCATCAAAAGTGATTGACCTGGAAAAATTCCGGGAGCGATTAGGGCAAGTGTCCGCTTTCGGTCGATTCTTGCAGGGCGGCCCTTTTCTCAACCTCCTGGGCGCGGCGATCGCGCTGTTCCTGCTCTTCAAGATCCTGCTCTTCTTCTGCTTCACCTATATCGCCCCCAACGAATACGGCATCAAGGTGGTGCGCATCGCTCTGCCGTGGCGCACCGCTGGTGTACAGTCCCGAGTCTATGAGCCGGGCTTTCGTTGGGTGTTCAAGCCGTTCACGGTGGAGGAGATGTACCGCTTCCCGCGCGACCTCCAGGTGCTCGACCTCACGGGCGCGAAGGAAGAGGCCGCGCGCGAAGCCCGGGTCAGTAAGCCCGCTCACATTCAGACCTCGGATGGGTTCTTTGTCGATGTCGATGTGAGCATCGTCTACAAAATCGTCGATCCGTATCTCGTGTTCACCAAACTGGGACCGGGCCGAGCGTTCGAGGACAGCGGCATCGTGCCCAGGGCGGAACCGGTCCTCAAGCAAGCGCTGGGCGAGCTGACGACCGAGGAATTTTACAACAGCCCCTTGCGTGCCGAGAAAGCGGCTCGCGCGAAAAAAATTCTCAACGCCGAGCTGGAGCAATATGGCTTAACGGCGGACCATGTGCTCGTGCGCTATTTTCGTTACACCGAGGAGATTCAGAAAAATATCGAGGAAAAGAAGCTCAAGGATCAGCTCGTGTTCAAGAACCAGGCCGAAGGGCGCGCGGCCACCGAAGGGGCGAACCTCAAGAAGATCATTCAAGAGGGCGAGGCGACGGTGGATATCAAGTTGCAGGAAGGCCGTTCGTATGTCACGCGCAAGGAGGCTGAGCGCGATTTGTACGTGCGCAAGAAAAAGGCCGAGGCCGATCTGCTGGTCAAGCTCGCTGACGCCAAACGCACGCAACTGCGCAACGATGCCTTCCAAGGAGCGGGGTCGGATCGCATGGTCGGCCTCAAGATGGCCGAGGTCTACAAGGGACTCGAAGTGATTATCCTGCCCAGCGATGGCGCCAACGGGATCAATCCCCTCAACCTTGAACAGAGCATGAAACTGTTCGAGATGAAGCGCTAGAGGAATGATATGAAAATTCTGATCTTACTGCTTGCTCTTATTTTCGGCGTGGTGATGTTTCCCTATCCGCGCACGACGGGGCCGACCGAGGTGGGGGTGCGCACGGTGAAGTGGGATTTCCTGAAAGAGAGTGGCGTCGATCCCCAGGTGTACCAGCCCGGCGCGTTGTATTTTTTCTTTCCGTTTTTTCTGAGCGATTGGCATGTGCTCGACACGCGGATGCAGAATGTGGACATGACGCTCGCCGCGACGAGCGGTGACCGACGCATGCGCGATGATCTCTTGTTCAAGACCATGGACGGCAATGACATTAGTCTGGATGTCATCATCTCGTACCGCATTGATCCCACACAAGCGCCGAAGATCATCCAGGAGGTGGCGGCCAATGATTTTGAGCTGAAGGATAAAGTCATTCGCACGGTCGCGCGCAGCCGGACGCGAGATATTTTCGGCGAACTAAAAACCGAGGAGTTTTATATTTCCGACAAACGCGACGAGAAAGCAGAGTACGCCAAACGTGTCCTGAACGAATTGCTCACTCCCTATGGTGTGGTTGTCGAGCGGATCTCGACCAAGGACTATCGCTTTAACCCGGCCTATCAGCGCGCGATCGAGGATAAGAAAGTTGCCGATCAGGTCGCCGAACAAAACAAAGCGGCGACCCATGCCGCGCAAGAGGAGTACCTGAAAAAGCTGGAGGACGCCAAGGGTGAGGTGAACAAGATGGTGGCCGAGACCGATGGCCGCTTCCGGCAAGCGCAGATTGAGGCGGATGCCTATTACGAGCAGCAGCAACGCTATGCCGAGGCGATCGAGGCGGAAGGGTAGGCCGAGGCGCAGGGCATCACCGAAATGAACAAGGCGCTGGCGGGCAGTGGTGGTGAGGTGATGGTGAAACTCAAAATCGCCGAGGCGCTGGCGGGCAAGAAGATTATCCTTCTGCCGCTGACTGGTAGTGGCATGGACATTAAGACCACCAATATCAACAAGATTCTGGAAACCTACGGAGTGCAGAGTTTGGTGCGGCAGAGTCAGGACGGGAAAGAGTGAAGAGTGGAGAGTGGAGAGTGGAGAGCAACTGGGGCGGTAGCGTCAGGGTGAGAAGGAGCCGAGGCAATGAGTCAGCTTGAGATGGTGAATGCGAATATCCGTCAGGCGGCCAAGGTGTTGGAGCTGGGGCCGCGTGTCGAAAAACTAATCCTGAATCCCAATCGGGAAATAAAGGTTGAGGTGGCTATCGAGTTGGATAACGGCGAGATTGCTACCTTCAATGGCTATCGCGTGCAGCACAACGACGCGCGCGGGCCGATGAAAGGTGGGTTGCGTTATCACCCCACGGTGGATGCCGAGGATGTGACCGCGCTGGCATCGTTAATGACCTGGAAAACCGCGGTCGTGGGCATTCCGTACGGCGGAGCGAAAGGGGGCATCAACTGTGATCCCGCGGCGTTGAGTGTGCGTGAACTGGAGCGGGTGACCCGGAAGTTCATTTCCCATATCCGCGAGATCATTGGCCCCACTGTCGATATTCCCGCACCGGATGTGAACACCAATGCCCAAGTGATGGCGTGGGTGATGGATGAGTATTCGCGCTTTTATGGATTCTCCCCCGCCGTGGTCACCGGCAAGCCGCTTGATTTGCATGGTTCGGTTGGCCGCGAGGAAGCCACGGGTCGCGGGGTGGCGTTTGTCATGGCGGATTTTTTCTCTGAACTGGGCCGGACGCTGCAAGGGGCACAGGTGGCGATTCAAGGGTTCGGCAATGTTGGTTCGTATACCGCGCTGTTCTTGCAGCAGGCAGGCGCGAAAATCATCGCGGTGACGGATGTCTCTGGTGGGGTGTCTCGCGCGGATGGGCTGCCGATCCCGGCGCTGATTGAGCATGTGCGTAGGAATAAAGGAATGGTGCAAGGATTTCGCGAGGCTGAGGCGATCACGGGAGAGGCGATTTTCACCATTCCCTGTGATGTCTTTATTCCAGCGGCCCTCGGTGGAGTGCTCACGAAAGAGCGCGCGCAAGCGTTACGTGCTGAGGTGGTCATCGAAGCGGCCAATGCCCCGACGACCGCGGAAGGGGACGAAGTCCTCCAGCGGCGCGGGATTCCCACGCTCCCGGATATTTTGGTGAATGTTGGCGGAGTGACGGTCTCGTATTTCGAGTGGGTGCAAAACGTGCAGCAGTTCCGCTGGGATGGTGAGCGGGTGGACAGAGAGTTACGGGCGTTGATGACCAAGGCGTATCGCGATGTGAGTCAATTAGTGAAGGCTCGTCGCCTCTCGTGGCGCGCCGCGACCTACGTGCTGGCCCTTGAACGTGTGGCGAAGGCGACGTTGATGCGTGGGGTGCAGTAGTGCAGCCAAGGAGGCTAATAGCTATTAGCTGTTAGCCAGAACAAAGCCCCCTGTGTCGTTGTGGCGGGCGCAGCCCGCCTACGTCTGGCTAACAGCTAAAAGCTAATAGCTTTTAGCTTTTCTACAAAATATACCGCGACAAATCCTCGTCCTTCACAATGGCATCGAGCTTATCCTTGACGTAAGCGGCATCAATCACAATTCGTTGCCCGTTGAGTTCCGGCCCATCAAATGACAGCTCCTCCAGGAGACGCTCGACGACGGTATGCAGCCGACGCGCGCCGATATTTTCCGTGCGTTCGTTGACGGTGGCCGCGATACGCGCGATCTCTTCCGCGGCACTCGCTTGAAATTCGAGCGTGACATTCTCAGTGGCCATCAGCGCGGTGTACTGCGCCAGCAAGGCGTTCTTCGGCTCGGTGAGGATGCGGATGAAGTCCTCGCGCGTCAACGGGGACAACTCGACGCGAATGGGAAAGCGCCCTTGAAATTCGGGGATGAGGTCCGACGGCTTGCTGATATGGAAAGCGCCGGACGCGATGAACAGCACGTGATCGGTGCGGACCATGCCGTACTTGGTGTGGACCGTGCTGCCTTCTACCAGCGGCAGCAGATCGCGCTGCACGCCTTGGCGCGAGACATCGGGGCCATGCGCGCTGTCGCGGCTGGCGATTTTGTCGATTTCATCAATGAAGATGATGCCACTCTGTTCCAGGCGGTGGATCGCCTCGTGCACCGTAGCTTCCGCGTCCACCAGTTTGTCGGCTTCTTCTTGGGTGAGCACGTCGAGCGCATCCGGGACTTTCATCCGTTGCTGCTTGGTCTTTTTTGGCACCATGCTGGAAAACATCTCCTTGAGATGTCCTTCCAATTCTTCCATGCCTTGTGGGGCCATGACTTCGACGAACGGCGTGGAGGTCTTGGTGACTTCAATCTCCACTTCCCGGTCATCCAGTTTGCCTTCGTGGAGCATTTTGCGCATTTTGTCGCGGGTGCCGAGATTGGTTGGGGGCTCGGCTTCACCGCCAAACCCTGGCCGTGTGGAAGAAGGCTGAGGGAGCAGCAAATCAAGGAGTCGCTCCTCCGCTTGTCCGCGCGCTTTGGCCTCGACGCGCTCCTTGGCTTCTTGCTTGACCATGCTCACCGCCAGTTCGGCGAGATCGCGCACCATTGATTCCACGTCGCGTCCGACGTAGCCGACCTCGGTGAATTTCGAGGCTTCGACCTTGATGAACGGCGCTTGCGCCAGGCGCGCCAACCGTCGCGCGATTTCGGTTTTGCCGACGCCGGTGGGGCCGATCATCAGGATGTTTTTCGGCACGATTTCATCACGTAAGTCCGCCGGGACCTGCTGCCGGCGCCAGCGGTTGCGCAATGCGATGGCCACGGCCCGTTTGGCCTTGTGTTGGCCGATGATGTAGCGGTCCAGTTCCGAGACGATCTCCCGTGGGGTCATGACGTGCTGACGTGCTTCTTCGGTGAGTTGCAGTTCGTGGTGTTTTGCTTTCGCCATGTCATAACTCCTCAATGACGATTTGGTCATTGGTAAACACGCAGATTGAGGCGGCGGTGTGCATGGCCTCCAGTGCGATGGCTTTGGCGTCGAGGTCGGTATGCTTGACGAGGACGCGCGCGGCAGCGAGGGCGAAATTGCCGCCCGACCCAATCGCGACGATGCCATCATCCGGCTCCAGCACATCGCCGATCCCGGAGATCAATAAGGACGATTCGCGGTCGGCCACCGCCATCATGGCTTCCAAGCGCCGCAGGATGCGGTCGGCCCGCCAGTCTCTGGCCAGTTCCACGGCGGCGCGGCGCAGGTTGTTGTTGTATTCTTCCAACTTCTTCTCGAACTTCTCACAGAGCGTGAGCGCGTCCGCCGTGCTCCCGGCGAATCCCGCTAACACCCGTCCTTGCGCCAGGCGGCGAATTTTCCGGGCGGTGTGTTTGACGACCGCGTTGCCAATACTCACTTGCCCATCGCCGGCCATCACGACGTTCCCCTTATGCCGGAGCGAAAGAATCGTCGTGCCATGCATTATTAGTTCACCCATGCGTGTTTCTCCAGTGTCTAACGGGCGGAGGGCCGTTGCCTCCGCAACCGCCCTCCGTCGTGCCCCTGTTATAACTGAGAACTGAAAACTGACAACTAGGAACTGCGGTTCCTACGCTTTTGGATGCGCCTTGTCGTATACCCGCATGAGATGATCGAGATTGATGTGCGTGTACTTCTGCGTGGTTGAAAGGCTCGAGTGGCCCAGCAATTCTTGGATGGCGCGCAGGTCCGCGCCGGCGTCGAGCAGATGCGTGGCGAAGGTGTGGCGTAACGCATGTGGACTCGTCTGGACCGCGATGCCGCAATCCCTGGCATGCCCTCCCACTAATCGCGCCACGCTGCGAGTCGTGAGCCGCCCGCCGCGACTATTGAGGAACACGGGTGCGGTGGGCTCCATGCCGTTGGCGATGACGGCCTGGCGTCGTTTCGGGGCGATCAACTGAGGCAGGATTTGACGATAGCGCGCGAGCGCCTCCAGCGCTTTGCTCCCAATCGGCACGATCCGTTCGTTGTTGCCCTTGCCGAGGACGCGAATGACTTCCAGATTGGCGTCGATATGTTCCCAATTGAGACCGACGAGTTCGCTGACCCGTATCCCGCATGAGTACAGCACTTCGAGAATCGCCCGGTCGCGCACGCCACTCGGAACATCATTGGCCGGGGTTTCGAGCAGCCGAAACATGTCGTCCACCGGGAGATGAGTAGGGAGCGGCTGATCTTTTTTGGGGGTGCCAATGAGGGCCGTTGGGTCGCGCTCCAGCTCTCCTTCCCGCAAGAGGAAGCGAAAGAAACTTTTGATCGAGGCGAGCTTACGGCCAATCGAACTTTTTTTATTCCGTCGATGGAGCATGGAGAGATAGGCATGAATACGATGGTGGTCGATCTGACTGACGACAATGGGCTGTGTCTCGGCCTGCGCGTGTGACTGTTCGATGAACGCGAAAAACTGCATCAAGTCGCTCAAATAATTGCGCAACGTATGCGCCGACACGTTCTTTTCGACGCGCAGGAACGTCGTATAACGATCGAGGAGTGTATCAAGGTGTGACGGTGTCATAAGCCTCACGCTCTTTCTCCCATGAAAGGCGATTTCATGTTTTCCCTCTCTGATGCGCTTCTCGCGTGCGTGGATTTCCGGCGCGGAAAAAAGTGTAGCGTTTTTCTGAGTATTTTCACATCCCTGCTCCAGCACGCCCCGCCGCAAACCACCACGGGACAGTAGCCCCCGCACTCAAGCTGTTCTATACCCATGTTCAGGCTGAGAGTCTCGCGCTTGTGTATAGGGGGCTGAGGATGAACAACCAGGTCCTATTGTTTCTCTGTTTCTTGCTGAGTGCCGTACCCGCTCATGCCGCGCCCTTGGCGCCGGAGGATGTCCCGGAGCCGTTGCGTCCGTGGGTGAAATGGGTGCTCCAGGATCACAAGGACTATGAGTGTCCATTCCTCTATAACGATACCGAGCAGAAACGGTGTCTGTGGCCCTCGCGCCTCGAACTCAAGCTGGATGCCCGTGGTGGGTCGTTCTCGCAACAATGGCTGGTTGTGGGTGAAGAGTGGATCGCCGTTCCCGGTGACGCGGAACATTGGCCGCAAGATGTCCAGATGAATGGCCAGCCCGCCTTGGTCACTGATCGCGAGGGAGTTCCTAGCCTGTGGGTCAAGGCAGGCAGTTACACGGTCACGGGCACCTTCGCGTGGGATTCCCTGCCGCAGGCGATGCAAGTACCCCAAAAGGTGGGGTTGGTCGCTCTGACCCTTGAGAATCGTGTGATCGACTTCCCGCAACTGGATGACAGCGGCAAGGTGTGGCTCCAACAAGGAGTGGTGGAACAAGAACAGGTCGAGGACCGCTTGGAACTCAAGGTCTATCGCCGCCTGACCGACGAGATTCCGGTGATGGTCACCATTCGCGTGGACCTCCAGGTCGCGGGCAAACAACGGGAAGTGTTACTGGGACCAGCCATCACCAGCGAGTACATTCCCATGTCGCTGAACAGTCCGCTCCCCGCGCGGCTCGAACCCGACGGCCAGCTCCGCGTGCAGGTGCGGGCTGGAACGTGGACACTTATCCTCATCGCGCGACATACCGGCACCCAGGTCAGTACTGTTCCCTTGCCCGCGGTGAGTGGCGAGTCGTGGCCGCAAGAAGAGATTTGGGTCTTCGAGGCGCGACCACATTTGCGCCAGGTGGAGATCGAAGGGGCGCTCTCCATCGACCCTCAACAGACGACCTTGCCTGACGACTGGCGTGCCTTTCCGACCTATCGGCTGCAAGCGGGGGAGTCTCTCAAGTTGGTCGAGAAAAAACGCGGGGACCCGGAGCCCGACCCGGATCAACTGACCTTGGCGCGCGAATGGTGGCTCGATTTCGATGGACGGGGCTACACGATTCAGGATCAAGTGGGCGGGGTGATGACCCGTGGCTGGCGGTTGGATCTGAGCCCGCCTGGGGTGCTCGGGCGCGTCGCCGTCGATGGCCAAGAGCAATTCATCACCAAGAGCGACCAGTCCGGGCGGGCTGGGGTCGAACTCCGGCGTGGTCGCGTTGCGCTGGTGGCGGATAGCCGCTTGGAGGGAAATATCCGCTCGGTGTCCGCCGTCGGATGGGAGCAAGATTTCAAGGAAGTGAACGGAAAACTCCATCTGCCGCCCGGCTGGCGGGTGCTGCATGCGTCCGGAGTGGACTACATGCCCGGCACCTGGGTGGCGCGCTGGACGTTGTGGGATTTGTTCACGGTCTTTCTCATGGCGGTGGCGGTGTCCAAACTCTGGGGGTGGGTGTGGGGTGTAGTGGCGTTGGCGACGTTGACCCTCATCGCGCAAGAGTCCGGTGCGCCGTGGTGGATTTGGTTGCAGGTGCTGGCCGCGGTCTCCCTCCACCGTGTTCTTCCCGAAGGCTGGCCGCGTCGCGTGGCCTCCGCGTATCGCGTCGTGGTGCTGCTGGGTCTGTTGCTGATTTCCGCTTCGTTCGTGCTGCAACAGGCGCGTCTGGGACTCTATCCACAACTCGAACGGCCGTGGCAAGTGATGCAAGAGGGGACGCCACCACCTGCCGCGCCTGCACCGGAAGACTTTAAGGATAAAGAAGCGATGGTGAGGCAGCAAATGGCGGCGGATGAGCGACTGGTGCCGGAAGAAGAAAAAGCCGACGAGATGCGACAAAATAAAGAGGAAGTGGACAAATCTCAGGCTGCGAGTGTGGATGAGTCCGGCGTTCTGGGTCGGCGTGGCGGCATGTTGAATGATGTTCTTTCGTCGAAGCCCTACAGCAAGCGCAAACTCGAACAGTACGACCCTAGCGCGGCGGTGCAGACTGGACCTGGTCTCCCGCGTTGGCGATGGAACACGTTGGCGTTGACCTGGACCGGGTCCGTCAGCCGGACGCAGGAAGTGCATTTCACGTTACTGTCTCCCAACGTGAATCGCCTGTTGGCATTCGTGCGGATACTACTCTTGGCCGTCCTCCTCTTTTGCGTGTTGGAGATTCGCGCACGCGACGGAAAGCTCGATGTGAATTTCTGGCCTGGAGCCACGGGGGCGACAGCCGGACTCTTGCTCCTGCTCTTGTTGATCCCAGGGTGGAGTCTCGCGCAAACCTCTTTTCCCACGCCGGAGATGCTGACCGAGCTGCGTGAGCGCCTCCTGCGCAAGGATGCACCGAAATGCCTCCCCAACTGCGCGACGAGTCCACGCCTACGGTTGGAAATCGCGGGGGACACCTTGCGGATACGACAGGAGATTCATACCGCCGCGCGTGTCGCGGTTCCTCTTCCTGGATTAGCGCGCCACTGGCTGCCGCGCACCGTGCTGCTGGATGGCAAACCGGCCGAAGGATTGCAGCGCACGGAAGCTGGGCAGGTGTTGATTGATCTCCCGATCGGGCAACATCAACTGCTGCTGGAAGGACCATTGCCCAAACGTGAAGCGGTGGAGCTCGCGCTGCCTCTGAAACCCCATACCGTGGAGGTGCAGGCCGAGGGATGGGAAGTGGAAGGGGTGCATGAGGATGGCGTCGCGGACGAGCAAATCCAACTGCGGCGCATCCGTAGCGACACCGAACAGGCGGAAGCCGCGACGCTTGAGCCCGGTACCTTACCCCCCTTCGTGCGTGTTGAACGTACTGTGCATCTCGGCCTGACGTGGAGTGTGGATACCCGTGTGCTCCGCGTATCTCCACGCGGCACGGCCGCCGTCGTGGAAGTGCCGCTTCTCGACGGAGAGTCGGTGACCACGGCTGGGGTGCGTGTCGAGAATCGCAAAGTCTTGGTCAACATGGCCCCGAACGATACGGAGGTGACGTGGTCATCGGTGCTGGCCACCTCCGAGAAACTGAATCTGAGCGCGCCACAAACCACGGCCTGGAGCGAAATTTGGCGACTGGATGTGAGTCCGATCTGGCGGGTACAACCCAGCGGGATTCCGGTGGTCCATCATAGTGACCAATCGTCCGGCTACTGGTTTCCGGAGTGGCACCCCTGGCCGGGAGAAACGGTTGCCTTGCAAATCTCACGACCCGAAGGACTGTCGGGGCAAACGCTGACGATTGACGGCAGTGTCTTGGAGGTGACGCCTGGGTTGCGCACGATAGATGCGGCCCTACGGCTGGAGCTGCGCAGCAGCTGCGGCGGGCAACATGCGGTGACGCTCCCCGACAATGCGAGTTTGCAGTCGGTGACGATCAATGGTCAGTCACGAGCGATTCGTCAGGATGGCCGGACGGTGACCCTGCCACTGACGCCAGGGGTGCAAAGGGCCGAGCTGCGCTGGCAACAGACCGTGGATATTACCGCTCGGTTTGTGACCCCCGTCGTCAACCTCGGGGTGCCGAGTGTGAATGCGCAAATCTTGCTGACCGTCCCGCAAGACCGGTGGGTGTTGTTCTGCGGTGGGCCGCAGGTGGGTCCGGCGGTCCTGTTCTGGTCGGTGTTCTCCGTTATTGTTTTGGGTGCCATTGTACTGGGCGGTACCTCGGTCACGCCGCTGCGGACGCACCACTGGATTCTTTTGGGCATCGGATTGAGCCCGATCTCGGTGGAGTTGGCATTGGTGGTCGTGTTGTGGTTGTTCGCGCTCGCCTGGCGCAAGCGATTCGATGCCGACACCGGGTCCGGGGTCTTCAATCTCACGCAGCTCGGCCTGGTGTTCGTGACGGTGTTCGCGCTCTCGTCCCTCTTTTTCGCCGTGCAATCTGGACTCATGGGTAGCCCCGACATGCGAGTCGCGGGCAACGGATCGTACAGCTCTCTGTTGCGCTGGTATCAAGACCGGACTGGGCCGGAGTTGCCGCACGGCTGGATGTTCTCGCTGCCGTTATTTGTGTATCGCTTGGCGATGCTGGCTTGGGCACTATGGCTGGCCTTTGCCTTGATCCGGTGGTTGCGGTGGGGCTGGGAGTGCTTTAGTACCAACGGGCTATGGCGCAAAATAGAACCCACTGTTCGTCCGGCCGCGGTTCCGGGGAACCCGGTTCCGGGGAACCCGGTTCCGGGGAGTCCAACACCGCCAGTGGTGGCCAATGAAGAACGTGGACAAGATGGATGAGGATGTGACGATGCGGATGACAGCGCAAGACGCGAAAAAATATACTCGTGGGTGTTCGTGGCAATTCCTAACTCGTTTGCTGAGAGTCTCCCTTGGAGCGTTTTTCTGTTGGTGTCTCCTCGACAGTTGGCGTCTTCCTGTGGATGCCCAGTCGCCAACGGTGGAGGAAGAAGACTTAGCCGTCCCAGAGGAGGATGCTGCGGCACCAGCACCCTCAAGCGAAGCTGAACCGCCGCCCACGGAAACAGAAGCAGCTCCACAACCCACGGTCGCGAAGTCCGCTCCCCCGGCTCCGCCCCCGGTGGATGCGCACCATCCTCCACATGGCCATCCTGTCACCGTGGTGTCCGAAGACGAAGCGAAGCTGCTGACGAACGTTCGTCAGGTCACGTTTGTCGGCGAGCGCGCGGGGGAGGGGTACTTTAGCCAGGACGGTTCACTCTTTGTGTTCCAAAGCGAACGCGAACCCGATAACCCCTTTTTCCAGATTTACCTCATGGACCTCAAGAACGGTGAGGTGCGCCGGGTGTCGCCTGGGACTGGCAAGGCCACGTGCCCGTGGATTCATCCGAATATGAAGAAGGTGTTGTTCGCCTCCACCCATCTTGACCCCCAGGCACGCGAACAACAGCGCGCCGAGTATGAGAAACGGACCGGGAGCGAAGCGCGCCGGTATTCGTGGGATTTCGACGAAGAGTATGACCTCTTCGAGACCGACCTCGCGAGCGGACAGGCGAAGAATCTGACCAAGACCCGTGGCTACGATGCCGAAGCCGCGTGGTCGCCTGATGGGTCACTCGTTGTCTTTGCCTCGAATCAGCATGCCTACTCGCAACCGCTGTCGCCAGAAGAACAAGAACTGTTCGTGCGTGATCCTTCCTCGCAAGTTGAACTCTATCTGATGAAAGCCGATGGGACTCAAGTCCGCCGTATGACGATCAGTCCCGGGTATGATGGCGGTCCGTTCTTTAGCGCGGATGGACGGAAAATCTGCTGGCGGCACTTCTCCGTGGATGGCGCGACCGCGGAAATTTTCACCATGAATGTCGATGGGTCCGATGTCCGCCAGCTTACCCAGATGGGGGCGTTGTCCTGGGGGCCCTATTTCCATCCGTCGGGCGACTATCTGATCTTTGCCACCAATCGCGAGGGCATGCGCAACTTTGAGTTATATATGGTGGATGCCGCCGGTGCCGCCGACGCCGCCGGTGCTACCGGTGCTACCGGTGCTACCGGTGCCGCCGCCCCGGCGCGGGTGACTTTTGCCGAGGGGTTCGATGGGCTGCCGGTGTTTGCTCCCGATGGCAAGCGGCTGGCATGGACCAGCGCGCGCGGTAGGGGGAAACAATCGCAACTCTTTTTCGCCGACTGGAATGATGCCGCGGCACGTCAGAAGCTGAGGCTTCCCGCTCTGCCAGTGGTTTCTTCTGAAGAAGGTGAGGACATCCCGACCACCCCCAGTGTGGAAGGCACGGGCCTGCTCTCGATTAGTGAACGCGGATTACGGACCCATATCACCACGCTGGCGACGGAGAAAATGGACGGGCGCTTAACCGGCACCCCTGGGGAGCAGCAGGCGACGGAGTATGTCGCGTCGGTGTTCCAGTGGCTGGGGCTGACCCCGGCGGGCGACAATGGCAGCTTCTTTCAATCCTTTCCGTTCACCGCTGGGGTGTCGCTAGGCGAGGACAATCGGCTCACGCTGCATACGGGGATCGAAGCGCGCAAGTTCACCGTCAACACGGACTGGCGACCGCTGACATTCTCGCGAACGGGCGAGATCGAGGAATCGGAGATTGTCTTTGCCGGGTATGGGATCGTCGCTCCGGCGGCGGAGGGGCACGCGGAGTACAACGCCTACGCTGGTCTTGAGGTCAAGGACAAATGGGTGATGGTGTTCCGCTATCTGCCCGAAGACGTGACTCCGCAACAGCGGCAACACCTCAATCGGTATGGGAGCCTGCGGTACAAAGCGATGGTCGCGCGCGACAGAGGCGCGCGGGGCCTCATCGTCGTCAGTGGTCCGCGCGCGCGGGTGAAAGAGCAACTGGTGCCACTCTCGTTCGATTCTTCTCTGGCGGTGAGTAGCATTGGCGTGATGACAGTGACCGACGCCGTGGCGGAGCAATTGTTGCAGCCCACTGGCAAGACGCTCAACGACCTCCAGTCCGCGCTTGATCCAGGCACGGCGGTTTCGGGATTCGCGATTCCTGATTTCACGCTTGAAGTGACCATCGACATCACCCAGGAAAAACGCACGGGCCGCAACGTCGTGGCACGGCTGAGTGCCGACACGCCGGGGCAAGGAGCGGTGCTGGTTGGGGCGCATGTCGATCATTTGGGACGCGGGGTAGGGGCCGGATCGCTCGCCCGTGAAGAGGAAAAGAGGCAGGTGCATTTCGGGGCGGATGATAATGCCTCCGGTGTTGCTGGCATGCTCGAAATCGCCCAGGCGCTCACGGAGGCGAAAGGAAAAGGCCAACTGCAACTCCAGCGTGATGTGCTGTTCGCCGCGTGGTCCGGGGAAGAGGTCGGGTTGCTGGGCTCCAGCCATTTCGCGCGGACCTTTGGTGGTGAATCACCGGAACCGACTACGCTCTCACCGGCTATCATGGCCTATCTCAACATGGATATGATCGGACGGTTCGACAAAAGTGTGAGTCTGCAAGGGGTGGGGTCGAGTTCAATCTGGCCTGGAGAGATTGAACGGTTCGCGGCGGCGTTGGGATTGAGCGTGTCGCTGCAACCCGACAGCTATCTGCCGACGGACTCGACCTCGTTCTATCTCAAGCAGGTGCCGTCGCTGAACGCTTTTACTGGGGCGCACGTGGACTATCACACGCCACGCGATACCGTCGAAAAGATCAACTTCGAGGGAGCGGCGAAGATCACGCGGCTGATGGCGGCGCTGACCCGGTCCCTGGCGACGCGCACGGAGACGCCTGATTATGTGGCGATGACGCGGCCCCCGACCACGGTGGGGCGTGTCAATCTGCGTGCGTATCTGGGCACGATCCCGGACTACACCCAAAGTGAAGTCTCCGGTGTGAAACTCACCGGCGTGGCGAAGGGTGGGCCGGCTGAACAAGCGGGGGTTCAGACTGGCGATGTGATTGTCGAGTTGGCGGGTCAGAAAGTGGAGAACATTTATGATTACACGTATGCGCTGGATGGGCTGAAGAGTGGGGCCGAGGTGGAGTTGCGGGTGCTGCGGGACGGGCAGCCGGTGACGGTCAAGGTGACACCGGGGTCGCGGGAGTGAAGCGTCGCGAGGGACGTTGATATGGGAAAATATCTCTTGAACAGTTGCTGTTTCTTTCTGGAGACGTTGGGCGCGGGCGTATGGGTTGGCGCGTTGGCGACGTTTGGCTATGCCGTGGCGGCCCCGGTGTTTCGCAATCTCCCCAGTGTGACACAAGCGGGACAGATCACCGCGCTGGTGCTCCATCGTATCAACCTGATGGAAACAGTGGCCGCTGGCATGATGGTGGGTGCGGCGGTGGTGTTCCTTCTCCAGAAAGACCACCGCACGCCGTTACGCATCGCCAAGTCTGTCATTGTGGGACTGATGACCGCGTCGTTCTTGTATTATGGCGTGAGCATGATGAACCGCATTGAGCATCTGCGGACCGTCGAAATCAAGAACTTCGATCAGGTGGAAGAATCCACGCGCGCGGCCCGTGATGAGTTTGACCAACTGCACAAGCGCTACACCTTCTTCGCGAAAGCGAACCTGTTCCTCGGATTGGGGTTTTTGTTATTGTCGGCGTTAGAGCGGAAAAATTGAGAAGACAGAGTCTTGAGGGAAAGGAAAGAAGATGAATCCCGAAGTCATACAATTGGTGCAACACAGTTGGGCGAAAGTGACCCCGATCGCGACGCAAGCCGCCGCGCTTTTTTATGGCAATCTGTTCACGCTTGATCCCAGCCTGAAGCCCCTCTTTCAGGGAGACATGGAAGAGCAAGGCAAAAGATTGATGGAAATGATCGGCACGGCGGTGCAAAAGCTCGACAATCTCGAAACCGTGGTGCCGGTGTTGCAGAGCCTCGGCAAACGGCACGTGCGGTATGGAGTGAAAGCGGAACATTACCAGACGGTCGGGACGGCCCTGCTGACCACACTGTCACAAGGATTGGGGGAGGATTTTACCCCACAAGTGAAAGAGGCGTGGACCCTGGTGTACGGAGTGATGGCGGATGTGATGATTAAAGCCGCTTACGCTTAGCGGAAGCCCAGATTCCGATTTGCGCTCCATTGGTTCCTAGAAAGAGAAAAATCTTTGGCATACGAGAGCAAAAAGAGGAGAACGCATGGATACGATTGCCACACCGGTCGCATTGGTCACGTCGGTTGCCGAATTTCGCTTCTCTCCTAAGCTCAACGCCACGCTCCAAGCGCTCATGGATCGTAATACCGAAGGGCAACTCTCGGACTCGGAGCGGGACGAATTAGAGGCATTAGTGGAGTTGAGCGAGACCGTCGCGCTATGGCGAGGGGAAGCCCTGAAGGTTCTGGGGCGGACACTGACGTGAGCGTGTCCTGGGCGGAACGGCAGCGGATCGTCTCAGCCCGCGCGGGACAACGCTGTGAGTATTGTCGGATGCATCAGGAGTTGCAGGGCGCGGTCTTTCATGTCGAACATTTGGTGGCGGCGCTGAATCTCAACCATGAACGCCGCGTGCGTATTCGTCATGTGGAAGCTCGCTTTGGATTGTTCTCTCCAGTGTAGTTGTGTCTCCGAAAGTTCCCTCTCCCAGCCGGGAGAGGGAACTTTCGGAGCCCACGCACTTCATGTCATTGCCCAGCCGGAGAGGGAATCTGCAAGTGCGCTCGCGACTCTTTCCGAACAGAGATGGCGACGATGATATTTACTGCCATCGACACATGAAAGGAACCAGCATGAGTGAAACGAGAAGCGGCATTCCGCCGAAACGCAAGAAGTGGAAATCCAAGATTTTTCGTCGCCGCACCCCGCCAGGAGCCCCTCCTGGGACGCTGGTCACCGATCCCACGGCTCCACGTCCAGTGATCACCGTGCTGGCGTATGGTCCCCAAGAGTTTGTTGAACAGCAGGTGACCGACCCGCATCAGATACGAGAGTTCCTGGGCCAGTGGCCTGCGGTCTGGATCAATGTCGAGGGGGTTGGTGATGCGGGGATGGTCAGCCAGCTTGGTGAATTGTTTGGCCTGCACCGCCTTGCTCTCGAAGATGTGCTGCATACCCACCAGCGGCCAAAGGTCGAGCAGTACGACGATCATCTCTTTATCGTGGCGCGGATGGTGCAACTGGAGGAACCGTTGGGGACTGAGCAGTTGAGCCTGTTTTTAGGGAAAAATTTCGTCCTCACCCTGCAAGATGGCGCGCCCGGCGATTGTCTCGACACTATCCGTGAGCGCATTCGCAAAAAGGGCGGACGGATTCGCGAGGCGGGGCTGGACTATCTCGCGTATGCGTTGCTGGACGCGGTGGTGGACGCCTATTTTCCGATTCTTGAATACTATGGGGAACGGCTCGAAGAGATGGAAGACGAAATCACCACCAAGCCCGCAGTGGATACCACCGCCCGCATTCATGCCATCAAACGGAATCTGCTCACGCTCCGCCGTGCCGTCTGGCCGCAACGGGAGATGTTGAGCATGTTGCTGCGCGAAGAGACCCCACGGATTTCGACGGAAACTCGCCTCTATATCCGCGACTGTTACGATCACGTCACGCAGATCATCGATCTGATCGAGACGTATCGCGAACTGGGCGCGGACCTGACCGATATTTATCTTTCCAGTGTTAGTAATCGCACCAATGAGATCATGCGGGTGCTGACCGTGATCTCGACGGTGTTCATTCCGCTGACGTTCATTTCCAGCATTTACGGGATGAATTTCAATTCCACCGTCTCGCCGTGGAACATGCCGGAGCTGAACTGGGCGTGGGGGTATCCGCTGGCGATCTTAATGATGGGGATCGTGGCCTTTACGCAATTGGTGTTCTTTTGGCGCCATGGCTGGTTGGGGGCGCCAAAGGGATGAGTCTCGAAGCAGTTCGGAGTTCGGAGTCTGGGGCAGTTCGGAGTCTCGAAGCAGTTCGGAGTTGGGGGCAGAGTTCCCTCTCCCGGTCGGGAGAGGGCGAGTAGAGACGTAAGATATTACGTCTCTACTTTTATTTCTGCGTCAACTCGGCGTCGATGGTGATGGTCACCTCTTCGCTTACCACCACGCCACCAGTTTCGAGCGTCTTGTTCCACGCTAAACCGAAGTCTTTGCGGTTAATCTTGGTGGTCGCCATGCCGCCGATGCGGGTTTTGCCCATGGGGTCTTTGACTGGAGTCAGGTTGCCCTCGAAGTCGAGCACGACTTCCTTGGTCGTCCCATGCAGGGTGAAATCGCCTGTCACTTTCAGTTTTCCCTCTCCCGCCTTTTCCACTTTCTTGGACTTGAACGTCATCGTGGGATACTTGGCCGTATCAAAGAAGTCGGGACTGCGCAGATGTTCGTCGCGCTTGGCAATGCCCGTGTTCACGGACGCAACATCAATCGTCGCTTCGAGTGTTGATTTGGTGACATCGGTCTCATCAAGATTCACTGCCCCGGTGACCTTTCTGAAATCGCCACGCACGGTGGAAACCATCAGATGGCGAATCGCGAACTGGGCGCTGGTGTGAGCCGAGTCAATCTCATACATCGCCGCTCGCCCGGACAGCGGAAGACCAAGAGTGATAACGAGAGCACTCGCAATAACAATACGACGCATACGGTGGACCTCCTTTTAGGTGGGTAAAATTTGTTGACCTCAATGTAAGTCGCATGGCAAGGAGGAAATTCCTGGCCTGCTGATCGTGCTCTCCTTCTTAACCGCATTCCCTCGGAACCACAAGAGAAACAGAACCCCACGACGTTTTTACGTGCGATGGTTTGGATGGTTAAAACGACGAGCCCGGCTGGGTGAGAAATTTCGCTTCTTCTGGAGTTGACGGGCGACCAAGGATGGCGTTGCGGTGTGGAAAACGTCCGAAGCGTTCAATGACGTCGCGGTGCGTGATGGCGAAGGTGACGAAGCTGAGGTACTCCCGCTCTTGGGCAAGCTGTTGGAAAAGAGTGACGGAGTAGTGCTGATCGGCGAGCGCTTCACTGTGCATGAACGGCATAGACACAAACGCGCGCTCGACGGGGAGCAACGGTCGATCAATGCCAGTGTGAATGAGATGAGCGGCCACCTCGCGCGCCATCGCATCCGTCGCGAACGCCCGCAGTGTTCCGCGAAACATGTTGCGGGGAAATTGGTCGAGCAGCAGCACCAACGCGAGACCCGACCGAGGTGCCATCTTCCACTCATCAAGTTGTCCCGCGGCGGCTTGCTGATAGTTCGCTGTGAAGTGGTCGCGAATCTCTTGATCGAACTGTGGCGTGGCGGTGAACCAGCGAGAGGACCATGCGTCGTAATAGGCTTTGTCGTCGCGTGGGGCACCGAACCAGAAGGTGAGTATTTCCTCGAAGCGAGACATGGCGGGTGCTCCAGGGGGATTCTCCTTGCTCAATGCGTAACGTCAAAGTTTTTACCAATCGGTTGCCCAAATCGGCGTGAGATCAAGCACGAACCCCGGCAACTCTGGGTCACCGGAGAGAGTAGTCGGGTTGTCGAGGCGCGCCATCGCGACTCCTGGACGATAGACGTAGACGCGATGCTTTGACGGATCGATCAACCAGCCTAACCGCGCCCCATTGTCGATATACTCCCGCATCTTTTCTTGCACGGTTTTCAAGGTGTCGGAGGGAGAGCGTAGTTCGAGGATAAAGTCTGGGCATAAGGGGAGAAATTTCTTTTTCTGTGGCGGAGTAAGTATGCCGAGGCGAGACTTTTTAACCCAGGCAACATCAGGAGAACGAGTCGCTCGATTCGGGAGGATAAACCCAGTGGATGAGTCAAAGAGAGCGCCCGTTCCTTCTTGCCGTGCCCACAGCGTAAAGAATGTCGTGAGCAGTGCATTCTGATTTCCCGTTTCTCCCCCGGCTGGTGGCATGATGATCAACTCTCCTTCCGCCGTGCGTTCAATCCGCCAGTCGCGGTTCTGCTGACAGAACTCGAAAAATTGGTCGTCGCTCATGTCGAACGCGGGGCAGGTGCGTAATACAACCGGCCAGCCGTCGCTATTGATTTCTGGTGTCATTATGCGAACCTCTGGATTCATAAAGGGGCGGCTTATGAAGCGTGGCGGACAACATCGGTAATCGCACTGAGATCCCCCTCACCCTAGCCCTCTCCCAGCCGGGAGAGGGAATTCGGAACTCGGAACCCAAAACTCGCTAACTTAATGCCATTGTCCCAGCCGGGAGAGGGAACCTGGAGGCAACTGTCTTGCTATTGCCGAAGTGAAGCGCCCCAATTCGTTTTGTTACGCCGCCAACAACTGGCTCTCGTTGAAGCCGTACAGCTTCAAGCAATTGCCCCACATGATTTTCCGCTTTGCTTCCTTGCTGACGCCGGGGAGTTCGAGAAACGTTTTGAGGCCATTGGGGAAAGGGCCGTCGGCGTGCGGGTAATCGACGGACATGACGATGTTGTCATCGCCGAGTTCATCAACCACGACTTTCAGCAGGTCCTCGTCCACATCGGTGCCGATGAAACACTGGCGACGGAAAATCTCACTGGGCATTATCGACAGTTTGATCTGCTCGCCACCGCCGTACTTCTTCCATTGGTCATCAAGTCGATGCAGCCACCACGGCAGCCAGCCGCAGTTGCCTTCGAGAAAACCGACGCGCATGGTTGGGAAACGTTCCAACACACCACCGACCAGCATCGCGCTCATGGCGAGCATGAGTTCCAACGGAAACGCTGAAGCGTGGTTCTGGGTACGGAAGTTGGGTTTGCCACGGAAGCGGTTGCTGACGTAGTCCTTTGATGCGCCGCCGCTGGTGCCGTGAAAGGCGAGCGGCACATTCAAGCGTGAAATCTCTTTCCACAACACGTCGCATTCGGGCGAATGAAAGTAGCGATCCTTGACTGGCATCGGCATGAGGATCACGCCGACGTGGCCTTTCTTCTCGACCGCGCGCCGGGCTTCCGCCGCGGCGAGTTCGGGGTCATGCAACGGTAGGATCGCGGCGGCTTTGAGCCGTTTGGGGTTGGTGTTGCAGTAGTCCGCTAACCAATCATTGAACGCGGCGCAGTAGGCGGTCGCGTAAGCGGGTTGCAGGTCATCAATCGACACGACCATGTGGGCAAAGGTGCGGTAGACGACACCGATATCGATGCCTTCCGCGTCCATGGCGCTCAGTGTGGACGCCGGATCATACCCCCGCTCGCGCACCGGCTTGTACATGTGCTCCCGTGGCGCATCAAGGAATTCCTGGGCTTTGACAACATCCGCCGACAGTGCCCACGGGGGGATCAACTGGCCCTGGACATCCCAGTGCGGGAATTTGGTCGGGCTCAAGCCGAGATACTTCGGCATTTTGTCGCGATACTTGTCCTCCAGATATTTCTCGTAGATGTCTCCCGTCTCGATGACATGAAGGTCGCTGTCGATTACATGAAGTCCGTCTTTCATTGTGGTGTCCTTTCTCCGTATCTCTGGACCGTGGAGTTCCGCATGTCGTTCCTGTAGGAAAGCTGCTTCCGCGTGCGCGGTCAAGGGAGGACCCACGTGGCGTGGTGGAGTTCGCTTGACACTCTATCTGAAGGTCGATAAGACAATCCTGCCTTTTAATCTAGCCCCGCGAGGTTAGGAAGGGTGAAGAAAACGTTGACGACGAAATCGAACATTATGTCCACGGCCTTTCCGCAGCAGCGGAGAGGCCGTTTTTTTGTGCGCTGATGGAAAAACAACCCGCCCGTATCGTGCTCAATGGCGAAGCGATTCGCCGCGCGCTCACGCGTGTGACCCATGAGATTCTGGAGAAGAACCAGGGGACCGCCCATCTCGCCTTGGTGGGCATCCGCACTCGTGGGGTGGACCTCTCGCGACGGCTGGCCGCGCAGATTGAGGCAGGCGAAGGGGTAAAAATTCCGTGCGGGGAAATCGACATCACGCTGTATCGCGACGATGTGGGGCGCACGCGCAAGCTCCCGGAGGTGCGAGGCACCCACATCCCGTTTAGTGTCGAGGGCATGCGGATCATCTTGGTGGATGACGTGTTTTATACCGGGCGCACGATTCGCGCGGCGATGGATGCGCTGATGGATTTTGGTCGTCCCCGCAGTATTCAGCTCGCCGTGCTGGTGGATCGTGGGCATCGCGAGTTGCCGATTCGTCCAGACTATGTGGGGAAAAACTTGCCGACCGCACGCGGCGAACATGTCCACGTCCGGCTGCGCGAGCGTGACAATGTCGATGACGCAGTGGTGATTGAGTAGGGGTGTATCGTTCATACGCCCGTATAAAAGACACACGAGATGTTTACCCAACGCCATTTCCTCGGTATCGAAGGACTGTCACGCGCGGAGCTCGTGTTCCTGCTCGACACGGCGGAGTCTTTTCGTGAAATCTCCGAACGTGAGGTGAAGAAGGTTCCGACGTTGCGGGGCAAGACGATCATCAACCTGTTCTATGAGGCGAGCACGCGGACGCGGACCTCGTTTGAGATCGCGGCCAAGCGACTCTCGGCTGATGCGGTCAACATCACCGCGTTGGCGAGTAGCGTGACCAAAGGCGAAACCCTGCTTGATACGGCGAGGAACCTGGTGGCCATGCGGCCCGCGGCGATTGTGATTCGCCATCCCTCTTCTGGTGCGCCGCATTTCTTGGCGCGACTGGTGGATTGCGCGGTGATCAATGCGGGTGATGGCACTCATGAGCATCCGACGCAGGCGTTGCTCGACATGATGACCATCCGGGAGCGGAAAGGAACAATCGCGGGGCTGACTGTCGCCATTATTGGCGACGTGCTGCATAGTCGAGTCGCACGGTCGAACATGCTGGCGTTGACGACGCTGGGCGCGAAGGTCCGCCTCATCGGCCCCCCGACGTTACTCCCGCTGGAGTTTCGTGCCTGGGGTGTCGAGTTATATACCGACTTACGCAAGGGACTTGCTGGCGCGGATGTGGTCATGGCGTTACGGCTCCAACACGAACGGCAAGCGCGT
>JANMSE010000171.1:0-2756 GCA_031389045.1 Deltaproteobacteria bacterium | reverse complement strand
AAGAGCAAGCCACACTTCCCAAATTTTCTCCGCCACCTCGGTATACAGAGTGATCGGCCCCGCAGTGTTGACATCAAACCAGCGAACGAATTCTTCGTGAACGAGCTTCTGAACCTCCGCCGCGGACTGTGCTTCACGGAGTCGTGGCAGGATGGTGCTGACCTCGATATCGTACTCATCGTCTGGCGCGCCTATCCTGATGAGGCCAATCGGGTCAGCTTTTCGAAAGAGCCGAGAGACCTCCGAGTACAACCTGCCATGCGTGGCTTTGAGGGCTTTTTGTCGTTTCCGCCGGCCTTCGGTCATACGCTATTGGTGCTGAGGCAAAACAAAAATCCGCAATTTCTCAACCTGGCAAAGTGTTATGCGACCGCAAAGCCGGTGTCGTGACGCAGCTCCGGCGAGTGAAAGGCCAGAACAATGTGCTCTTTAGGGACCCCGGCCTCAAGCAGGTCGCGCGCGACACCATGTTCAGTACCATCACGCTGAATCCAGAGCTTCCCCTCGTGGATGTCCACATGCACTAGACATCCATGCACTCGTCGCACGCCTTCGCGTCCCACGAGCATGAGTAAATAGTGATCGCCCTGTCGGTCAAAAACAGTTTGCAGTTGAATGTCCCCATGCGCGTAGGGAATCTGGGCATACTCCGTCAGTATCCGTTCAACAAGGGGACGATACGTAGTTATGGTATCCATTGGCGAATGACCTCCGTCTGTGGATCAAAGACCAGCAACCGCACCCGGCGGTTGGCGAGCAGCAACTGCCCGATCGGTTCTTCAAAGAGGTTGACAAACGTTTGTTCGTTGACAGCCAGATACAGCTCTCGGTTGGGTTCTACTTGCAGAAGAACGTCGTGATAGACCACATACTGACCGATGGCTTTTTCGAGGTCATCCATTTCGGAGAGACCGACAAAACTTTTGATTTCCACCGCGATCTGGCGCGTGCCTTTTTCCGCCGCCAAGAGTTGTTCGGCACCCAAATCCACATACATGTCCTTGAGACCCCAGCGGAGCCGGAGGGGATCATGGGTAATCGTCCAGCCCTCTTTGAGCAAGGCGGATCTCACATGGTCGTGGTAACGATCTCGTGCTGGCATTGGAGAATGACCTCTTGCTTGTTCGTTGCTCGACCTCATCGTAAGGATTTTTCCGCCGTGTGTTCAACCGGGTTGGTGGAGATAAAGGCGAGATCACGATTAAATTGACGCGGAGGACTTGCGCATGGTTGCAACGGAATTGGTCTGTCCCACATTACGATACAGTCGTTGGCATTGTTAGGTCCACGTCACCTAAGAATTCATCTCCAGCAAGAATCGGGTCCCACTGCCATATAGTCAAAGGCAACGTCAGATTCAGCCCAGGAGCATGCCGATTCGTCACGTTGGTCACTTTCTGTTGATTCGTTCTTAATGAAATCTGGGTGCTCCGCTAAGAACTTTTTCGTGCACTGTTTGAGCCTATAATGATTTGCCGTTGAGGAGACGATCTTATGCCACTTGTGCGGACCCATCCCACCCTCGATTTCCTCCCCCCAACCTGTCTCTGCGAGAAGTTTGTCGACCGCTAGACACCGGGATGTATCATCGTCTGAGAATGTGTAGTAGCTGTCCCTTTGCAGTAAAAGCTTGACCACAAGTGGGAAAACCCAAGCAGCCATCAGTAGGTGCTCTGCTGGCGACCAGCCCCAATTTTGACCGATGGCGGTACCTTCGTGCGCGGATTTGTTGCGGACGTTGTAAAGCTCCTCGATCCACTTCCGATGCACCCACCACTGCGGCTGAACGGCTGCACGCTCTGGCTTACTCTCATCGATTTTGATGCCACTCCTGGCCTTCTTCGCATCCTCGACAGTAACGCCGCCACACGATTTGAACAGGACATCGAACTTTCGACCAAGATTGTACGCACTCCCGTCGCCGCGAAGCAACTGCTCAAAGGCGGACCCCATGAGAATCGCCTCGGCTGGTTCGGTCATCAGACCATCATCCGTGTTCGCGAGTTGGACGAAAGATAAAGCGTAACGCAACCGCTGCGTGGTTTCGCACTGCCGGGCGTTACCGCAATCAAGAGATTTTAGCAGAGCGTCATCGACTGTTGCAGGCTCGTGAAGCGAACACTGAAGCGGAGCACTGAACTTCACTTGACCGTGCTTGTAGCCGCCATCCAAAGTGCTCCCGTCTCGGCGTCGAGACGTTAATGCGATATCTTGGGGTACTCCTGAAAAGCGCTGCCAGACCAAGCGGAACGAACTCGAATTCACATACGGTCCCATCGCACGAAAGTATTCATTGGACGCCCAACAGGCCAAGAACAGGAGAGCCGTCGCCCACTCGACATCCGGAAAATCAGAATCCAGCAAGTTCCAGCCACGGCCAGGGATCGTCGCTACAACGCAGTTGTCGATGGATTGCCCTTTGCGGTCAATGTAACTTGACAAGATCGCGTTGAGAGAATCGCGCGCGTCAACTAGGATGGTCGAAGTTACGTTGGACGCATCCCGCAATGGGACAAACTCCACACCAGCAATGCGATAAGTTGTCTTCAGCCTCAGCCAAGGCAGAAATGCGATCTGTTTCGTTGTGGCGACGGCAATTTCGGGGTCCATAGTTTTTTCCATACTGTTACGTCAGGCTTTTGGGGAGCGATAATAGTGAGGATGCGGATATCTAGTGGGTTCACGAAAAATGATAAAATCCCACGCAATATCCACCGATCACGTTCATTGTGTCAAGCCTTTCTCCCCCTTGTCAG
>JANMSE010000167.1:0-18495 GCA_031389045.1 Deltaproteobacteria bacterium | reverse complement strand
GGCTAACCGCCAACGTGGCCCCCAGTAAAGCCTTTACGGCGGCAACGCTGAAACGCACGTCAGCCGAGGTCGCGGAACTCGCCAAACAGCGCCCGCAACTCGTGGAAAGCATCGCGAGTATGGCTGGCCGACCACTGCTCCTAGCTGGTGGTGGACTCCCGCTGATTATGAAAGGTGAACTGCTCGGTGGCGTCGGCGCGAGCGGCGGCACGGAAGATCAAGATGTGGAATGTGCTCGTGCTGGGCTGGCTGCTATTGGTGCGGAGTAAATAAATAAAAGGCTCGACTGTTGTGTTTTGGAGCAACCCCAGACCTGGAGCGGCTCCGGCGGGAAGGTATCCTGCCCTAGAGGGAAATGGTAGCCGGCGCCCCGCCGGTCTGCCGGCTCTTCGACCAGCGCCCTGGCTACCGCCATCAGCTCCCATTGCCCCAAAACACAACAGTCGAGTTATTTAACGGTCTCCAAATGCCTCAAGGCGCAGATCATCGACAGTGAAACGTTTCGCCTGCTGGAATGTGTACCCCGCTAGGACACCCCGCGCGCGCAGGGCGAGCGTGACACATCACTAGAGATATCATCAGGTAGATGATAGCGCTTCAACTTCTCGTACAGTGTCGAACGACTAATGCCCAGGAGCTTGGCGGCATGGACGCGATTGTTGCCAGCCTGCACCAACGCCTGACGCAGTTTCTCTCGTTCGACGTTGTCGAGCAGCGCGTGCGCTTCGGTAATGGCCTGCACGGCCGGTGGGTGCGCAGGGTCAAGTTCGATGTGATCCAGCACAACACTCTCCGACTCGATCTCCAGTCCCGGACTCAACAACACCGCCCGTTCGATGGTATGTTCGAGTTCTCGCACGTTGCCGGGCCATGGCGCCTCCATAAGCTGTCGCAGAATGGCGGGCGGGAGCTGCTTGCGCTCCTGGTGCGTGCGCGTGCAATACTTCGTCATAAAATGGTCGACCAGCATCGGAATGTCCTCGCGCCGCTCGCGCAAGGGCGGGAGCCGCAAGGGCACGACCGCCAAGCGATAATACAGGTCCTCGCGAAAGCGTTGGGCGCGCACCTCGTGCTTCAGGTCCTTGTTCGTGGCGGCCACCACCCGGGTATCGACCGTGAGCCGCTTGCTACTGCCGACTGGGCGAATCTCTCCCTCCTGGAGCACGCGCAGTAGCTTGGCCTGAAACGACGAGGGAATGTCGCCAATCTCATCAAGAAAGAGGGTGCCGCCGTGGGCTTCCTCCCACAATCCTTTTTTGTTGGTGCTGGCACCGGTAAATGCCCCTTTGACATAGCCAAACAGTTCGCTCTCTAAGAGGGACTCTGGAATCGTGCCACAATCAATCGCAATAAACGCACGGTCCCGGCGGGGGCTCGAGCGATGCAAGGCGCGCGCGATCAGCTCCTTACCGGTGCCGGATTCGCCCTGGAGCAAGACCGTACTGTCACTGCCAGCGACCAGTTGGACCTGGCGGAGCAGCGCCCCGATCGCTTTGCTGCGACCAATAATCTCGGGAAACTCTTGATCGCTGGCGACTCGGAGGCGCAAGTGCTGCACCTCGCGCGTCAGGCGACCTAGCTCTAGCGTTTTCTTCACCACCACCTTGAGCTCGTCCACATCGACCGGCTTGGTGAGGTAATCGGCGGCTCCATCCTTCATGGCGGCTACCGCCGATTGAATCGTGCCGTGACCGGTCAATAACAGATACAGGAGCCCGGGCTGTTGCGTCTTGACGCGCTGCACCAACTCCAACCCATCCATACCCGGCAGTCGGAGATCGGCAATCAGTAAATCCACGCTGTCCGTTTCCAGTAGTGCAAGGGCCTCCTCGGCAGACGCGGCACACACAACTATGTACCCTTCTTTCCTCAGCACGCTCTCACACAGGGCGAGCATATTGGCTTCATCATCGACGACGAGAATTTTCTCAGACGCTGGCGTCATGTGCGCTCCTCATCGGCAGATAGAGGACAAACGTCGTGCCCTGCCCTGGCGTACTGTGTACGGCAATCCGCCCTTCGTGGGCACGGAGAATACTCTCGCAGATTGACAACCCTAATCCCATCCCACGCTGTTTCTTCGTGGTAAAGAATGAGTGAAAAATCTTGGACATATCTTCGGGAGTAATGCCTTGTCCCGTATCGTTCACCCGAATCGTTGCCTCCGCTGTTGAGGCTTGTCGGTTCTCTGTCCTCTCCTCGCCCGACGGCGGTACGGACCCAAGTTGCACGGTGAGCGTGCCTCCGTCCGGCATGGCTTCGATCGCATTAAAGTACAAGTTCAGCAAAACTTGCTCCAACTGTTGCGGATCTGCTGACACCTTGGGGAAGTCGGATGCGCACTCACACACGGTCGTGACCTGGCTTTTCTGGGTCCGCCCTGAGATCAATTCGAGACTGTGGTGAATGAGCGCGGGAAGGTCAGTCGCCACTAGCGTCGTCCGCGGTGGAGCCGCCAGTTCGAGCAGGTTCTTCATGAGCTGTCCACAGCGCCGGGTTTCGTCCACGATGATCTGGAGACGGCGATAGCGCGCGTCTTTCGTAGGCGTCTCGCTCAACACATCCTGGGCAAAGCCCATCGCAATGCCGAGGGGGTTATTGAACTCGTGCGCGAGCGAGGCCGCAAGTTCACCAAAGGAGACTAACCGATCCGAGGCAATCAATTGCCGCTCGCGGGCCTGTGCTAACGTGCGGTAGCGCTGCCCGCTCCGTCGCAAACGTTCCTCGCGGCGTTTCTGTCGCGTGATGTCCTGCGTCACGACGATACCAGCGGCAATGGTGCCGGATTCATCATGCAAGGGGAGCGTATGGACCAGCAGCACCCGATTCAAATAGGGGACCTCTACCAGAGCTTCTTTCCCAGCTAATGCTTGGCGGTAACACGGCTCGATAACGACGCGGATATGAGCAGGGAGGACTTCGCGCATGAGTTTCCCCTCGAATCGCTCTTTCGTCATCCCGCTGGCAACGAGTCCCATACCGCCCACCACGAGGTAGCGGAGGTCCTGATCAAACAAGGCGACCACGCCATTCGGGAAATGATCGATCAGGAGTCGATAGACTTGTTCACTGCGCCGCAACGCGCGCTCCATGTGCGACCGTGAGGTGATGTCATTGACTAAGACTAACACCGCGGAACGGCCATTGAACGAAATGGACACGGCGGCGGTTTCGACCCGTATGTGCGTCCCGTCTTTCTTCCGATGAGTCCACTCGCCCGTCAGACGAAAGGCCAGCGCTTGCGGTTGCGTTGTTTGCTCAACGCGCGCTAATACCCGCGGGATCTCTTCCGGTGGGCGAATATCAAGGATCGTCATGGCGAGGAATTCTTCTCGCGTATAGCCGTAGTGTCGCACTGCCTGCTCGTTCACCTCCAAAAAGCCTAACGTGGTCGGGTCGAAGATCCACATCGGATGAGGATTCTTGTCAAAGATGAGCCGATACTGCGCCTCGGATTCGCGTAAGAGATCGTCACGCTCCGTGAGGGCATGGAGGGTGGTCGCAAGCTGGCCCCGGAGCTGCGCGATGGTCAGTTCGAGCTGCTGCTCTCGTGGTGTGCTTTTCATAGCGCCCTAAGAATACCACGGATGACCCTCTGCATGTTATCGCTCTGACCTCATTTGAGTTCGATGACCAGTCCCTCGATCGGTCCGCCCCCAATGTTGCGGGTATCGTGTGTCCCCTTGGAGCGCCAGGCAACGTCACCCGTCGCCACGGTCTCGGTTCGCTTGGGACCATTGAGCGCGGTGATCTCCACGGTCCCGCCCTGCAGGATCACACGCAGATAGTCATGCGCATGCGTGTGCATGCCGGTGACCAGTCCGGGTTGCAAGAGATACCGACGCACGATCACTTGGTCGTTCTCCAACACCATAGCCCCAGGCTCAGCTCCACGTTGCCCATACACGAGGCCCCCCGAACCAACCATGCTGCCGAGAAGAAAGCCACTGACGATGGCCAGCAGCACTGCCCATCGCATCTGATACCCGGAACCTGCGTTGTTCGTATAGCCCATACCTCCTCCTTACAGGTCTGACCCGGGTACGCTCAGGCGGCCAGACCTGCGTTGGTGAGTCAGGCGTGTTAGCGCCGTCCCATTTGTTTCGGGCCTTTGAGTTTTTCGCGTAACTGCGCGGTCGGCATCGCGGGTAACGTCATGATATTGACCGTGCCACGGGACCCCAGATCCACCGAAAGATGGGCGACGGTTTCCTGGTCTGGAGCTTCGATGAGCGTAATAAAATCGTACGCCCCTAACACGGCATACTGGCCAAGCACCTTGCACCCGAATTCCTCAATCTCATGGTTTACTTCGTCCAATCGGTCTGGATTCTTGTGCAGTGTCTGACGACCCTCCGGGGTCAGGGTACTGAGTAAAATGTACGTCGGCATGGCATCCTCCTTATTGATTGATTGATTGTTAATTGATTGTTATTTGCAGTGCGCGATAACGGCGTACCGCGGCACCTGTTGGTGCTCCACAGGTGCGCTGAGCGCCCCCACTTGCTATGGCTGGCGGTGGGCTCCGGATGGATCGTTTTGTGCCGGTGAGCATGAGTGCCCTCCTCTCTTGGTTACCCAGGCGTGCGTAACTCCACGACCTGACGCGGAGTCACCAGGCGTTCTCATCCACACCCTGCGTCAGACTCACGTCCGTTATGGAGAAGACGGGTGCGTCTCAGCTTCGCCGGTCCCCCTTGAGGTACCCGTTGTTTGTGCCCTCACTGTGGCCAATAGTGTTTCCAGCACCTGTTCCCGTGCTTTGAGAAACTCGCGATACTCACGATCATCGGTGTGGTGAATCTCGTGACGGAGATTGGGAATCTCCCGCTCGATTAACTCGACCACCGCCTGGTGTTCGCGCTCGTCAAGATGAAGCGTGATCATATCGTCCCTCCTGTGTGACTGGGTCCTGTATCAACAGGGCGAAGCAAAAAGACTGCCACGTCCCATGACGGAGGTCGGACCAGCGAGTGCTCGCGCGAATGGAGGGGGAACACTCCACGTGACCGCCGCAGCACCATCAGCGTGGCGCACATCTTGCAGCGTACCTTCGGCATCTTTTTCCATGCCCACTCCGGCTCATCAGTGACTCAGGTGCATAGAGGTCATGTGCCGCAACCGATCAAGAAACGCTTGGTCGTGCTCCCACAAGCGACGATTCATGGTGTAGGCCACGCCTGTCCGACCAGACCGGACAGCGGAATCTGAACGCGTAGGCCGAGCTGAGAAAAATGCTGTAACTCTGAGTGAATACGCGATCAGTCGAACCTGATGTCACTGTCCGTTCAGACCGGACACTGATCGGACACTTCCGACAATCATCTATCATTTTCACGAGTTACAATGTCTGGCATCAATGGCGCTGGGAACCCTCGGCGTCGTCTTTTGTGTACGATCCTCTCTCGCTACATCACGGTGCTCTGCACAGGAGGGACAGAAACACGCACGAACACAGTGCCATTCTGGCACCACGTAGGAACCATTCTTGCTGCTCACTAAAAGATAGTAAGATTTCAATACCGAAGGAGGAATGCCTATGTTGTTTCGGGGACGATCTCTCCCGCTCGCGATCGCCGTGCTCCTGTTGACCACGCCCGCTGTCTACGGGGATGATATGGCTGAGGTGCACGCCCTTTTCGAAAATGATATCCGCCTGTTAAATGCCCACAACAATACCGCGTTCAGCGTAGGTGCGCATGACGATGTCGTGCTCTTTGGTATCCTCTCTCCGTTTGCCACCAAGGGGAAAGCCGCGATCCAGACCCTGGTCGCGGAGTATATCGCTGACCACGCGCGGATCAATTTCATGACCGTCAATCCTGAGTTTTTTGTCGCTGGCGAGAGTGCCGTCGCCTGGGGCCATTATGCCATCAGCGAAACACCGAAGGTCGGTTCCCACATGAGCATCCATGGGCGTTATACGTGTACCTACACCAAGATCGGTGGCCGGTGGCTCCTCGCATCAATGCACCTCTCCCCCCTGCAAGGCTATCAATAGGCGACATGCCTACGGATGCCCAACACTCACCACAAGGAGGACTTTCTATGCGCTACGGACGACGGACCTGGGCGGTGGCTCTGGCGGTATTCCTTTGGTTATCCTCGGTTGCCTACAGCCAGGACCTGGCAACGCTACAAGCCAGTCAAGACCTGGCTGGCCTGCAGCAAAGTTTCACCGCTGACATCAACGCGCTCAACTCTCGTAACCTCACCGCGGCAGTGGCTTCAATTGATGATCGCCTGGTCTTGTTTGGCATTTTCTCGCCGTTTTCGATCGCCGGGAAAGCGCGTTTTCGCCAGGCGGTCCAAGAGTACTTCGAGAACTACGAACACGCGATGCTTACGCCGATCGAGCCCCAGTATAAGGCGATGGGGGCCACGGGCGTCGCCTGGGGCAATTTTCGCTTGGCGACCCGGCGCAAAGGTGGGGCCCCTGAATATGCGGATGGGCGCTATATGCTGACGTACACACTTGCGGGTGGCAAGTGGCATGCGATCAGTATGCACTACTCGTTACTGGAACCGCTGGTGAAGTAACTTATGGTGCCGACAGAGAATCCGTTGACAAATGCATCGCGGGAGTCGCTTTCCGTCTTCACGATCAACATGGAGCTGTTCACCCTCATGCGCGTTGCCAAGGAAGGCAACGCGCATCGTCAGGGCAATTCAAACTGAAACGCGTCCGGCCCATGCGGATGAGTCGGTCTTAGAGATCGGATTCCTGCATCAAGCGGAACCCGACTTTCATCTTCACCTGATACTGACTCACCTTACCGTCGTGGATGAGACCCCGCGCCTCCGTGACCTCAAACCAATCCAGTCCTTTGAGTGTCTGCGAAGCCCTTTCTATGGCGTGACGGATCGCGTCCTCCATCGTGTGTTCCGACGACCCTACTAATTCGATCAGCTTATACGTGTTCTCCCGCATACGATCCTCCTTTGCAGAGGGTTAGGGTTAATGGTTTTTTTACACTCTTGACCAATGCTGCTTGGCCCTCATCTGTACGTATTATGTCGAGGCAGTACCGTGCTCAGGGGGCGGGACATGCGAGGCGTTCCACAACGCCACGGCTTGCTGATGCAGCCCGTGGTCGCTACTGAGCGTATCAATGGCATCAATCAGTCGGCGGAAATGTACCTCCATCTCCGGCCCCGATTGACGCAGGAGCCAGCCCACGCTCTCTGGAAATGCCTCGACCCAGCGCTCGGCGAGTTCGTTGACACCGGCCTGCTCAATCGCGATGGTGTACGACAACGCTTGCTCGACACTCACGGTGTTCTGTCGGAGCATGGCCTCCGCCGCGGTCATTAATACCTGGACTCGGGTGAGGACCTCTTCAGATAACGGCGGGGGAGAGGCCATGAGGTCGACCAGCCGATCCGACTGCTGGAGCATGGCCAAGTGCTGCCGCTCATCCTCGGCCATACAGTTCCAGAAGAAGCGGGCTTCCGTTGGTAGGTCGGTTTTCGCCCCCAGGGCTCGGTACCACGCACGAATCCGTTGTTCGCAGGCGATTAACTCGTGTAACAACAACCGTGGACTCATACCTACCCTCTCTTCCGCGGGTGGGGCCGATCCCAGCCCTGCGGTAGTTGACACGCTTTCCACTTATTCGTTCGTAAGCGGAAATGTGTGTTCCTCCGTGCCCAGGGCGCATCGCCCTCCTGCCTCCGATTAATGACCGTGCGCCGGGTGGTGTGAAAACGCATCCGCCGCCGCCGCGGCGACGATCATGGCGCCCGACAGGACGACGATAGCGAACAACGCGATTCCCAGCGCGGCAAGGTCCTGGGTAAAGTCCAGAGCGACGGGTATCGAACCGGCCGGCGGTAAAACATTGAACATAAGAAGCACTCCTTTAGTCGACTGGATGTCTCACTAGCGGTTTTCTTGTGCAGAAACCGTGCCAAGACTATTCCCCCAGTAGCGTAGTCCGTCCGAGAGCGCTGCTTTCCGTTCTCTGGAGTGAGCGCGGCATCCGCCACGTGAAGGAGGTTCACCGATGAACGAAAAAGACCCGTTGGGAGAGAAGATGCGTATGAAAGAGCGTGCGGAAGAGGATCAGTATTTCGCGGCGCGCGATCGGGAGTTGATGGCGAAGCTGAAACACCAGCAGGAAGCGGAGCGAGCAGCAGCCTCCCGTGAACATGCCCGCGCGCGGTGTCCAGACTGTGGGGACCTCCTCCATCCACATCCTGCTCAGCCTGGAATCGTCCAAGAGTGCCCGACGTGCCACGGGGTGTGGCTTTCTAGAACGCAGATGGCAATGCTCGCTCAACAACAAGGAGTGGGATGGACAGGGAAATTTCTGGCGGAGTTTGTTCACTTACTGGAACACCCACAGATGTGACCGCGCTCAGAGGTGAGAGGCTCCGGAGGGCGGAAAGGCCCATACGCGCAAGAGGGACCTTCTCAGGAAGGTCCCTCTTGGTGGTGCCTTATGCACCACTCTTCTTATGACTACATGCTGTGATTAAATCCCACCCTTTGATGGACGAACACTCACTCCCGCTTATCCCTTCCGCTGAGAGCTTACCCCATGGTCACCATCAGACCCTCGCATTCGTGTGGTTGCTCAGCAACCGATGCTTTCAAGCATCACAGTGAAGGTGTGACTTTCATCGCGTAACGGTATCGCGGAAGCTCGCTTGGTATATCGTCCACCTCGGCGGGCCGTTCTGGTCAGGCGGCGTCAGGTCTTCCATATAGCACCTCGTTGTTGTTGGACTCGGGATACGGGATCCGCGCGGTCCGCGCTGTCCCCACGACACCCGCCTCCTTTGGTTCGGGTGCCCTTCCCCTTTGCTTATACTCTCATTTGCTCTGGCGTGGGTCGCGGAAAGTCCCAATCTCCTAGTTCAATGACACCGCCATCCTCCAAGATGCTGAACTCCTCATTGGTCATCTCTGACCACGACACGTGGACGTATTGGGGTCGGTCGGCTAACGCGTCGACTGCTTCCAGCAACATCGCCCCGTCGCCGCCAGGTACTACGCTGTGGTCTTCCCATTCCTCAAGCTTTCTGAACTTCATATCCCCTCCTTGCCGTCACTGATTGACGGGTGACGATTGACGCCAAGTACAACCTCCTTTCCCTGCCCGGGCGACACTGGAACCAGTAGAAAGACGAACAATGGCCCGCGCCTCCCTCCGATGAAAGGAATCACCGTATGTCGCTCCCTGGTGTAGCGACATGACCCGGTGACGCGAGGAACGGAGTGGAAGATGGGCGTCCTGCATCGGACATGGTTTGTAACGGTGCAGGACGCCCATTCCTTGCTTACGGTCGAATATCGGCAGGCTGTGCTCACGATTCCCAGCGGGCGTTCCGATCCTTTAGTGGTGTACCAGTCGGATGCGTTCAGGCTCCGATAGATCATCGTGGTGTTCTCTTTCGTGGAGAACACGTATTCTTTTTGTCGCCCTCTCGATATTCCTTCTGTCTACACAAAGCAAAAGTCACGCCAGAGTGTCACTCGTCGTTATCCATGCTCGTGTTCATGAGAAAATGGAGAAAGACCTCGCATTCCCCTCGTTTTTTTGTTTTTTCCATACGCGAAGAGGAACCGGAGGCTCGGCAAATGCCGAAACCGTGCGGTCAGGAGGAAGCGAGTGTCCAAAGGAACGGACACCGCGAGAACACGCCGAGACCCCGCGACACGAGAAACGTCAAGCAATGCGCGTAATTAGACGCACACGTCAGTGTCACATCACCTGTCCGAAGAAGTCGAACAGTATTAACTCTCTGTGATTTTTGCTCTGGGATAATCAGGAGTTACCGTGTCCATGCTGACCGGACAGTGGGGAATCAAGTCGGCGGATAAGCACCCGGGATCGTACCGGCATTGCGCACGTGTTGGTTGGTGGCGTGACGGAGAAAGTCGCACGTGCCACCGCGTGTTCTCCGTGAACCGTGCATCCAGAGGCGTTTCGTTCATTGCCTTGAGGGTTGTTTGTGAGGTGATAAAGGCAAACCTCAAGCCAGTCTTTTTTGCCGTGTGGACGCAGGCCAGAGTGCCGTTCGGCCTGTTTTCTTCCCCTCTTTTTTCTACTCTCGCGTCCCATCCGCTCCTTGCGGCCAGAGGTTGCGGTAATGGCATGGGCCAGTTCGGCCGTGCGTTCCTCCACCCGGCGTTGCAACTCGTCGTACAGCCGACGTAACTCCTCCTCGGCTGCTTACGGGCGGTGATGTCCATCACCACCCCATGCACCCACCTCCCTTTTCCTATAAGGGTCTCTCCGAGAGATTCTCCGCGGAGTTTATTCTGAGCTTGTCGAGGGGCTCGGGACGAGCGGAAATATGTCCCACTGGGAGTGAGGGAGTGTACGAATCTTCCGTGGTTCGATTTAGTGCCGCGACTTGGTCATCAGACCAGGATTGTCTAAGCGGGTGTCTAAAAATCGGTCTTCGTGCCTCGACAAGCGCAGCACGAACGGACAATCCTCCAGTGAGTTACTGTTTGTGCGTGTTGGAGACATAGACCGTGCTCGCTTGCGGTCCCTCATTGCCTTGCTCTTCGACAAACCGGAATTCGGTCCCAACGGTGACATGGTCGAACCCCGGGGCCAATACACTATTACGGTGGAAATAGACTTCCCGACCATCCAGCGTCTCGAGAAAGCCGCAATCTTTGGCTGGGACCAATTTGGTGATACTGCCCACGAGGAGTGGGGTCTCATGTATTTTGATATTGCCGCGTCGTTGCCGCGCGTACTCTTCCAGTTGACGGCACATGGCATCGAAGGCATGCCGCGTCGCGAGATAGAAATCTTCATCAGCATGATGATTGGCGACTAACTCGGTCCCCGGTACGGTGACGGTGACGCGCACCTGGAACGGCCTGCCGCTGGGATGATTGCGGGCCGGTGCTTCAACGATGACGCGACAGCGCACAATGCGATCGTAATACTGTTCAAGTTTCGCCGCTTTGTCGCGAATCTCGCTGTCCATGGCCTCGGACAGGTGGACATCATGCGCGGTGATCTGTAACGGAAATGTCATGGTGATCTCTCCACGGGTGTATTTCTAGCGTTCCTACGTGTTTATGGATGACGCGCTGCCCTTAGCCTTCTCCCCCTTCGTCTCGGGTAAAAACCCTTCATCCTAATCTCATGGAAAATCGAGCACGAACGCCGCAGGTCCCTGGCGCGCGGGTGGTCCTTCAGCCGCATCGTGACGCGCGCGGCGATGAAAAACCGTGGATGCCGCCAGGCGAGCCGGCATCGGCAGCACTCCCACAGGGGCAACGGGAGGGGCGAAGTCGTGGGCGAGAACGTGTGTGATGTGGTCAAGGGCGCGGTCAATCGCGGTCATCACCTTGAAGTCGATCACGTCCGCGGTCACATGCCCTGAACCCGTCACGGCCGCCGCGAGATGACAGTGGGTGGCGCCTCCGGGACGGAGGTGTCCTGCATCTTCCAGGCATACGGTGACGTGCAAAATGTGCGGCGCGAATCGGGCGAGCGCGCTGCTCACGCGTTGCTCGAGGTAGCGACGTAATATCATGTTCCCCTTGCTGCATGATCCACGAATGTCGATCTGCATTACCGTACCTCCATACTGTCGTCGACAGCCACAGGAACAGCCGTTTTCCATCGCGCTTTCCCTGACATGGGTCGTCCCCCGTTGACCAATCCGGTTGTGTCATTCCACGCAAATACCCTGCCACTCCAAGTGCGTTTCGCCGCGTCGTGACTCGAAGTGATCAGCTCGTGACCATCCGCTAAGATGGATGATGCACCGGACGTTCCCACCACCAACAGCGTCACCGTACGTCGCCCAGTGACGTGAAAGAGTATGAGGAAAGGTGACCTCACCCGGTAAGGGCACGGCTTTCCCCTGGACTCCTCACCACTGTGGTGTGGGCGGAGTGTCTGAGGCATCGGACAGCGCGAATTCAGTACACGTCGTCCATGGTAAAAAAGCGCTGTTAATACGGGCAATTACACTCTTTCTTGACCGTGTCGACGCTGTCCACAAGAATCGGGCAGTTTCCACTGGTTGTGAAATTTTTCCTTGCCACCTCACGAGTTAGCGTGTCCATCACGACCGGACAGCGGATACTCAGGACGCACCGTGGGCCGGTGCGCAACCCCCGGGTCAACGGAACAGAACTCTCTGTGACACCACCCGCGACATCACTCGGACCTTATCTATTCTTGGTCACGCGGCTGCCCGTCCGCGTCGCGGGAGTGACCTCAAGGTGACGGATCACCTCTACGCTGTTGTTGAGGGACCACGCCTCCACGATCTTCCCGGCGACAACTCGGTAGAAGCCCGTGCCGGTAAACTGAAACGGGTCACACTGTCTAGTGATAGAGTTCCCACTCGTAAACTGGAAACCCTTCCTCCACGGGTGTCTCTGGGCGGACCACGGCGCCGGAGATGCCTTGCCCGAGATCCGACATCTCCTCTCCTAACAGCATGACGATATCATCTAGCGTCACCATCCCCATCACTTTCTCGTCCCCATCGACAATAGGCACACGGCGGACATGATGCTGCCGCATCAGGGTCGTGAGCTCATGCAGTGTCTTGTCCACCTTGATACACGCTGGGTTAGCCGTCATGATCTCCCGGACCTGGGTCTGCTGTGGATCCTTCCGCTCGCGGACAACCTTGAGGGCGGCATCGCGGTCCGTCAACATACCGCACGGCTTCCTGGCTTCGACGGCGACCACGCAGCCGACGTTTTTTTCCCACATCAAGTGACAGGCCTCGACAATACTCATCTCCGGAGAGACGGTTACCACCGGTCGCTGACAGAATTGCTGCAATGACATAACACACCTCCATCGCAAGATTACGAACACGGCCCACGCTATATGGATTCACAGAGGAGAGACCACTCATACTGCTTCTGGTCGGGCAGTTTGCGGTAGAACGCATCTACCTGGGCCTGCTCTTGTGCTGAGTCTTCTTCGAGTGGCGCCGGCACGAACAGCGCGGCGGACCACCAGTAGTTGTGTAGGGAAGAGACCGCGGGTTGCTTGTCTGAGCGACCCCGGAAGAAGGCTTCCGTGACCGTCTGCCGCATATCCGACATCTCTTCACTGAGGAGAGACAGGAGGTCATCGAAGCTCACAATGCCAAGGGGTCTATTGTGATCGTCGACAATGGGCACCCGTCGCACATGATGCTGACGCATCAGAGTCGTCAGTTCAGAGAGCGCTTTGTCCACCCTGATGCACGCGGGGTTGGCCGTCATGATCTCCCGCACGGTGGTCTGCCGCGGGTCCTTCCGCTCCCGAACGACTTTGAGAGCAACATCACGGTCGGTCAGCATGCCGCACACCTTCCCCGCGTCGACGGCTACCACAGAGCCGATGTTCTTCTCCCACATCATCTCGCACGCATCGGCAATCATCATCTCCGGTGCGATGGTCACCACTGGCCACTGACAAAATTTCTGTAACGACATAGAGCACCTCCTTATGAAAGATTTTGCACGGTCTCATCTGCTTGAGAGCAACAATCAACGCAACGGCGTTCTCGTATGTAAACGTGCAAAAGACGGGCCAGCAAACTGGGGAGACAGTTGACAGAGTGGAGAGTGGGGTCATCGCGAGGCGCCTCTGCGATTTCGCTTTGCTCCGTTCGGACCGGCTTCGGCAGTTCGGTGGCAGCGCGGTGAGGATGGCTATCACTGCAAACGTCCGACCCTCGCACGCTGGCGTGGATGTTGCAAGACACACCAGACGACACGCGCGGTGGGCCACGCCGGCCAACTTCCGCGGATACCAGGATAAGGAGGACGCCGTATGAAAGGATCACCAGAGGTTATCGAAGAGCTCAACGTCGCGTTGAAAGGGGAATTGATTGCTATCAGTCAATACTTCCTCCATGCCTCGCTATTCAGGAAGTGGGGCTACTTGCGGCTCTACAAGAAAATGTACGACGAATCGATTGAGGAAATGAAGCATGCCGAGCAACTGATCGACCGCATTCTCTTCCTGGAGGGGACGCCAGTTATGAACGAACCCTTCAAACTGATGATCGGCAAGGACGTACAGGAGATCCTGGAGAACGATCTGGTGCTGGAGCGGGACGGGTTGCCGGAACTGAAGAAGGCCATTGCGCTCTGCCTGGCGCAGTCCGATACCGGGACGCGGGAACTGTTGGAACACATCCTGGTGAGCGCGGAAGAACACATTGCGTGGTTGGAAGCGCAGACGTCGCTGCTGCGGCAGGTCGGCTACGAAAACTACTGCGCCCAACACATCCAGCCAGCGTGAACGCTGTTCGAGAAGCTGAACCAACACCGCACCTTTCAATAGCGCGGAGGGCTGTATTTTTATGCTTGCCTCAGGGACAGCGATTGCACAGGTGAACGCAGGGGAGCGGGTTTTCCACGGGTGGTTTATCGTTGGCATCCTCTTTTTCATTTCTCTCATCGACGGCGGGTTCGGCTATATCTTTGCGGCGTTTCTCAAGCCGCTCGCCCAGGAATTCGGCTGGACCCGAGCGTAAACCGCCGGGACCTTCTCACTCTATTTGGCGGACAATAAAGCACTGGTCCACCATCTTTTTGAAGAAGTCTGGAACCAGGGGAACCTGGCCGTCGTCGATGCCTTGTTCGCCACTTCTGATGCCCTCATTCCGTAAACCGAAACAGACGGTGATATATGAATACGCAACCTGCCATGAGCCAACAGTCCACCGTGCTTCATCTCGCCGCATTTCAGGTGGACTCACACCGAGGCTTTCTGCCCGTACCGGATCCGTTGACCTCTCTACCTTCCGAATTCGCTGGCTGGGAAGAACTCGCGTGCGAACTACCGAAGCTGCTGGTTGCTGGGACCATCCGGCGCAACATTGAGCAACTGCCAACTCTCAACGTCTCCGCCCTGCACGAGCCACGGGAACTTGAGCGCGCGATGCTGCTCTTGTCCTACTTCGGACACGCTTATGTGTGGGGAGCGCCAACCCCAGCGAACCATATTCCGGCCAGTATTGCCGTCCCGTGGTACGTGGTGGCTCAGCGGCTTGGCCGTTCGCCAGTACTGTCCTACGCCTCGTATGCACTCCACAATTGGCGGCGGCTCAATCCAACCGGCCCGATCGCTCTCGGCAATATCGTACTCCTGCAAAATTTTCTGGCGGGGGTCGATGAAGAATGGTTCATTCTTGTTCATGTTGACATCGAAGCTGCGGTGGCGCCGGCGCTTGCCGCACTCGGCCCCGCCCAGGCAGCCGTATTCGAAGACCGGGCACACAAGTTGGAGCACTGTTTAGCCACCATTGCCGCCGCTCTGGAACGTGCCTATGCAACGCTCTTGCGTATGCCGGAGCGCTGTGACCCGTACATCTACTACCAACGCGTGCGGCCGTACATTCACGGCTGGAAGAATCATCCCGCCCTACCTGAGGGCGTACTCTATGAGGGAGTGGAAGCATACGGAGGAGCGCCGCAGCAGTTCCGTGGTGAAACCGGGGCACAGAGCGCCATCATCCCCGCGCTTGACGCCGCCCTGGGCATCACCCATACGAACGACCCGTTGCGTCCCTATCTTCTGGAGATGCGCGACTACATGCCGCCAGCACATCGGGCGTTTATTGAAACGATCGAGCGCGGACCATCTCTTCGCGACTATGTGCTTGCACACCGCACTGCACAGACCGCCGTGTGTGAAGCCTATAACGCGTGTGTACATTGGATGAGTGAATTTCGCACACAACATTTGGAGTACGCCGCACAGTACATTCATCAACAGAGTCAGCACGGCATGGATAACCCGACCACTGTTGGCACCGGAGGGACACCGTTCATGCCCTATCTGAAGAAGCATCGGGATGAGACATTGGAGCACCTGATACTGTAGTCGGCGGGTGCAGCCTGGCATGGTGAACAGAAGACTCACGCCGCTTGTTGAAAGTGGGACTGATTTTCTTCCTCCGGTTTGAACTGACGGAAGGCGTGTTGTCGTTGCGCCTGCACCGACGGGCCCAGGTGTTGCTGGCCCCACTGCCGGACCTGTGAGGTTGGCACCGTCTCCAGAGCCTGTTGGATCACGGCTAGTGTGGTGGTCGACACCAGTGCCCCCACTGCGAGGACCAAGCCGGTAAACCCGCTACCAGCCTGCTGCTGTTCAAGCTGTTTAAGTTTGCCAAAGTCGGAACCCCTTTCCTAAGCGCGTCAAATGTGGATAAAGGTGAGCCCAACCAGGAGAGGGAGGAGAAACCTATGGCTGATTCGCTCAAGATTGACTGTAATGTCGAAATCCCCATGCGTGATAGTGTGAAACTCCGCGCGGATGTCTATCGACCCGATGACGCGAGCGCGCATCCCGTGATCCTCGCGCGGCTGCCCTACAATAAAGACCTTTCCCTGATTTCGTTATCGCTCTTGAGTCCGATCCGCGCCGCTAAACGTGGCTATGTGGTGGTCATCCAAGATACCCGTGGTCGGTTTAAGTCCGATGGCCAATTTTCGCTCTTCGCCGGCGAGGCCGAAGATGGCTACGACACGGTTGGGTGGTGCGCGTCGCAACCATGGTCGAATGAACAAGTCGGGATGTACGGCGCGTCGTACTTCGGGGCAACCCAGTGGCTAGCGGCGACCGCGAATCCTCCAGCCTTGAAAGCCCTGGTCCCTACCATTACCGCGTCCGACTACTATGAAGGGTGGACCTATCAGGGGGGCGCCTTTCAACAAGGCTTCGCTCAGTTCTGGACCGCGGGGATGGCGACCGAAACGATCACGCGATTACCCGACGCTCCCGGTGATGCCCGCGGGAAACTCTACGGCTCGATCTTCGGGATACAACAGGCGTATCGCAATCTGCCGCTGGTCGATTATGCGCCAGCGACGGTTCCCGGCCTGATTGACCACTATCGTGAATGGCTCAAGCATCCCGCTTTAGATGACTATTGGGAGCGTGTGCGGATTGAGTCCAAGTACGAGCAGATGGACGTGGGCGCGCTGCATATCGGCGGTTGGTACGACATTTTTCTGGAAGGAACACTCCGCAACTTCGTGGGGATGCGCACGAAGGGCAAAACCGCGCGGGCACGACAGCAGCAGCGGCTGATTGTCGGCCCGTGGCTACATGGTCTGTTCGACCGGGTGGTGGGCGAGGTCGATTTCGGCCCCAGTGTGTTGCTTGATGCGGTGGACCTTGGTGGTCAGCATCTCCAATGGTTCAACCATTGTCTGCAAGGTCAGCCCGACAACGGTGCTCCGGTTCGCATCTTCGTGATGGGTGCCAACGTCTGGCGCAATGAAGAGGAATGGCCGCTCGCTCGTGCCGTCGCCACTCCGTATTACCTCACCAGTGGTGGTTCCGCGAATAGTCTGCGCGGCGATGGCCAATTGCTCGCGCAGACTCCCGCGCGTGAAGCCAGCGATACCTTTCTCTACGACCCCGAACGCCCAGTGCCCTCCAGAGGTGGCTGCACCCTCATGCCCGGAGCCCAGAGTGCTGGCCCACGAGACCAGCGACCGGTGGAGGAACGCGATGATGTGCTGGTCTACACGTCAGCACCTTTGAGCGAACCGCTGGAAGTGACGGGAACAATTGAAGCCGTGCTCCATGCGTCCACTGATGGGCGAGACACGGATTTCACCGCCAAACTCGTGGCCGTGGCTCCCGACGGGCGGGCGATCAATCTGTGTGACGGGATTCTTCGCGCCCGGTATCGCAAGTCGTTGCGGCGCGCGGAGCTGCTGGAGCCAGGGCGCATCTACGAGTATCGCATCCTGCTGGGATCGACGAGTTTTCAATTCGCGCCTGGATATCGGATTCGGCTAGAAGTCTCTAGCAGCAATTTTCCGCGGTTTAATCGCAACCTCAACACTGGTGGTGATTTCGCGACGGAGACGATTGGCCGATCGGCGATCCAACGGGTGTTCCACGGCGGGGCACGCATGTCACATGTCGTGCTGCCAGTGGTGCCACGGAAGACGTGAAACGTGATACAAGGATCGACTGCTGGTGCTGGTCTGAAGACTTTTACGTTTTACCTATTTACGTTTTATACCCTGAGAAGAAAGGAGTTGTGTCGATGGATATGAAAGGACTTGGAGCGATTGTCACTGGTGGCGGGTCTGGTTTGGGCCAAGCCGCCGCGCGGGCCTTCGCGGCCAAAGGGGTCAAGGTTGCCATTTTCGATTTGGCGAAATCCAACGGAGTCGCAATTGCCAAGGAGCTGGGTGGGGTCTTTGTCGAAGCTGATGTGACCAACAGCGATCAGCTTGCCGCTGGCATCGACCAGGCCGTGCAAACGCTTGGCGCGGTCCACATTCTGGTCAACTGCGCGGGCATCGCCACGGCGGGCAAGACGTTGGGCAAGGAAGACAAACCCCTTGATCTCGAACCGTTCCGCCGCACGATTGAAATCAACTTGATCGGCACCTTCAATGCGATTCGCCTAGCTGCCGCGAAGATGGCGAAGAACGCGCCGAATGCCGATGGCGAGCGCGGGGTGATTATCAACACCGCTTCGGTCGCGGCCTTCGATGGGCAGATTGGCCAGGCGGCCTATTCCGCG
>JANMSE010000158.1:0-14056 GCA_031389045.1 Deltaproteobacteria bacterium | reverse complement strand
TACTGGAACAGAGCAATCACGTCATGCTGCAACTGGGAGCAAGTGGTGCGACGCACTAAAGTTCGCCTCCTGTGCTTGGTGCGTGTCGTTGTCGCTCTGCTGTTGATCCTTCTTCCTCTGGAGGCCGCGCGGGCGGATGATGAGGCTACCGTCGTCAAGGTCGTTGATGGGGATACGCTTGAGGTCCTGGTGAAGGGCCGGAAACAAAGAGTCCGGCTTATTGGCATCGACACTTCGGAACTCCATGAATCCGACAAACTGATCCGGGATGCGCGCCGTAGTGAGTGTTCCGCGTCCGACCTCCAGGGACTGGGCGCGGACGCGGCTCGATTTGTGCAACGCCTACTCACTCCAGGTGATGCGATCCGCTTGGAGCATGGCCAGCAGCGGCGAGACGATTATCAGCGGACGCTCGCTTTTGTCTGGCTGCCTGATGGCCGCCTGCTAAACGAACTCCTCGTATGTGAAGGGTATGCGCAGGCGCGGCTTCACTATGTGACCCGCGCGGATTATCGTGCCCGCTTCCAACAGTGTAGCCAACAGGCGCAAGCCACGAGCAAGGGGCTGTGGGCCGCGGGCTGTTGGACGAGGACGCGCGGTTCGCAACCGACGACTCCGCGAAGTCCATCCGCGGAGGGCGATGTGCGCGGAAATCGCAAGAGTCGAATTTATCATCTGCCCACGTGCCCGCATTATAATCGGATGCACGCGGCGAATATCGTTGGCTTCGCCACGGAAGCCGACGCGCGAGCAGCGGGGTATCGGAAGGCCAAGAATTGTCCGGACTGAGGCGGTTGTTTTCTGGCACGCAAAGCTGATAGCTGAGGACTTGAGACTTGAGGCTTGAGGCTTGAGGCTTGAGGCTTGAGGCTTGAGGATGAAGGTTGATAATTCGATCCACAAGGAGGAAGAGGTCATGGTCAAATGTTTCGCGCTACTGACGAAGAAATCGAGCATCAGTGATGAACAATTTCACAGCCACTGGCGAGGGATTCATGCCGAACTCGCGTTGCGGATCACGAGCTTCCGCCGCTACGTGCAGAGTCATCACATCCCGGATGGCAACGCTAGCTTCAAACATGCTCCGTTCCACGGTGCCGCCGAGCTGTGGTACGACGACTTGGCCACCGCGGTGAGCATGCGCACGAATCCGCAGTATCTCGAAGGGGCGTATCTGGATGAGCCTAATTTCATTGACCAGGCCGCGCTGAAGTGGCTGGCGACCACGGAAAATGTGGTGGTGGCTGGTCCGCCCATCGCCAAGAATACGTCCCTCGTCAAAGCGGTGTGTCTGGTCAAACGCAAACCGGGCCTCAGTGTCGCCGAATTCCAAGACTATTGGCGGAATAAACATTCACTGTTGGTGCCACGCACCCCACATCTGGTGCGCTACGTGCAGTGCCATGCGATCCCAGAAACTTACGAGTCCGAGTACCCACCGGCTTTCGACGGGGTCGCGGAGCTGTGGTGGCCGGACCTAGCCAAGTTCAAGGAATCGTGGGCGTCCCCGGAGATGCAGGTGGAGCAACTGACCGATACCAAGAATTTCGTGGGCGCTGACACGTGTGTGTTTCTCGCACAAGAAAATCGGGTTGTCTGGCCGTAAGAGGAAAATCGCTATGGGACAATTGCAAGACAAAATCGCGTTGATTACCGGGGCTGGTCGCGGGCAAGGACTGGCGGCCGCACGACGATTCGCCGCCGAGGGTGCGCGCCTGGTCATAAACGATATTGATTCACAGTCCGTGAATGCGGCGGTCGAGACGATTCGAGCGGCGGGTGGAGAAGCCGTGGGCGCGGTTGGCGATGTGTCCAAGACCACTGATGTGCAACAGGTGTTAGCGATCGCCAAGGACAGTTATGGCGGTCTCGATATTCTCTACAACAATGCGGGCATCGGCTACTCGGCCACGAAGCGCTTCGGTGTGGCGATGAGCGATATTCTCCATTGCACGGAGGAGGATTGGCGAAAGATTCTCGACATCAACATTGGCGGAGTCTTCCTGTTTTGTAAGTATGGCATTCCGCTGCTGATCGAACATGGTGGCGGCGTCATTATCAATACGGCGTCGATCGCGGCGCTCCGTGGGGGTGGCGATGCCCATGCGTATACGGCCACCAAAGGCGCGGTGGTCGCGCTCACTCGTGCGCTTGCCGTCGCCTACGGCCCCAAAGGGATTCGTGCGAACACCATTTGCCCCGGCGTGATTGATACCGAGATGATTCACGACACGTTGATTGCCCGTGAGGAGATTAAAACCGCGTTGGCGAAGAATACGCCGTTGCGGCGTGTGGGGACGGCGGAGGATGTCGCGGATGTGGCGGTCTTTTTAGCGAGTGACGCCTCGCGGTTTATCACTGGCGAAGAGATCGTGGTTGATGGCGGGTTGATGCAGCGGGTGTAAGGAACTCAAGGAGCTGATGATGGATAACACCAAGTTACTCAATGTGTATAAAACCTCCGTGCTGGCCCGTCGCTTCGAGGCGCGGGTGATCCAAATGGCGATGGCGGGAGAAATGCCGCCGAGTCTGCATGCCGGAGCGGGGCAAGAAGTCTGTCAAATCGCGGCCATCGCGGCGCTTACCCCGGATGACTACATTCTCTATGGGCATCGCGGGGTCGCGTACATGATCGCGCGGGGCACTTCACTCGCGGCGATTTTGGCGGACATGGCGGGGAAAGTGGGTGGCACCAATAACGGCAAGGGTGGAGTGATGCACGTGGTCGATGTGCCGCATGGCATTCTCGGTGAGAGTGGCACGCTCGGTGGTGGGTTCGTGATGTCGGTTGGGGTCGGCATGGCGCTCAAACGGAAGATGCCGGGGCGTGTCGTCGTGTACTTCTTTGGGGATGGCACCTCTAATCGTGGGACGTTCCATGAGTCGCTCAACTGGGCGACGGTGCAAAAGTTACCCTGTGTCTATTTTTGCGAGAACAACGGATTCGCGGTGTCGGTGCGGACGAGTGCTTCGACCTCGGTGCAGAACATCGCTGACCGCGCGGCGGGCTATGGAATTCCTGGTGTCATCGTGGACGGGACCGATCCGGTGGCGGTGTACGAAGTGATGGAGAAAGCGGTCGAGCGGGCACGGGCGGGGCAGGGACCCACACTCATTGAGGCGAAAGTGACGCGACTGCTCGGCCATTATCTTGCCGATCAACAGACCTATCGCGCTGATGCCGCGGAGATACTGACGACCAAGGACCCGTTACCCAAATTTCAGGAGTCGCTGCTGCGTGTGGGCATTCTGACTGACGCACTGGTGAAGCAGATCGAAGACGACGCGCAACGGCAGATTGACACGGCGGTTGCGGTTGTGAACGCGGCACCGTTATTGGCGCCGGAGGCGGCGATGCAGGACCTTTATGCCTAGGGCAGGGGAATGGTGCTGGGTGCTGGGTGCTAGGGAATAAAGAACCGGTGGAAAAGGCGTGGCACAGGAAACGAAAATTAAAAGTTTTCGTGATTTGCGAGTGTGGCAAGTCGGCATGAAGATTGTTGAACAAGTGTATGTACTCACGCAAGCGTTTCCGAAGCATGAAGTGTATGGGTTAGCGAGTCAGATGCAGCGCGTCGCGGTTTCGATTCCGTCGAATATCGCCGAAGGCCACACACGAGAACACCTCAAGGAATATCTCCAACACTTATCAATAGCCCGATCCTCTTTGGCGGAATTAGAGACGCAACTCGAAATCGCTGCTCGTCTCAGCTATTGCAGGGCTGAGCAGATCAAACCATTGATTGAGCAAATGGACGTATTGGGGAAGCAACTCTCGGCGTTGCGAAATGCCCTGACAAAAGGGTTTCCCCCTAGCACCTAACACCCAGCACCTAGCACCACACACTTAGAAAACGGAGAGATCAACCTATGGCCCTCATGACTTACAGCAAAGCCATCAACCAAGCCCTCGAAGAAGAACTGCGACGTGACCCGGATGTGATCCTCTACGGTCAAGATGTGGCCGAATGGGGGGGCATCTTTAAGGTTACCGACGGACTGTTTGAGAAGTTCGGACCGGATCGCGTTTTTAATTCGCCGATCTCGGAGAATGTCATGGTCGGTGCCGGTGTCGGCGCCGCGATCATGGGACTGCGGCCAGTGGTGGAATTGCAGTTCGCCGATTTTATCTTCACCGCTGGTGACGAAGTGTTCTTCAAGGCCGGGATGTGGCGCTTCATGCACGGCGGCGCTTTCAAGGTGCCGCTGGTCGTGCGCTGCCCTTCCGGTGGGTCAGGCTTCGGACCCGAACATTCCGCCTGCCCGGAAGCCTTTGTCATGCACGCCCCTGGTCTGCTCTGCGCCGTGCCGTCAACTCCCGAAGATGCCAAAGGGTTGCTGAAAACGGCGATCCGCATGGACAATCCCGTTATGTACTTTGAGCATAAGCTGCTCTACGCGATGCGCGGCGAAGTGCCCGATGGCGAGTACACCATTCCCTTCGGCAAAGCCGTGGTCCGTCGTCAGGGCGATGCCGTCACTATCGTGGCCTGGCAAGAGATGTTGCGCCGTTCATTGGCCGCGGCTGAGCGCTTGAGTAAGGAAGGCATTGAGGTCGAGATCGTTGATCCGCGCACCCTGAATCCGTTTGATCGCGAGACCATTATCGAGTCTGTCAAAAAGACTGGCGCGTGTCTCGTGGTTGAGGAGGCGTATCGCACCCTTGGTGTGGGCGCGGAGATTGGCGCGATGCTCGCCGAACATGCGCTTCCGTATCTCGATAAACCGTTCAAACGCTTGGCGATTCCCGATGTCCCGCTCCCGACCAGCCAACAGTTAGTGGACGCGGTCGTTCCTTCCGTTGATGCCATCTATAAGGCGGTACACGACCTTGTCGGCTGAGATCACGACGGCCAAGAACACCCCGGTCCTCATGCCGAAACTCGGTCAGGCCATGACCGAGGGCACTGTCCAACAGTGGCATCGTAAGACCGGGGACCGCATTCAACAGGGTGAAATCCTTGTCACCATTGAGACCGACAAGGCGACCTACGATATTGAAGCGCCCGCGAGTGGGACGGTGCATATTACGGTTCTGGAAGGGCAAGAAGTGCGCGTTGGGACCGTCATCGGTGAGATTGGCGATGCCCCAGCGCACCCCCAAGCCACTGCTCTTGTCGCTTCGCCACTCCCAGTGACACCCTCTTCAGCAAAAGCCGTTGGCCGCACACGGATTCTCGCGTCCCCAAAGGCCAAGCAACTGGCGGCGGCACAGGGAATCGACTTGGCGACAGTCACGGCCACGAGTGCGGATGGGGTCATTGCCGTGGCCGATGTTGAGAAGGTGATCGCCGCGAAGAAGTCCGCGCCACCAGCGCTGGCTGAAGCTGGACACGCGATTCGCGAACGGCGCGCGTTGACCGGCATTCGCAAGACCACGGCTCGTCGCACTCAAGAAGCGTGGCAAACCATTCCTCACATCGTGCAAATGGTCGATGTCGATGCGACCGCGTTGTTGGCCGCTCGCGCCCAACTCAAGTCCGAGATTCCGTCGCTCACGCTGAATGACCTCATTTTGCACGCCGCCGCGCGGACACTGGTCGAACTGCCGGACCTCAACGGAACCGTCGAGGGGGATACGCTGGTTCTGTATGAAGGGGTGGACGTGGGATTCGCGGTGGATACTCCGCGTGGGTTGCTGGTCCCCACGATTCGCAAGGCGGACACCCTTTCCGTAAAGGAGTTAGCAACCGAAAGTCAGCGATTGATCGAAGCCGCCCGCGCTCGGCGGCTCATGCCCGACAATATCGGCAACGCGAGTCTCACGGTCTCGAATCTGGGGATGTTCGGGATTCAGTTCGGGACACCGGTCATCAACCTGGGCGAACCGATTCTTGTCTTTGTTGGGGCCGTGGAAGAACGTCCGGTAGTCGTCAATGGACAAATCGCGATCCGTTCCATGATGACCTTGAGCATCGGCTATGACCATCGCGTGACGGACGGCGTTGGTGCGGCGCGGTTCACGCAAGGACTGAAGAAGAGACTGGAGACTGGAGATTGGAGATTGGGAGGGCAAGAGGTCCAGGTTTCGGGTTTCGAGTTTCGGGTTTCGGGTTCCAATCCCCAGCCCCTAGCACCCAGCACCCAGCCCCTTGTTCCCACCCCCCAGCCCCTAGAGAAGCGAGAACTTGTGACGGTTTCCGAGGGTACTGGCTATCGTGTGCACGTGCAAAGCCACGGGCACGCGTGGTCGCTAGATGAACCAGTCGCGGACGGAGGGACTGATGCTGGACCTGATCCCGTGACGGCTTTTCTGGGGGCGTTGCTGTCGTGTATGACGATCTCATTCAAGGCGGCGGCGCGACGGCGACAGGTGACTATCGAAGGGGTCGAAGGACGAGTGCAGGCGAATGCACCAGGCCACCTCAAGACCATCACGCTGTCACTTGAAGTGTGGAGCCCTGACCCGGAGGAGAAAGTGCGTGCGCTGCTCGATACCGCGAAACGTGGCTGTTATGTCAGCGGGGTGTTGAAGCCGGAGATTGAGGTCAACGTGGAATTGGTGGTTGTGCGTTAGAAAAATCGCTCACGCAGAGACGCAGAGACGCGGAGACGAAAAAAACTCTGCGCCTCTGCGTCTCTGCGTGAGCAAGTCTTCACGCCAACGCCTTACGCAACGCGGCTCCGGCATCCGCGAGCGCCTGCTTCGCTGGGTCAACGACTTTCGCCATTCCCATGAAGCCGTGAATCAACCCCTCGTAGCATTTGTACTCGACCGCGATACCCGCTTCACGGAGTTTGCTCGCGTAGGCCGCGCCTTCATCTCGGAGCGGATCAAACTCCGCTGTATAGATGGTCGCTGGCACCAGCCCTTGTAATCGTTTGGCCCGCAGCGGTGAAGCAAGCGGGTTGTCGCTATCGGCCTCGTTCCGCAGGTAATGATTCCAGAACCACCCCATCATCTCCGTCGTCAAGAAATAGCCTGTGGCGTTCTCTTTGTGCGACGGCAGATCAGAAGCGTGATTCGTCACGGGATACAACAACAACTGGTGCACGAGCGATGGTGCCCCGCGTTCTTGCACCATTAACGCCACCGCGGCAGCGAGGTTTGCCCCGGCGCTTTCGCCACCAACGGCGACACGTGCCGGGTCGCCATTAAAGGATGCGGCATTCAGGGCGGTCCAGCGGGTCGCGGCGTAACAATCGTCCAGCGGCGCCGGAAACTTATGCTCAGGTGCGAGTCGATACTCAACCGAGACCGTCACGCAGTTGGCGAGATTGGTGAGCGCACGACATGAGGCGTCAACGGTCTCAACACTCCCGACAACCCATCCGCCACCGTGAAAGTAGACCAGGATCGGAAATGGCCCACGGCCATTCGGGGTGTAGATGCGAATGGGAATATCTCCGGTGGAGTTTTTGATGGTTCGGTCCTCCACCTTCCCTACCGGCTCAAGGTCACCCTTGGTGGCCCGCATGGCGAGAATCTGTTCGCGCGCCTGTTGCGGCGACAGATGGTGCATTGGCGGTCCGGCTTTTTCCATGAGGTCGAGAACGACTTTGACTTGTGGATGTAATGGCATGAGAGTCCTCCGTAATGGCAAGAAAACGTTTCTCACGCAGAGACGCAGAGACACAGAGTTTTTCGGCTCCGCGCCTCTGCGTCTCTGCGTGAGCTATTTTAGAAAATCCCGCACGAGCCCGACGAACTGCTCCGTCTTTTCCAAGTGTGGGTAATGACCACATTGCGGCAAGATTTCCAACCGCGCTCCCGGAATGGCTTGGCGATACAGCTCCGCGCACTCCAATGGAATCAAGCGGTCTTCTTGCCCCCAGACGATTAACGTCGGTATTTGCAGACGAGGCAGCAGATGCGGCAAGCTGCGTTCATACATGTAGGGCCGCCAGCAATACCGCACGGCGCTTTCCTGATTCTGCACGCGCGTTTCCCGTTCCTCCGGCGACAGCTTGCGCTTAAAGAGCGTGTCATGCTCCGGGGCTTGTCGTGCATCAAAAAAGGCCATTTGTCTGGTGGCATCCAGCCCGTGCAGGAAAATATCGGTGATCTCGGCTTGTTGAGGTTGAATCCCGGCGGCATCGACCAGGACCAGACGGTCAACCATCTGGGGACACATCACGGCCATTTCCGCGGCCAACCAGCCGCCCATGCCGTAGCCCAGCACGGCGGTTTTTTGCAAGCCCAATTCCTGGAGCAGCCACAGTGAGAACCGTGACAGGTCCATGAATGATTCAAGCCACGGGGGTCGCTGGGAAGCGTCGAACCCAGGCAAACTTGGGGTGTAGACGGTACACTGTTGAGCAAGCCCGCGCTGGTACGCGCACCATCCCAAGTTCCCTTCCACACCGTGAAAAATCACCAGCGGTTTTCCTTCCCCACCTTTGAGGACACGGATGTTGGCGCCGCTCACGTTGACGATTTGTTCTTGAGGGTCAGTATTTGGCATAAGTATTCTTTCTTCTTGAACTCCGAACCTCGAACTGCGTTACGGTGCTTGTTCAAACGGTCCTGGCAGTCCGAGTTCCTTCCCCATCTCCTTCATGGCCGGGAGCACTTCTTGTTCCATCAGTTGGAGACACCGCATGGTGTCCTTATGACTAATCGTCCCGTCGTTGGTCCACACCCCCAGGATGCCAGGCCGCACGGTGCTCAGCATCTCGCGGACCTTTCGGATGACCGTCTTCGGGCTACCAATAATCACCCGATTAGTTTCGACCACCTTGTCCCATCCCGCGCCGTCCACACCGCCGTACAACGGATCCGGTTTCAGCGAGTGCTTGTATTGTTCTAAAAGACGCTTCACCCCCTCGCGCGAGTTGTAGCCCGGAGGAGCCATGAAATCGCCCGGCAGCGGCAGACGGCCAACGCCGGCGTTGCCAACCAAGAACCCTTCCCCCACGTCGTAGGCTTTCTCATCGGTATCTTGCACATGGATGCGGACCAGATAGCCAAAGTTCTGCGGGCCGGGCTCATAGCCCACTTCCCGTGCCGCCTGCGCATAAATCTCCATCATATCGAGAGTGATTTGTGGGTCGGTCTCCAAGTAGATGTAGGGATAGTGATGCTGCGCGCACCAGACCAGGGTTTCCGGGCTGCCGATACCGGGAATCCAGATCGGTGGGTGCGGCTGCTGAAGTGGGCGCTCGAACGGGTTGACCACGCGGAACTGATAGTGCTTGCTCTCCCAGCGGAAGGGGCCAGGGGTCGTCCAGGTTTTTATGACGAGATCGTGCGCTTCTTGGAAGCGTTCACGATTGTAGACCGGGTTGGTATTGGTCGCCCAGGTTTCGATCCCGGTCCCGCGCACGAACCCGGAGACGAGTCGCCCGCGAGAGATCATATCGATCTCGGCCAATTCCTCGGCGAGGCGAATCGGGTTCTCGAAAATCGGCAGTGGGTTGCCAAGCAGGACGATTTTGGCGTTCTTGGTCGTGCGTGCCAGGATCGCGGCTTCCAGATTCATCGTCGCACCCAAACACGTCGGCGTGTTGTGATGTTCATTGAGCATCAAGCCATCGAAGCCGATCCGATCCGAATACTCATACTCATCAAGATATTCGTTATAGAGGTCCGCTCCTAACGCGGGGTTGAAATGGCGGTTGGGGAACGTGAGGCGCACTGAGCTACGAAAACTGTTTTGGACATCATCGGCTGAGTACGCGACATAAGCTCGCTCGGTGAAGCGCATGAGAAACATGCTGCATCCCTCCTTTGCGGGCGACACTATCGCGAATCAGTGATGGAGATCAAGGGAACGGAGACCGCCCTTTCTGACCCTCGTCGCGGCTGGTATCTTGCCGTACAAATTCTCCCAGACCCTAAAGAGGAAAGGATTCTTTTATGCCTACCCCGCTTGAGCGATGGGTTGACGAAACGGCCCAACTCACTCGCCCGAAGAATATCCATTGGTGTGACGGCTCCGAAGCGGAATACCACCGGCTGATTCAAGAGATGACACGGACCGGTACCTTGTCCGAACTCAATCAGAAAGAATATCCCGGCTGTTATCTCCACCGCAGTGATCCGAGTGACGTGGCGCGCACGGAACATTTGACTTTTGTCTGTACCCGCGCGAAAGACGACGCGGGACCGAATAACAATTGGATGGCACCCCCCGAAGCAAAAGAGAAAGTCGGGGCGTTATTTTCCGGCGCCATGAAGGACCGCACCATGTATGTAGTGCCCTACATCATGGGACCGGCGTCGTCTCCGTATAGCCAGTGTGGCGTCGAGATCACCGACAGCCCGTATGTGGCGGTGAACATGCGCATTATGACCCGCATGGGGAAAGCGGCACTGGATCGCATTGGCGCGTCGGACAATTACGTCAAAGGTCTCCACTCATTAGGGGATTTGAGCCCAGAGCGGCGCTTTATCATGCACTTTCCTGAAGAACGCTTAATCTGGTCGGTCGGTTCTGGATATGGCGGCAACGCGTTGCTGGGCAAAAAATGCTTCGCGCTCCGGCTTGGCAGTCACATGGCCAAGGAAGAAGGCTGGCTTGCTGAACACATGCTGGTGCTTGGTATTGAAGAGCCGAGTGGCCGCACGACCTACGTGGCCGCCGCGTTTCCCAGTGCCTGCGGAAAAACCAATTTAGCCATGCTCGTGCCTCCGGCGAGTCAGAAAGGCTACAAAGTCTGGACTGTGGGCGATGACATCGCCTGGATGCACCCAGGACCCGATGGCCGGTTATGGGCGATTAATCCCGAAGCGGGCTTCTTCGGCGTCGCGCCGGGCACCAATTCCAAGACCAATCCCAATGTGATGGCGACGATCCGCAAGAACACCATTTATACCAACGTCGCCGTGACTCCACATGGGACGCCCTATTGGGAAGGGATGGATGGGCCGACGCCACACGAAGCAATTGATTGGCAGGGAAAGCCATGGACGCCAGATAGTGTGACGAAAGCGGCACACCCGAACTCGCGCTTTACGACCCCAGCAACCCAATGCCCGTCCATGTCTCCAGAATGGGAGAATCCCCAGGGCGTGCCTATTTCAGCGATTTTGTTCGGTGGGCGGCGCGCGAACCTGATTCCGCTGGTGTATCAATCCTTCAATTGGCAACATGGCGTTTTTCTTGGCGCGACGATGACCTCGGAAACGACGGCGGCAGCGACGGGTGCTATGGGTGTCGTGCGCCGTGATCCGATGGCGATGCTTCCCTTCTGTGGCTACAACATGGGCGATTATTTCAATCATTGGTTGCGCATGGGACAAAAGCTGACTAGTCCGCCACAGATTTTCCGGGTCAACTGGTTCCGCATGAATGCCGATGGCAAGTATCTGTGGCCGGGATTTGGTGAAAACCTCCGCGTCTTACGCTGGGCGCTGGGGCGAGTTCACGGAGAAATCGGGGCCGCCGAGACCCCACTCGGCTACCTGCCGCATCCTTCTGGTATCGACGTGACGGGCCTCGACGTGACGCCGGATACGCTCCGCGAACTCCTCACGGTTGATCGCAAAGAATGGCTGGAAGTGATTGCCGGTCAAAAAGAGTATCTCCAGCAGTATGGCGACCGCATGCCCAAGGAAATTTGGCAGCAGTGCGAAGAGCTGGAAAAACGCTTGCAGGCATAGGGGCTGGGTGTTGGGGGTTAGGGGCTGGTAAAAATCCTCCCCAACACCCAGCACCTAACACCCAGCACCCAATTCCCACCTATGGCTATACGTATCACCAAAGTCTACACCCGCACGGGTGACAAAGGATTCACCAAGCTCGTTGGCGGCAAGAAAGTCGCCAAGGACGCGGCCCGGATTGAATCTTATGGCACCCTTGATGAACTCAACTCCGTACTCGGCTTGGCGCGGGTATTTAACGATGACCTGAAAGACCGCCTCCCCGCCGCCCAGCGGCTTGATGAGATTTTTCGCCGCTTGCAGAACGAACTGTTCGATCTCGGCAGTGAACTCGCGACGCCATCCGATTTTTCCTACGAAGGCATGTTCACCGTCGGCGACAACGAAGTCAAAGCGCTAGAGCGACTGATTGACGAATTGCAAAAGGACCTCTCGCCGCTCAACTCGTTTATTCTGCCAGGTGGTGGCAAAGTCAGCGGGTTTCTACATCAAGCCCGCACCGTCTGCCGCCGTGGTGAGCGGGACATTTTACGTTTGATGCGGGAAGAGTCGATCAGTGAATGGCCGCTAAAATACGTCAATCGGCTGAGCGATCTCTTGTTTGTCATGTCCCGCTGGGTCAGCAAAAACCTTGGTGAACCGGAGTACCTGTGGGAGCGCGGCTTGCGGGGCCATGAGCGGGGGAAGTAGTCAGTAGTCAGTAGTCAGTAGAAGAATTGAGACTTTAGACCTTAGACCTTGGACCTTGGACCTTGGACCTCACCTTACGCAGGTCGCGTAAAATTTGGAGTTTTTGACCACCATAATGTAGACGTGATGCTGGCTAGTGCCGTTCTTGCAGCATATTTGGGTCATCAGCTGCGTAAGGTGAGCTTGGACTTTAGACCTTGGACCTTGGACTCGAAATCGAGGAAGGAAATCATGCCTGAGCCCACACTTTATTTTAAGCAAATCGAAATTGGTCCGATGCAAAATTTCACCTATCTGATTGGTGATCCGGTCAGTCGGGAAGCGCTGGTAGTTGATGCCGCCTGGGATATTCCGGCGATTGTCCAGGTCGCGCAACAGGATGGCTACAACATCACCAAAGCCTTGGTCACGCATTATCACCAGGATCACCTCGGTGGTGATTTTTCCGGTCATCATATTTCTGGGGCCGCCGAGTTGTTGGAACAGGTGAAAGCCAAGGTCTATATTCACAAAGCCGAGGCTCCGTTCCTCGCGCGGATCGCTGGGTTGTCAGCGTCGGACCTCGTCCATGTCGAAGGTGGGGACACGACCAATGTCGGCAATGTCCAAGTGACGTTTATCCACACCCCTGGCCATACCCCCGGGTCGCAATGTTTCCTGGTTGAAAATAGCCTCGTGGCTGGCGATACGCTGTTCATCAACTCCTGCGGTCGAGTTGACCTACCCGGCAGTAACCCAGAAGACATGTACCACAGCTTGCGCAAGCTGGCCGCATTGGCCGGCAGCACGATGCTGTACCCTGGCCATAACTATGGTGGCGCATCGGCGACGCTGGAAAACCAGAAACGTCACAATATGTACCTGCACCTCAGCTCGAAGAATTTAAGCGAGTTTCTGTCGATTATGGGATAGGAACCTCCCCTGTCGTCCCCCTTGCCTTTTCTTGCCTTGTGACACGTAGTGGAATTCCGTACACTCTCCTGCCACAAGAGGAGCGAAACCCATGGATACGCATGTAAATGCCAGCGACGCCGGACAGCGATTCTCGCGACTACTTGATGATCTCCAGGACGGCGCTCAAGAGATCGTCACTCGGCATGGAACCCCGGTCGCTGTGCTGATCGACATCGAACGGTTGGAAACCCTGAAAATCCTCGTCAGACTCTGGCAAGACCCAGAAGCGCTCCGGGCAATGACCGAGGCCAGCGAACAGATAAAAGCTGGCCACGTTTTGTGTATGCAAGGGGTGCCCAAGATTGAGGACATCCTCAAAACCGCCCGAATCCAGGGCTTTCTGCGTGACTGACTTTTCTTTTTCCCCGAGGAGTCTCTTGTGCTCATCCGCAAAAAGCGCGGCAATTTCTTAGAGGACTTCCGTGTCGGCCAACTTTTTCGCCATAAAGTGGGGAAGACGGTGACCGAGGGCCTATTCAATGCCTTCACTGAATTTGGCATGACCACCAACCCGTTGAGCAAGAACCTCCGCTATGCCCAGCGTTACGGGTATCGCGGCCTTGTTGCTCCGCCGGGGTTGGTAATGAACATCGTGTTCAGCCAGAGTGTCGAGGATATTTCCGAGAATGCCCGCGCCAATCTCGAATATCGGGATATGCGTTTCGGCGTTCCCGTGTACGTCGGCGACACCATCGAAGTGGACACCACGATTGTTGGCGTCCAGCCGTCATCACGTGACCCAGACCGTGGCGTCGTCCATGTTCAAACGACTGGACGTAATCAGAACGGCGAGGTCGTGCTGACTTTGCAACGCAAGGTACAAATCTGGAAGGACAATCTCGAAACGAAAGTCGAGACCGCCGAACT
>JANMSE010000155.1:0-4175 GCA_031389045.1 Deltaproteobacteria bacterium | reverse complement strand
CTCTTGAGCAACGACTGATACGCCGTGTCTTGAATCAACGCATGCTTGAAGAAGTAGCGTGCTTGCTCCCCGACGCCGCGTTGATAGAGAATCTCCGCTTCCACCAGTTTGGCCAGGGCCGATTGCAAGTCAGTCTCGCTGGTCGGGGTCACGGCGCGCAGTAGCTCATACGAGAACTCTCGCCCTAAGGTTGCTCCCAGTTGGGCTATCTGACGGGCGGTGGATAACCGATCCAGCCGCGCGAGCAGTGCCTCCTGTAAAGTGGCGGGGATTGGGAGGTGGCGCAGTGACTCCACGGACGCTATGGACTCAACAGACTCCAAGACTGTTTTCGTCAATTCTTCCACGAACAACGGCACGCCATCCGTCCTGAGTCGTATTTGTTCGATCACCTCGGCCGACAGCGTGTTCCCCGTGGCGGCTTGCTCGATCATCGCCTCCACCTGCTTCTTGCCTAGCCGATTGAGCACCAACTGCGAGATATGCGAACGGGGTTTCCATAGTGGCGTGAACTCCGGGCGGAAGGTGAGCACCAGCAGTAGCTTGGTGGTGGGCAGTTGTTCGATGAGGAGGGAGAGGAACTCTAACGACGAGGGATCGGCCCAATGCAGGTCTTCCCACACTGATACCGTGGCTTGTCGTTCCGCCTGGGCCATCATCGCCTGGAGTAACGCCTGTAACGTCCGCTCCTTCTGCTTCTGCGGGGTGAGCGTGAGTGGTGAAGAGGTTGCTGGCGTGGGCAGGGAAAGCAAGGCGGTGAACAGCGGCAAGCTGTCTTGCATGTTGTAGAGAGCCAACGTCCGGTCTAGCTTCTCCACCTTCTCGTCGTCCGTGTCCTGGCGCGTGAACAGTAAGGTCCGTTGCATCACCTCAATCAACGGATATAACGCACTATGCTGATGATACGGCGAGCATCGGGCCTCATAGAGTAACGAGCCTTCCGCCGTGACCTGTTCGCGCAGCGTATACGCCAAGCGGGATTTGCCAATGCCGGGCTCGCCACTGAGCAGCACCACTTGCCCGCGCCCTTCCTTGGCTTGCTCCCAGCGGTCTAGTAAGAGACCGACTTCTTGTTCGCGGCCCACCAACGGAGTGAGCGTGGTCTTGCCCTCAAGCTGACGGCTGCTCTGGCGTTCACTCTGCACGTGGTAGACGGCGATGGGCGTCTCAATGCCTTTGACCGCATGCGAGCCAAAGGGTTGACTCTCAAACGAGCCTTCGATTAACCGCTGGGTCGCGGTACTGATGATCACCGTGTTGGGGTCGGCCAAGCCTTGAATGCGGGCGGCGATGTTGGGCGTCTCGCCCAGCGCCAGTTGTTCCGTGCGCCCGCTACCACCCATGTCGCCAATGACCACTAACCCGGTGTGAATGCCAATACGGACTTGTAATCTCCTTTCCTCCTGTAACCCGTCCCCTGTAACCTGTCCCCTGATGGCTTCGATAATCTCCAGCCCCGTGCGCACGGCCCGCCGGGCATCATCTTCATGCGCGGTGGGATAGCCGAAGTAGACGAGCAAGCCATCACCCAGATACTGCGCGATGTAGCCGTCATGGCGCTGAATGACCTCGGCGCAGGTCTGTTGATACTGTCGCACGACCTCACGGAGGTCTTCAGGATCAAGTTGAGCCGATAATGCGGTGGACCCGACGAGATCGCAGAACAGCACGGTCAGTTGGCGGCGCTCGGCGGATAGGGGCTGGGGTTTGACAATTTCTGGTTCCCCTTTTGCCCATTTTCCCGTTTTCCCCTTCTCCTCTTCTCCCATCCACACCAAAACTTTGCCCTCTTCATCGACGGCCAACCGCTTGGCGTCGATAAGATCGGCTCTCAGGTCCTCGACGTCTTCTTCGCTTAGCTCGAAGCGTCTCTTGAGGATACGATACGCGACGCGCCCTTCACGTTCCAATAACTCACGCACCCGCGCAAGGATTTCATCAAAGGTCATGGTCAGTCTCCACTGCCCTCAGTACCCCGTCGTCACCTCAACCAAAATATCGTCGGGATCCCGCACATACACCGACCCCGACTCGGCGGACCCGTGCAGCGAGTGCGGCACCTGTTTCTCTTGGAGTGTCGCGAGGATCGCGCGCAACTGTTCCGGCTGCGCTTTGAGCGCGACATGGTGCATACTGCCGACGCCGCGCACGGTCCGCGCTGGTCCTTTTTCGGGAAAATCGAAAAACGCGAGTTGGTTGCCACCGCCCATGTCGAGGAAGATATGCGTCGAGGTCGGCTCGTCACGGTTTTCCATGACCTTGGTCAGTCGCATGCCCAGAATTTCCGTGTAGAAGCGCACGGTGGCTTCCAGGTCGGAACAAATCAGGGCGAGATGATCGACTCCCCTTGTGGGAACCGGTCGGGTGGCCGGTTCCTCCGCTGACACGTAGCGTTGCTTCAGTTCTTCCCGCCGTTGTTGATAGCTGCTGAGTTCGGCCATAGGTCCTCCTTTTTTCTGGATGCGTTTTCGATGCACCCTTACAGAACGGTACCGATCTTCCAAGCCCCTTGGCGACAAGAGTCTCGGAGAAAAAAGGGAAGGAGATTGAGAGGGCGGTGTTGGGATGGACCAATGGCCCGGTCCGCGGACCGGGCGCGAATGTAGGAGGGGGGATGCTCGTCAGCGGGGCTCGACTGCTTGGGACTTCGCCGTCGGACTATGCTGAAGAAAAGTTGGGTCCTTCTCGGCGACTTCTTCGTGCTCACGCGGTGCGATTGCATCAATTGTGACGACAACCGGGTCACCTTCCTTCCAATCGACAATCGCTTCAGGTGTCGCCTCCAAGGTGACGACTCCTGTCGCCGTCTCAACGGTGATGATCCCTGTCGCTTGGTCAATGCCGCGAATGTGACCAATAATGGTTTCCTGACGCTCTTGGAGATCACCCAGTTGATACGCGGTTGACACCTGTGGCGCAAAGATGACACTGCCGATAAAGCTGACAACGACGAGGGAGCGATAAAAACAGCGGGGAATCACGATTTCTCCTTTTGCGGATTATTTTTACTCTTGTTGCTCGCTGATTCAAGCACATCATGTGCCACAGACAGTGATATTGCACAAAAAAACGAAGCAGGAGACAAAGTCGGGTTACCGGCTCGCCTCGATGACGCCGATTTCCGCCAGTCCATTTCTATCAGACGGGCATTGGGAGGAGCGTCGTCCTATTTTTCTCAAGCCCGCTAGACAAACGCCTTTGCTCTATGGCTTATGGCGAATAGCGTATGGCAAAAGGAGGAGACGATGACCACGATTATTGATGCTGACGGACATATCGGGTGAACCTGATGATGTCGCGCTCAAGACGGTGACCGCGCTTGGGCTTGAAGATGTCCTCATGTGGGCGTCTGATTACCCGCACTTCGACTGCACCTTTCCTGGAGTGGTCGAGGAACTGCAAGAAGCCTGTGTAGAACTACCGGAAGACGTGCAAGACAAGATCATGGGCGAGAACGCCGCGCACTGCTATGGACTCGCATGAGAGTACAGGTGAGTTCCGTCGTTCGAGATGATCAATTTTCCAAAAACCAATAAGAAAAGGAGGTCGATATGGACAAGAGTGCTGTTGTGATCCCGAAAGGGATGGAATCCTATTACGATGAATTTCATTTTGCCCCGGCGGTGAAAGATGGAGATCGGCTCTATTGCTCTGGCGTGATCGGGGTCGGGCCAGATGGCAAAGTGTCGGATGATCCGGAAGCGCAATTCACCCAGGCATTTGAGTCACTCAAGTCGGTGTTGACGACTGCCGGTGTCGCCTTTGGTGACGTGGTGGAGATGACCACCTTTCACGTCGGACTGCGGGCCAACCTCACGACCTTTATGAAAGTGAAGGACCGCTACATGCAGGCTCCTTATCCGTCGTGGACTGCAATTGGGGTGACGGAACTCGCGTTTCCTGGTGGACTGGTCGAAGTCAAGGTGATCGCGCGGCTGAAGAAGTAGTCAGTAGCCAGTAGTCAGTAGCCAGTAGTCTCATCCGCGCTGGGCAGTAGTATGAAGTGAGGGGAGGCCGAATTCCCTCTCCCGGCTGGGCAATGGCATGAAGTTAAGAGCCGCCTTGTCGTGGGCGAAACCGTCCCCACGCCCCCGCGCGCCAGGGGTCTTACCTCTGGCTACCTTCCACACACCCCTCCGGGGTGTATCAATCAGCCCCGGAGGGGCTGTGGATGG
>JANMSE010000131.1:0-17380 GCA_031389045.1 Deltaproteobacteria bacterium | reverse complement strand
GTTGGGCAGGCGCGACGCCTGCGCTCCCAGTGGAATCAGACAACCCTCGCACCCCTCAATCATTCCGTAAACAGGACGTTCCGACAAAGCTGCGCGACCACCTCGGCGATTCCCTCCCCCGTTTTGCAATTGGTCAGCACCACCGGGCGTCCACGCCGCACGTCCCGCGCCTCGGCGACCATGCGCGCAAGCTCCACCCCGACGTAGGGGGCAAGATCCACTTTGTTGATGACCAGCAAATCACACTGGAGCACCCCCGGTCCACGTTTGCGGGGAATGTCGCCGCCACCGGCCACATCAATCACAAAAATCCAGTAATCGACTAACTCCAGCGAAAACGTCGAAGCGAGGTTGTCGCCGCCACTCTCAATCAAGATCAACTCCACACCAGGGAAGCGCTCTTCCAGCTCGATCGCGGCCTCAATGTTCAACGTCGGGTCCTCACGAATCACCGTGTGTGGGCACGCACCGGCTTCCACCCCCAGCACCCGCTCCGGGGCAATCAGGTGCGAACGACGAATGCGCTCGGCATCTTCTTGGGTGACCAGGTCATTCGTAATCACCGCGAGGTCCGTCCCGCGTGCCATCAACGCCGGAATCAGCCGTTCCACCAGCGCAGTCTTGCCCGACCCCACCGGACCGCCGATCCCGACCCGCGCGACATTTGCCGTAGAGGAGGTGCGTGTAGTTCTCATCGCAGGAAGTACCTTTGCGCCAAGGCGACCTCAGTGGCGGGTTCGCACATCAGCAGTTCGCCGTCGGCGTAGACTTCATGCGTCTGGGCATTCACTGTGATCTTTGGACAGGCATCGTTATGCAGCATGTCGCGTTTGCTCAACGCTCGCGTGCTACGAATCGGCAGCATCGGCTTGCGCAGTTGTAACTTCCGCGCGACATCGGCCTGGATCGCCAAGGAGCTGACGAAGATCGCACTGAGCGCGGATGGGGCACTGCCCACCGCTCCCCACATCGGGCGTTGGATCACCGGTTCCGTCCCGAGGGTACACCCGCTGGGGTCCCCCATCGCCGACCAGGCCACGAATCCACTCTTCATCACCAGCAACGGCTTGGCGCCAAAGAAGGCCGGAATCCACAACACCAGATCGGCCATTTTGCCGGGTTCAATGGACCCGATGTAATCATCAATCCCCATGACCCGCGCGGCGTTCAGGGTGTACTTCGCCACATAGCGCTTGATGCGTTCATTGTCCGCGCGGGCGGTTTTCTCGTGCGGAAGCCGACCACGCTGGTTTTTCATCTTGCTCGCCAGCCGCCAACAATTGGTGATGGTCTCGTTCACCCGTCCCATGCCTTGGGTGTCCGCCGCGAACACCGAGATGGCTCCCAGGTCATGAAGAATGTCCTCCGCCGCCATCGTCTGCGGGCGAATCCGGCTCTCGGCGAAGGCCACGTCTTCAGGCAGCCGCCAGTCGAGCATGTGGACATCCATCGTCATCGCCAAGGCTTCATCCAGCGCGTTGCGGGTGTAGGGGTTGGTCGGGTTGGTGGACGACGGTAGGCAATTGGCGATGCCACACACCCGGATGATGTCCGGCGCATGCCCCCCCCCGGCCCCTTCGACGTGGTAGATATGGATGGTGCGCCCAGCGATGGCCGCCAGGGTGTCCTCGCAGTAGCCTGATTCGTTAATCGTGTCAGAGTGCAATTGCACTTGGAAATCATGCTTATCGGCGACGGTCAGCGCGCAGTCGATGGTCGCGGGCATGGCCCCGAAATCCTCATGCACTTTGACGCCAATCGCCCCCCCGGCGACGCTCTCCTCAATGGCCTCCGGGTGGTGCGCGCTGCCGCGCCCCAGAAACCCGAAGTTGAGCGGATATTGTTCCGCCCCGCGCAGCATGTGCGCCAAGTTGATGGGTCCGGCGCAACTCACATCAAAGTGGGGGCCCATGGTCCCGCCGATCATCGTGGTTAACCCACACGCCAGCGCATGTTCACACTGTTGCGGCGCGAGAAAATGGGCGTGGGTCTCAATCCCGCCGGGAGTCACTATCATGCCATCGCCATGCACGATGGTGGTGCTCGGCCCACAGTGTAGGTTGGGGTGCACCCCAGCCTGAATGGCGGGGTTGCCCGCTTTGCCGACCCCGACGATCTTGCCATCGCGGATGCCGATGTCGCCTTTCACAATGCCCAGCACCGGATCAATGATGGTGGCGTTGTGGATCACCATATCCAACCCGCCGGCGGCCATCGTTGTCGCCGAGTGAAACCCCATGCCATCGCGCATCACCTTGCCAGCGCCGGTCATGCACTCTTCGCCATAGACGGCATGATCGTACTCGACCTCGGCCAGCAGGGAGGTGTCACCGAGGCGGACCAGGTCCCCGGTGGTCGGCCCATACATCGCGGCGTAGGCCGCGCGACTGATTTTCGCCATGCTTAGGTTCCTTATGCGCCTTTGAAGCCTTGGGCCTGCGCGCGTTGCAAAGCCGCCTGTTTCACCTCTTCGGAATGGATCGACCCGTTGGTCAAATTGTTCAAGCCGGTCACTTCGCCGGTGCCACCGATGGCGACCAACGTCACTTCCTTCTTCATGCCCGGCTCAAAGCGGACCGAGCCGCCAGCCTGCACATCCAGGCGCATGCCAAACGCGCGTCCGCGATCAAACAGCAGCGCCTTGTTGGTCTCGAAAAAATGAAAATGGCTCGCCACTTGAATGGCGCGGTCGCCGGTGTTGGTCACGTCGAGTGTGGCTTTGGCGCGTCCGGCGTTGAGTTCGATGTCACCCGCGGCGGTGATGATCTCGCCGGGGCGACCGTTGGGCAACTCGGCGACTGGATGCTGTCCTGGGCGGATAGGCTGATAGACGGTAACCAGCTTGGTGCCATCAGGAAAGAAGGCATCGACCATGATCCGTGGCATGAGGTCAGGGACACCGGGCATGACGTCGTCGGTGGTCAGGAGCGTGGCCCCCCACCCGGCGAGGTCCGCCACGGAGCGCCCATCGCGTGCGCCTTCCAGTATTTCGTCAAGAATGTAGGCCATCGCTTCGACATAGTTGAGCTTGACACCACGCGCTTTACGACGACGCGCCAGTTCGGCGGCGGTGAAAATCGTGAGGCGTTCCATTTCGGTGGGGGTGAGGTTGAGCATGAGTCAGACCAAAAAGTTTCGAGTTTCGAGTTCTAGTGCTGATGTCCACCACCAGCGTTTACGCGTCAACGCTGGGAAGTACGTATTGCCGCGGGAGCGTTCTCTTCTACGTAGATATTCTCGCCAAACTCTTCACGGGCAAAGCGCTCCCGGACTCCATGCGCCGCCCTGATGTGTGCTTGAATCAACGGGTCAGTGGCCAGCCGCGGATTGAGTCGCCTCACGTCGTGCCACAGCGCGGAAAGGAACCCATGCGTTTCGGCGACAAACACAGCAACAGGTATCGGCTGCCAATGAAACATTTGCGAGAAGACGGGGCGCTCATCGAAGTGAAGTTGCACCGTGGAGCCGTGTCTCCTGAACCACAGTTGCACATCGTAGCCAAGGAACTCCACCGGACGGGGGCCGCGCTGTCCGGAGAGAATATCCACAAAGTTGCCGCTCAACACCTGAGCGAACTCCAGCAGCTCGCACGTGAAACCGGACGAGGGTAATTGGTCGAACGGTTCCTTACGGCAATACCGCCAGTGCCGTTGAAAGAGCATTTTGCCATTGATCTCAATGTAGAGGGTCCCCCACATTGTGTGAGGCAAAAGCTGCATCAGGTAGGTTTCCTGAGTAAGCGGGGAGGGCAACTGACGAAGATCACAGCGATTATACGGATGATCGACTGGTAGGAGTTCGTAGTGAATATGATACATGCTCATACAGTTATCTCGGTACACGAACTGGATACGCAGTCTGCGTCGTCCCCGTCTCCATATCTTCAATGACGCAGATCCAGTCGACCACTCGGCTTGTTTGCCCGCCCGTCCCGACGTGGCGGAATTTCTTGAATTTCTTGCGCAAACCGACCTGAGGCACATCGTCCATGCGGATCGCGGGTTCCTGTTTGATCCGATCAATCAGCTCATCAATTTTCTCTTCCTCACGAAAGCGCGACTTCCCTGGCGGCGCCAGATGTCCGTGATTGTCCCTGGCGTGAGCCCGCCCCTGGCTTTCTGTCCGCACCATATCCCTGGCTCACAAAGGGCATCTTCTCATACTTCGATCCGCGGCGAAGTAGCCCGGATGGAACGGAGTGCAATCCGGGGAGTCCTGCCACTCTCACCGCGCGCCTTCCCGGATTGCGCTTCATTTACTTCGGATGCTTCATGATATCGAGCAGAACATAAGTGCTGCCCTCAATCTGAAAATAAAACCGCCAGTCTCGATTGACTCGCGCCTGCCACATGTCTTGCGTTTCGTCGTATTTCTTAGCGTGGAGGGAAGGGTGGCGAAGATCTTGGGCAAGAAAGCGAATCTGCTTCTCAAAGACCTGCTTGATACGTATTGGTGCGGCTTCATAACTGCGGCGAAAACGTTCTGTCCTGCGTACGGTCATGAGAGAGTCTTCTCAGGTTTTCGCTTTTTTTTCCTGTTCGTGTTGCTGTTCAGGTCGGCCATCAACTCCTCGACCGAATGGAAGGTTTGAGAGACCCGTCCAGCTTTCACGTCCTCCAACGCTTCGCGCAGCCGTGCGGTAATTTCCGGATGCCGCTCAACCGCGGCCTTGGGCGTCAGGACGATCACATTATTTTTCACCGTGGCTTCCAAAATGTCGCCCACGGCAAGGTGGGCGGTCTTTCTGACCTCCGTTGGTATGGTGACTTGAAACTTCTCTTTGACTTTTGTGAATGGCACGATTCTGCGCTCCCTGGTTGGAAAGTGAAAAAATATAACGGTAAGCTACTCGTGATTCAGCAAGGGAGCCCGGATGGAACGGGGTAGAATCCGGGGAGTCCCGTCGCTCTTATGGTGCTCCTTCCCGGATTCCACGTCACTGCCGCCAGACTCCCGGCGGGACCGCCCTACCGAAGCTCCGCCGCGGCCGTCAGCGCGACGTCCGCCGTTCCCGGTAACCGCGCAACCAGCGCTTGTAACGAGGCGTTCTGTAACTTCAACTCCATTACTTGTTGTGAAACCACCTGCATCTGCCGCGCGTGCATCGCCAGTTGATTTTTTCTCTCTCAGCCTTGTCTTACCCCGGCTCAAGCAACTTTGCTCGCAGGCTTTCCCGGCGAAGGCAAATCAAGTCGTGTGGTCCAGTCAGGTTGGGCGAGCCACTGTTGGTGTTCCGTATCAAACTCCACCGTGCCTTCGACTTCCATTTCTTCGTCAAACAGCACGACTCTCAAGCGAGGGCGTAACTGCGCGGTAGGATATTGCCGCACCTCGGTATTGATCGCGACGCGCTCCCGAGCATCCATCGTCATGGTGTTAAAGTCCACATAAATTCGCAGTGACATCCGACACTCCTTACTGGCTCACGAGGCGCGCGGGATTCGGCAATTACTGAGATCCTCCTTATCGACGTGACAAACCTTCTTCTGGTTGCGGGGTTCGTTCCGCGCATCCGTCTCCTGCTGATTTTTGCCTTTTGATTTTTGCCTTTTGCTTTTTGATTTTTCTTGACCTCACCAGAGGTGAATACCTCTGGCTTCCCGCAACAACCCGACTGGGACTGACCCTCCTCAGCTCGCGAACAACCGCACCTCTTGCACTTCATGTCGCATCATGGCGATGTCCGCCGCCGGGGTGAAACTGCTCATGTCGCTTGGCGGAGGCAGTTGTAGCACCTCGGCCAAGGTGGTGTGAGCACGGGTAAGCACCTGTTGTGCATCAATGTGACTCACGCATCCCAACCGAACGGCGGCACTGACGAACGCGATACACAATAGATGCCCCGCCAGAGTCTCCGCCGCCACGACATCACCGGTCATACGCCGCCAGACCAACCCCTGCGCGATGGGCACGTGCCCGTATGCGTGGCCACCACGAATCCGTTCCAGATACGTGGTGGCGTACGCCGTACCGAGTTGGGAGTGGACCCGTAGCAGCGCGCGCCCGGCTCGACGCGAGGCTTCTCGGAGATCGCGAGCCAAGGACATCACCTCGACCTCCTCATCAATCTCCATCACGGCCTCAAGGTGCTCGCCAGCCTGATACACACGCCGTAGCGCCACACGATCACAGACCGCCCAACGGCAGCGCAGTTGCCCATCAACAAAGGACGCCAGCGTGGTCGCGTCATGGACCTGCCTTTCCGCGTACAACGTCTCTAGCCCCCAGGACGAGGCGAACCCGCCGCTGGGAAAGAAACTGTCGCCATGCTGTAAAAGGACAAGTAACTCAGACGGAGTGTTCATCGGGCACCTTTCGTATGCGTCCGCTGTTCAGCAAGGGACGCAGCCGGTCGAGATACAGCTCTTCGGACCCTTCGCGGGCAACCTGCAGGAGCCCATCAACAAACCGCACCCGCCAATGCAGGTTGCCCGCGGCATAGCCCAATTCGAGCGCCGCCGCCGTGTCAATTGGCGCGAATGACAACCACGCTTCCTCCGTCATCCGCACGACAATGGCCCGGTCCTCGGTCAGATAGAGCACCGCGCCATCGCTGAGCGACTCGTGCCGGTCGAGGACAATCGCCACGTCAGTGCCACGATCGGTCACCGTCCGCAGACGGTGCCGTTGCGCATCGCCGCGTTGCAAGAGGATGGTTTCCACCTGTCCGCCATGCCCCAGCAGATGCAGCCGTTCGGATAGATCGGCATCGGCCACGAAGCCCAGGATGTGTGTCAGTCGCAGCATCGGAATGTTCCTCACTTATCCGTTGTCACGCATCACTTGCTGTTGCGCCTGAAGAAAGAAGCGCAATCGCATGGTGATCGCCAATATGAGGTAAGCAAACCACAAAGCGAGGACCGTCTGATAGAGCAGCGCGGGCAGCAACTGCTGGTGCAGGGTCGCATGGAGGGACGCCACGCCTGTGAGAATGTAGTTGAGTACGCCCGCCCAGTGGCCAATGGGGTTGGACACCAGCGTGATGGTGACGCTTTTCTTTGAGAGCAGCCACGAATCAATGGAGTATTGACTAAAGGCCAGCGCGATCGCCGTCGGAATCCACCACGGCACGACTCCGCACTTCACCAGATACGTGAGTGTGACAAGCAAGAAGGTAATATCCGCGAGATTATCCAATACTTTGCCCAAGTCAGAATCGAGCCCTTGCGCCCGTGCGATAGGGCCATCGTAATAATCGCTCGCGCAAATCAGGAGAAACAACCCAGTGACCACTCCCGCGGACAGCAGCCCGAACTCTTGGCGGCCCGTCTCAATAGCGAACAAGAACACCGGCAGCAGCACGAGCCGCGAGCTGGTCAGCACATGGGCGAAATTGAATGGTCGTCTGACGAGAAATGATAATGTCACAGGCGAGTCCTTTTCTTGATTCCGCTGTTTTTTTACCATAAAAACGGGAAAGGAGCCTACTATGAGCATGAAGCATTTTTTCTGGGCATTGACGCTGGGCGGCGCGCTGGTCGCGACGGGATGCGCCCCGATTCTCAACGATGGGTATGGTGGTGGCTACGGCGCCCCGTACTACGGGACGCCGTATGGCGCGTATGACCCCTATGACAACAGAGGATACGATCCGTATGACGGTTCGCGTGGATACGGATATGGGGATGACGATGACTACCGTTCACCAGAAGAAAGGCGGCGTCACCGCGAACGCAAACATGACAAGACGCATGACAAACTCGAGCGTAAACAGGACAAGGCCCTGAATCGGTTGGAGCGCCAAGAACAGGAAGCCGAGGCTAAGCTCCATCGGAAATACGGTGGGAACACCAACAATCCAGAGTATCAACGCGAACGGGCGCGAATCGGTCAGCGCTATAACCACAAGCGCGAGAAGGTGGACCGCCACCTTGATAAGAAGCATCGGGACGCGCACAACAACAATGCCCACCGCCGGTGGTAACAGGTCTCATCAACAGTGCCCATAAAGAACGGGGCGACCAATCTGGTCGCCCCGTTTGCTTTTTCAAGAAAAAAAGAACGAATCGCTTGTTGTCATCTACTCCGCCTTCTTCGGCTCAGTCGTCGGGGCGGGAGCCGCGTCAGGCTTCACCTCCGGGGCTCCTAGTGTCGCCCCCGGCATCTCCGTCGGTGTCGCGGATGGCGGTGGCGCATTCTCGACCTTGAGCACTTTGATGTCGAAAATCAGCTTCTTGCCAGCCAAAGGATGATTCAGGTCGAGGATCAAGGTCTTCTCCTTGATTTCCTTCACCTCGGCGTACATCGGCTGCCCCTGCGGCCCCTGGCCGGTCAGCTTTGAGCCCACTTTCCGCGCTTCTTCGGGAATTTTGTCTTTCTCGACTTCCTGAGTCCGTGCGGGGTCTCTCGGCCCATAGCCATCTTCCGGTGTGAGTTCGACATGTTTGCTCTCGCCCACTTTGAGGCCAGTGAGTTGTTTCTCCAGCCCAGGGATAATCTGCCGTGTCCCATGCACGTAGACCATCGGCTCTTGTCCGATGTTCGACTGCACCTGAGTCTTATCCTCAAGGCTCAGCGTGAACTCGAGTGAAATTTGCTTCCCGTCGGCGATAATCATCCCCGCGTCGGCCTTTTCCTCGGCCCAGCCTGGCGCGGCCAGAGCCCAGAGCAACCCCGTCGCGGCAAGGACGCTCGCCGTTTTCTGTTTCCAAGACAGTAACACCATCACTTCGCACTCCTTTCAGGAAATAAAAAGGGCACGAGGCGATCATTTTTCGTTCTCGTGCCCTCACGTTAATTGGTAAGCGTTCAGCGCTCAGCCTTCAGCTTTCAGCAAAAACGCTGACTACTAAAAGCTGATAGCTGAACACTTGCTTTCCCTACACCATTCTCGGCGGCGACAGGTCTGACCCCAGGGTACTCTTGAAGACCTTGAAGAGATGGTCGAGGTCCCACGGTCCTTGGCTATAGATGACCTTTTCCGGCATGAGATGGGTGTACAAGGAGATTTTGTAGCCGCTCGCGCCGAACACTTGGCCATTGACCTTTTCCCCCGCGTCACTCGCGAGAAACGCCACGATCGGAGCGACGTTATTGGGGTCCATCGGGCTGGTCTGCGCCTGCTCGCTGCTGGTGTTCAAGCCCATTTGCTGGGCGAAGTTCGCGGGAATGGTATCGGTCATGCGCGTCGCCGCGCCGGGCATGATGGCGTTGCAAGTAATGCCATATTTGGCCAGCGAGTTCGCGCAACTATAGGTCAACCCCAAAATCCCCGCTTTGGCGGCGGCATAATTCGGCTGCCCTGGGGCACCGAGCGCCGAGCCTGAAGAAAAGTTAATAATCCGCCCAGTTTTCTGTTGCCGCATCAGTGCCGAAGCCGGGCGGATCGTACAGAAGTGGCCCTTGAGATGCACGGCGATAACGGCATCCCACTCTTCTTCCGACATGTTGAAAATCATGCGGTCGCGGAGAATCCCGGCGCAGTTGACCAAAATGTCGAGCCGACCAAAGGAATCGACCGCCGTTTGCACCAGGCTCTCGCCACCTTTCATAGTGGCGATGTTGTCGGTATGCGCGGCGGCCTGACCACCGGCTTTCTTGATTTCGTCCACGACTTGCTGAGCTGGGCCTTTGTCCAGGCCCTCACCCGCGACACTCGCGCCGATGTCACTCACTACCACCTTCGCGCCTTCTTTCGCCATCAGTAACGCGATGCCGCGTCCGATGCCGCGTCCAGAACCCGTAATCGCCGCTACTTTCCCGTCGAGTTTTCCCATTGTGTGTATCCCTCCTTAGTAATACGAATAGTGAAACATTGAGTGATCGGGTCATTGCGCCATTGAGTGATTGAGAAATGAATAAGGCAATTGCTGAGTCCTTCAATTCTTCAATGACCCGATCACCCGATCACTCAATCCATTTACCCTTTCGGCAACCCCAGCATCCGCTCGCCCAGAATCCCCCGTTGAATTTCCGACGTGCCGCCACCGATGGTCAGCAAGCGGTGCCACAGCGCCGCGCGCGCCCAGCGACCGTGATCGACCGCGTAGGGGGAGCCCTTCTCAATTTGTGCGTAGGGGCCGAGCAGCTCCGTGGCGAAATTGGCGATCCGCAGGTTCAGCTCGGACCCCAGCAGCTTGTTAATCGAGCCTTCCGGTCCGGGCGGGGTACCTTTGAGCCGTTTGCTGAAGCTGCGAAACATATTGTAGGTGATCGCCTGACACTCGGTCGCGAACTGCGCCAGCTTCTGTCGCACGGCGGGGTCCTCGATCGCGGGCTTGCCGTTGATTTCCACGGTTTTGCAGATCTTGGATATTTCAGCGAATTGGCGATGGACTGGCAGCTCCGTGCCGATGCCCGCGCGCTCGTGCATCAATGTGGTGACGAGGACTTTCCACCCTTCATCTTTCGGCCCCAGTAGATTGGCTTTCGGGACGCGAACATCCTCGAAAAAGACCTCGTTGAAATCTTCATCGCCTGTCATTTGCACGAGGGGACGAACCGTCACCCCCGGCGTTTTCATATCGACGATCAGGCAGCTAATGCCACGATGCTTGGGCGCGTTTTGATCGGTACGGACAAAAAGCTGGATGAAGTTGGCGCGGTGCGCATAACTGGTCCACACCTTTTGGCCGTTGACGACAAAAGAGTCGCCATCTTCCACCGCGCGCGTCTGCATCGCGGCCAGGTCCGATCCCGCATTGGGTTCGGATAGTCCTTCACACCAGATTTCCTCACCGGAAAGAATCTTGGCGAGATGGCGATGTTTCTGTTCTTCCGTGCCCCAGTGCATAAGCGTGGGACCGGACATAATCAGGCCAAGGGTGTTGGCATAGCGTGGGGCACGGACTTTCGTCATCTCTTGGTTGTAGATGAACATTTCCATGAGGCCCGCGCCGCGACCGCCGTACTCCTTGGGCCAGTGTAGTCCGACCCAGCCCGCTTGGTGGGCCTTCTTCTGCCAGGCGCGCTGGAACTCAAACCGTTCATCAGCACTAATCTCGTCGAATTTTTGCGGGTCGAATTCCTTGGGTAGGTTCTCTTGCAACCACGAGCGGAGTTCTTGGCGAAACGCTTCTTCTTCTGGAGTAAAATTGAAATCCATACCGTCCCTCTCGCGGGCCACCTTAGCCAGTTCACAGATGAGGGTAAAGAGTGAGACGGAGGAATTGAGGCATTGGGCCATCGGGTCATTGAGTGATTGAAAACAAGACAGCATTGCTTGAATGACGCAATCTCTCAATTCTTCAATGACGCAATGGCTCAATGACCCCGATGTCTCAATGACTCACGCCAAGCGCCTTTGACAGCGGAAAAACCGCTTGGTACTCCCTATCGTCATGGACACGACACTTCGACACGCCATTGATGCCGCCGTCACTACCCTCTGGGGAAAGGGGACTTCCATCACTCAAGTTGTTCCGTTGACTGGCGATGCCTCCAGTCGGAGCTACGCGAGGGTGCACCTTCAGGGCAACGGGCCAGCTACAACGGTGGCGATGCTTCTCGCTGGCAGCACACTCCCGCTGTCGTCGGACGAATTGGCTGTCTTTACGGAACCACTCAAAGAGTTGCCCTACATCAATGTGCACCGGTTCCTGCGACCACTCGGTGTTCAGGTACCAGATACCTATTACGACGGCAGTAAGAATGGCTTCCTCCTGCTTGAAGACATCGGCGATGTGCCGTTGCGCGAAGCCGCTCAGGGACAGTCCGCCGCGGATATTGAGCGGTTGTATCGCAAAGCAATTGACCAACTCGTGCTCCTCCAAGTCGAGGGCTCAAAACATCGTACGGATGCCTGCATCGCCTTTCAGCAAGCGTTCGATCACCGCTTGTTTCTGTGGGAGTTCGAGCACTTTATTGAATGGGGCTTGGAGAAACGTGAAGGGAAGGCATTGGCAGCCGCCGAAGGCAAAGAGCTGCGCGCCATGTTCAACGAAATCGCCACGCGACTCGACACCGCGCCCCGGTTCTTGAATCATCGCGATTACCACAGTTGGAACTTGTTCGTACAAAACGGGGAGATTCGCGTGATTGATTTCCAAGATGCGCTCCTCGCACCCGCCACCTATGATCTTGAGACGCTCTTGAACGACCGCGATACGCCGCTGGTCATCACGCTCACGCTCGAACAATCCCTGGTCGATTACTACGACAAGGCGTGGCACGCACGTGGCGGCGCCACCATTGCCCATGAACAGTTATGGGAAGAATACAATCTCTGCTTGTTACAAAAAGCCAGTAAAGTCGTGGGACGGTTCTATTACCTGGAGTTGGAGAAAAAGAAGACCGGGTACAGTCGCTACATTCCACCGACCCTGGCGACCATCCGCCGCGTGGTCGCGCGGCTGCCACGGTATCGCCGACTCCAGGAGATTATCGCCACCCACTTCCCGGAGTAACGGCTTTCGACAAAGTCATGCTGAGAGCGGAATTCTCGGTGTTCAGTCCCCGGTCCTTCCCCTCAAGATTTGAATGCGAGCACCGGATCGATCCGCGCGATGCGTCGGACCGGCATGATCGCGGCGAACAGGCTCATGGCAATGGTGCACCCCAGCATCCAGAAGGCTTGGTGAGGAGACATGGCCGCCGGAAACTGGGGAACAAAATGCTGGGCGAGCGCGACCACTCCCCAACTGGCGGGCACGCCAATGACCCACCCCAGGAGCCCACACCCCAACGCCTGCTGCATGGCCGTCCAATAGAGCATGCGGTTCGGCGCGCCCACCGCTTTCAGCACGCCATATTCCGCGCTCTGTTCGGCCGTCAACGCCGAGATCGTTAATCCGATCACCACCGTCCCCACAATCACGCCAATCACTTCCAGCACCCGTAAAATGGGGAGGAAGTTGTCGCCCGTCAACGACAAGTTGTTCGCGATAAATTGTTCCTTGGGAAAGGCGGACACGAGATCGGATGCCTGTTCGATCCGCGTCGCGACCTCGGAGGCCGTGACTCCTGGTGAGACCTGTACTAAAAAATAGTTGACGAAATCATTGAGCCCCAAGAGCTGCGTGGCCTGCGCCACGGTGACAAACGCATACTGGTACAGAAAACAGTTGCCGCCGCGGGCGATGCCGATCACGCGCAACTCCTCTCCGGCGACGGTCACGGTCTCCCCTACCTGGAGTCGTTCCTTACGGGCGAAGACATCGTCAATGATAATCTCGCCATCATGCAAAGTCCCCTGACCGGCAATGATCTCAACGGGCCCGTTGCCCGTGCCCTCGACCCCAATAAGAAACGTATGCCGTTCTTGCCCGTGCACCGTCGCGGTCATCAACCGCCCCACAAAAGCCGAGACCTGCCCGACGCCCTCAATCTCCCGGAGCGGTTCTGCTCCGATGGTCGGAAGCAAGGACAAGGTATGAAAAAGGTCGGAGGCCCCTTTTTTCCCGACCCACAAATCCGCCTGCACATGACGCAAGTACGCGGCCATATTCTCTCGCCATCCGTCGTAAAGGCTCATCAGTAGCAGCACCAACACGACCGCGCTGGTAATACCCGTGACCGCCAGGATGAACCGTCCTTTGTGGAGGAGCAGATTCTTGCGTGCGAGCAATAGCATTAGGATTTTCTCATGCCATGGATTGGCAGAAATCGTGGCTTTGTTCCCATCTTCGCCGCGTAGTCGGGACGGGCAAAGAGCGCGGCTTCTTCGTGCTGAATGCGACGCCGCAAAATACCAGCGTTCAGTAGCGAGCAGAGGAGGGCGGTCCAATAAGCGGTATGCACGAGCGGGAGGGCAAACATCTCGATGATGACGATCGTGTAATTGGGATGCCGCACGAAGCGGTAGGGGCCGTTGTCAATGATGGGCCGTGGCGACCGCACAATCTGGACATTCCATTGTTCCCCAAGACTGCGCCACACCCAGAGGCGTCCCGCCAGACAACCACCAAGGAGTATCAGCATGGGCCATCCTAGCCACGGCAGGAAAGGGCGCTGTCCAACCCATACTTCCACGGGGCTCGCGACCAACAGGCTGACATGAACTCCCACCATCAACGGATAGAAGGGTTCATGGACCTTTGTCGCGCCTTCCGCGAAGAGCTGGGTTTGGTGTCGCGTGGAGAACCACAGCTCAATCACGCGAACACCCGCGACCACCGCCAGCAGCGCCAGGTACCAGAGGAAGGAGCTATCAGTCATCGTGACCCTATGAAGGGGGGGAAAGGGGAAAGGGGGAAAAGGAACAAAGGGGGGAAGGAATTTTTATTGGGCTCCCGCTTCCCCCTTTGACCGCTTCCCCTTTTCCCCCTTGTTTTACTCCCATCGCAATAGCACCGTTTCCGCGCTGAACCCTGGGCCAAATGCGAGTAACAGTCCGAGGTCTTCGGGTTGTGGCTGTTGCGTCTTGAGGAATCGGTCGAGAATACACAGCACCGCCGCGGACGACAAATTGCCGTAGTCACGTAAGATCGTCCGGCTGATGTCGGCATGGGCCGTGGTGATGCCCAACGCCTCGACTAACCCTTCCAATACGCGCCGCCCACCAGGATGCAACAAGAAGTGAGTCATATCCTTGACCGTATAACCATGCTGGTCCAGGAAGCGTGTCACCAAGCCCGGCACTTCCGAGCGCACCAGATCGGGAATCTCCGTGGACAACACAATGTGAAACCCCGAATCCTTGAGATCAAACCCCATCACCGCTGTCGTGTGTGGGAACAACGTACTCTCGGTGGCCATGATCCGTGGCTTACCTTTGTGGGGTTCCCCCTTGAGCAACACCGCCACCGCCCCATCGCCGAAAAGGGCACTGGAAACGACATTCGCGGCTGAAAGGTCCTGGAGCTGGAAGGTCAGGGAAGGCAATTCGACCGCGACGACGAGCACGGTGTGATGCGGGAACGCGAGGAGATAATCATGGGCACGCGCGAGTGCCATCGCGCCCGCCGCGCAGCCGAGTTCCGTGACCGGCAATCGTTTCACATGTAGGGAAAAGCCGAAATGATTGGCCAGATAGGCGTCCAGCGACGGGATCATGAATCCCGTACACGAAGTTGTGATGATGAGATTGACGGCCTGGGGGCTCACGTCCGCTTGCATCAAACAGTCGCGCACAACCTGTTCTCCCAAGGCGCGAGCCGAGCGTTGATAGAGTTGGCTCGTCTCCGTCAGTGAGAGCGGGCGCGCGAGGTCCAGGAGTGGACGGCAGCCGTAGCGAGTTTGGACCGCGGCATTTTCAAACACGCGACGCGCGAGGGAGAATAACCGCTGGTCACCAGCGAGCCACAACGGCAAGGCCCGCATCACTTCGTCTTGGTCGTAGCGATGCGGTGGGTAAGCAGTGGCGGTCGCGTAGAGGGTTGCCATACGGTTGCTAGACAGGAGAAATCCGCCTCGTGTTACGCGAATTTCAATTCGGCGTCCACCGTATCATTGTCATAGTGAACAACGATATAGCCACCAGCGGCAAACGACCCCGCGTTGAGAATTTTCGTGCGCCCGATGAAATCAACACCAGGGGATTCGTGAATGTGACCAGTAATGCACAGGTGTGGTTGATGAACTTCGATGAAGCGGTGGCTAATTCCAGCGCGATTTTGTTCATCTGGCCAATCGCCTTATGGACATCGCCGAAGGATACGATTTTCATGCGCGCTCAGTTCGGATGATCTGGGGTTGTTTGTAGTGGATGCGTTCAGAAGGGTCAACGCGACGTGTTAGGACTGTCAGGTTGTTCCGATGAAAAAGGTGTGTCAGAGTGAAAAACAACAAGCCACAGCAGGAACACGCTATGAAAGTACGCAAACGGACTGAGTTTGGACAGCATATCGTCGCCGACCCAGACATCTGTCATGGGCAGTTGACGATCAAGGGCACACGCATCCTTGTGTCGGACATCTTATATCTGCTCGCCAAAGGCCACGAGTGGGATCATATCTCTTCTGAGTTCGATGGCCGTTTGAGTCACGATGCCATAGCTGAAGCGATTACCTTGGCTAACGAGGCGTTAGTTGAGAAGGTTGAAAAGCGACGACGCGCGGCATGAACATTCTTGATGAGAACATTGTGGCGTCGCAACGGGAACTCCTACGGACATGGAAGGTTCATTTCCAGCGTATCGGTGGCGAGATCGGGCGTTTCGGGATGAAAGACCGGGAGGACATTATTCCCCTCCTCCATACCTTGCGACGGCCAACGTTCTTCACTCGCGACCACGGGTTTTATCGTCCACACTTGCTCCATGCGGGATATTGCCTGGTGTATTTCGAGGTTGGAACCGATGAGGTGGCCGCGTATATTCGTCGTTTCTTGCGCCACCATGAGTTTCGCATGCAAACACAACGGATGGGTAAAGTTGTCCGTGTTCGTCATGGCAGCCTGAGCTATTGGCAAATACGAGAGAGGGAAGAACATGTGGTCAGTTGGTGACGAGGGAAGAAGGGTGGAGTGAGAGGGAAGACGAGGAATATAAGGTCCGCTCATCCAAACGAAAACCGCTATAAAGTGACAACCGACTATGAGTATCAAGTCAAAAATTGAATGGACAGAGGCAACCTGGAATCCAGTTAGGGGCTGTTTTAAAATCAGCCCCGGATGCAAGCACTGTTACGCCGAAAATTTTGCTGAGCGTTTCCGAGGTGTTCCTGGGCACCCGTATGAACAAGGGTTCGATGTACGGCTAGTACCAGAGAAACTCGCCGACCCTCTTCGATGGGCAAAGCCCAAAACAGTTTTCGTCAACTCAATGAGTGACCTTTTCCAAGCCGCTATTCCCGACGCCTTCATTGTTAAGGTAGTACGAATCATGGAAATGACTCAGTGGCATACCTATCAGGTTCTTACAAAACGAGCGAAGCGGATGAGCAATATGCTAGAAGGCCAACTCCGATTTGCTGCTCGTGCGCCACATATCTGGTGGGGAGTCAGTGTTGAAAATAAACGTTATGGCCTTCCAAGGATAGACTATCTCCGCGCGGCACCAGCAGCAGTGCGTTTTCTGTCTATCGAGCCACTGCTAGAGGATCTTGGCGAGGTCGATTTAACCGGAATTCATTGGGCTATTGTTGGCGGAGAAAGTGGCCCAGGGGCGAGACCAATGAAACAGGAATGGGTAGAAGCCATTCGAGACCAGTGCGAGAACGCAGGCATCCCCTTTTTCTTTAAACAGTGGGGTGGATTTCAAAAGAAGAAAACTGGTCGGATGTTAAATGGGCGTATCTACGATGCTCAGCCGAAACGTATGGTTGGCCCCATGCCCAGTATGGATCACCGGAAGGCACTGCTGGCCGAGCTAGAGCAAGCTGTTCGAGGAAACGGGAATAACTAAGTAGAAGATGACGCCGGTTTGCACCTTGGGATGCGTCTTTCGGAAAAGATAGTGGTCGCAGTGACATCTTTGGAGGGAAGTAACGGATATGGCCAGAGCACACCGTGAAAAAGAACAAGAAGAATTTCTCCCATTCAAGATTCCTGAAATGCCACCCGC
>JANMSE010000091.1:0-6010 GCA_031389045.1 Deltaproteobacteria bacterium | reverse complement strand
TAGAGGGGGCCGCCTAGATGCACGCAGAACTGACGAGGCTTTCCTGGAATGTTGGCTCCCGTGTACCAAGAGTCGGTGAGGGGGTAGAGCGTCGTGTTGGCGAGTGTGGCGATCTCTTCGTCCCAACTCTTCTCGGCGTCGAGGGTCGGCTCAATGGCTCCCAGGCCCCGTGCGCGCAGGTAGCGCACGCAATCGCCAATCCACGCCGATTCCAGCTCGGCGCCCAGCGGCATGTTGTAGAGCACTGAGGGCGATCCGGGACCGTGGATCAAAAAGAGGTTAGGGAAGTCGGCCACCGTCATGCCGAGGTAAGTGTCGAAACTCGTGCGCCACTTCTCCGCGAGGCTGACGCCGCCGCGCCCCTTCGGGTTGAGGCGGAGCAGCGCGCCGCTAATCGCGTCGAAACCCGTCGCCAGCACGAGCATGTCGAGGGGATGGGTGCCCGTGGCGGTACGCACGCCCTCAGGCGTGATCTCCTGAATCGGGTCCGCGCGCAGGTCCACCAGCGTGACGTTGTCGCGGTTGAAGGTTTCGTAGTAGCCATTGTCGAGGAGCTGGCGCTTGGTGCCCAGGTAGTAATCGGGCATCAACTTCTCGGCGGTCTTGGGGTCGCGCACGACCGCGCGGATCTTGCCGCGCACGAAGTCGGCCAGCGTGCGGTTGGCCTCCTTATCGGTCAGGATGTCGGCATAGCTGCCAAAGAGAAGATGGAAGCCGCCCTTCTGCCAAAGCTCTTCATAGAGCGCCTGGCGCTGCTCGTGGGTATCCTCGCCGGCCAAGCGTGCGCTCATCTCGAGCGGCATGCCCACAGGGGATGCGTTCATTTGCGCGCGAATAGCACCCCAGTTCTCACGGGCCTGTCGCACCACTTCGGGGTCGACGGGGCGGTTGCGGGCTGGGATGCTGTACTGCGGCGTGCGCTGGAACACCGTCAAGTGCACCGCCTCGCGGGCGATCTCGGGAATCGACTGCACTCCCGAGGAGCCGGTCCCGATCACACCGACACGCTTACCCACAAAGGAAACGGGGGACTGCGGCCAGCGGCCGGTGTGATAGCACTCACCACTGAAGGCGTCGAGCCCAGGGATGTTGGGCTTGTGCGCCGCCGAGAGGGTACCGACCGCGCAGATCAGAAACTGGGCGGAGATCCGCGCGCCCGCGCTGGTCTCGACCAGCCAGCGCTGTGCCTTTTCGTCGTAGCAGGCATCGTGCACCCAGGTCTCGAGCTGAATGTCGCGGCGCAGGTCGAGCCGGTCGGCGACGTACTCAAGATAGGCCAGCACCGACGGTTGATCGGATTGGGTTTCGCTCCAGTCCCACTCGCGCACGAGTTCTTCGGAGAACGTGTAGCAGTAGAAGGGGCTGCCCGGCGCATCGACCCGCGCCCCGGGGTAACGGTTCCACCACCAAGTGCCACCCACGCCGGCGGCGCTGTCGTACACGCGGACCGACAAACCCATTTCGCGCAGGTGGTGCAGGGCGTACAGGCCGCCAAAGCCCGCCCCGATGACCACTGCGTCATAGTGCTCGACGGTTCCGTTGCCTTTTAACTTTTGTGAATCGTGATGAATGTTTGTCATAATGTCTCTTCCTCCAAAAAATGGACAGTCAAAAGGTAGTCGGAAAGGTGGAACAATTCAACATCGGCTTTCGGCCCGAGCAGGTGACGAGCCAGGCGAGAGCCGTGCTGCTTAATAATGAGGGAGGAACTCCACGTCAAAACCCGAAAGCGCGGTTATGGAGAAAGCGGAGGTGCGGTGAGGAAGACGCCAACGCGGTCGCCGCGCGGCGGCGAATCAAAGCATTGTCCTGTCATCTCTTTTCTATTACGTTCCGGGTGAACTTGGCTCATGGACGCTTGCGCCATATAGAAAGCGCGAAACAGTGATGCGCGTGGCAAGGACCCTTTATGAAAAGTGACACGACAATCAGCGGAAAAACACGACCCACCGCGTCCACCGCACCGCTGCGGCTGGGCTTTTGGATACCCGTGTATGGCAACTGGATCATCTCCAAACATCCAGAGACCCAGCATGCCTCGTTCGCTTACAGCCGGAAGCTGACTTTGCTCGCGGAGGAGATCGGCTTTGCCACCGTGCTGCTGGCCGAGCATACCTTTAACCCTTTCGATGCCACGGCGGACCAGCTCGATGCCTGGACGGCGGCGGCGGGGTTATCCACGATCACCAAACATATTGAACTGATGCCCGCGGTGCGCGCCGCGTTCAAACATCCGGTGATCGTGGCCAAGATGGCCGGGAGTATCGATGAAATGAGCGGAGGCCGCGCCGCGCTGAACCTGGTGTCCGGCTGGTGGCAGCGGGAGAGTGAGGCGATGGGGCTCCCGACCCTGCCGCATGATGAACGCTACCTCCGCTCCGAGGAGTTTCTCACCATTCTCAAAGGGTTATGGACGCAGCAGCACTTTAGCTTTAGTGGACGCTTTTACCAGATCACCGATGTGACGCTGGCTCCTGCTCCGGTGAGTCAGCCGCATCCCACCATTTATCTCGGTGGCGAATCGGACGAGGCCCAACGCTTGGCCGCCAAATTCGCGGATGTGTACCTCATCAATGGCCGGCCCGTGGCCGAAACGAAAACGTTAGTTAATCGCGTTCGAGCGTTGGCGGCGGAGGAAGGACGAAACATCCAGTTTGGCATCAGTGCGTTTGTCATCGGGCGCGAGACCAGAGAGGCCGCGCAAGCAGAGCATGACCGCTTATATGCTTTGCGCCATGAGGAAGCGATTCCCGGTGTGGACTCCAAGGTGGTGATGATCCGCACCTATGCTTACGCCCGTGGTTATGTGGGTACCAACGGGGGCACCGCCGCTGGGCTCGTGGGGACGCCACAAGACATTGCCGAGCGGTTCCAGGAATTTCTCGACATCGGGGTGACGACGTTCCTGTTGCAGTTTCATCCTATGTTGGAAGAAATGGCGCGCTTTGGCGAACAGGTTGTGCCATTGCTGGCGAAAGCGGGAGTATGGCTCCACCCCACCAGCATTTGAATGGCATTCGTAATGGGCATCCTCCAAGCGGCCAATTACGAACACTATCGTGCCAACACGGTTCGTGAGTTTCTGGACTGATTTACCAGACATGCACGTGGCTGTTTTTATGGAGGGGGAAACAGGTGCGGTTTTTGAGGATTAATCGGACGCCGAAACGTTTTCTGTTTCTAGAAAAGCGACTGCCTTTGCGTGCGGCTACTTGGGCACAACGTTAGCGGGCATGTTGCCCGTAGCTTTTGCGTGTAAGGCTTGGGGCTTGCGGACTGAGTACTAATGCCATAGTAGGCTTCATGCGGCTGGATTTGGAAGCTCTTTTACACGTACCGAACAGTTCGATCCTGTGGACTATTACGGTATTAAAGGACCGTATGACCCTGATCCGGACTTCAATGAGTAGACCGCTGCCCAACAACGCTCTCCAGCGGACGCGGCCCCTGTGGCGTCAGACGGCGTAGAGGGCTGCGGCTCCCAGGCGCGGCTGAGGCCCGGCGTTAGGCAACAAAGGAGAAAAACAATGAACTAGCCACTATATATAGTCCTTGCGAAATAGCGTTGAGATTCATAATTCCTTAGTTTAGTTGGAGGAGAAACCAATGAAAAAGCTACTTACTCTGCTTGCGATTACTGCTGCGTTCAGTTTGCTGCCGTCGATATCTCAGGCTACCTGCGTTCAAACGGGAACGATTCCGCGGATATTCGTTCAAACTCACCTTGCTGGCTTTCCTACGAACATAGGGCTGCGAGCAAATGGTCTGGGAGCACTTTTGTATAACTTCACCACAACGAACTCCAATTTCATTAACGCCGCGCTCACTGCCGAGGCCAGTCATATAACCGTGCAGATCGTCGGTAACGCTGCGGTATGCCCTGTGCCGCCTGCGGGCGGTTTTGGCAATGGAGGCACTGTCATTAGCATCTTAGTATCCCCGTAACTCACCCGCTCTCACGAGGGAATGGGTAGTACGGCTAGCAAGACGCCGTTGCCCTCTTCCCAGCCCCCGACCCAGAGGTTGGCAGGGGGGCTCCGCTCAACAGTATGGAATGACAGCTGATGAAGTCGTAGCCTCGGGCAGTGAGGCAGGTCAAGCCACAGAAACTCCGGCAAGGCGGGAGGGGACGAAAGCACCCGGTCGGAGTGGGGACGTGCACGAGGCGTTACGCCTCACCAGCGGCTGCACCCATCGCCGCCCGGTGGCGGTTCTAAGGATTTCCTTACAAAAACGGCCGCTCCCCGCCCTATTCCCCCGTCTGATTTTAAGGACGGCGAAGGCAGAGAGAATTTCACAAAATAAGAGATCGCTCGTACGAAGCTCCACGGGCCTTGGAAGGACGAATCGCCACCAAGCGGATTTCCACCCGTTTGTCCAAGGCTTCAGCAATGCGATTGAGCATCGCCATTGAATGGCCTTCGTAATCAGCATCCTCCAGGCGGCAGATCGCCGCGGCCGACGTGCCGACGAGCTTGGCGAGTGCTCGTTGAGAAAGTCCGGCTTTGGTACGTAGCGCATAAATCTTGCGGGCGATCTCATCCTCCACCCGCGCCTCCGCCAATTCCTTGAGCCGTTCAGGGCGTCCTTCGTAATATCGACGGTGCAGGATTTCTATCGCGTCGGTCGTGGGTTGTCGGGGTTTTGCTCTACTCTTCATCGGACTTCCTCTTTGGCGCAGGTCAGCACGAATCCATATCATGGATGGATTACGGGAGCTTCCCCACCACTACTTTGTTCCAAGACCCTCTTATGCAAGTATGCGCCAGAAACTCTCAAGCAATAAGGAGATGACACATGGCAACCACGGGACACTCCACATCCGCCGCCGTGCGCGCGCGGCTCTCACATCCGGTGATCGACTCCGACGGCCACATGATCGAATTCGAGCCCGGATTCTTGGACTATCTCCACAAAGTCGGTGGCCGCACGATGGTGGACTTGTATCAGTCCACCGCGCGCAACACCGGCAGTTGGGGCAAGCTGTTTGATTGGTATCGCCTGTCGCCAGAAGAGCGCCGGGCCCAACATGCCACGCGCTCGCCGTGGTGGGCATTACCAACCAAAAACACCCTGGACCGCGCCACCGCCGTGCTGCCCAAACTCCTGCACGAACGCATGGACGACATGGGCTTGGATTTCACCGTGCTCTACCCGTCCCTGGGCTTGGCCTTTCCCCACATCGAAAACACCGAGCTGCGACAAGCCACCTGCCGCGCCTTCAACTGGTATTGCGCTGACTACTTTCGCGACTACGCCGACCGCATGACGCCCGCCGCCTGCATTCCCATGCACACGCCACAAGAAGCCATCGCCGAGCTAGAGCATGTCTCGAACGGGTTGGGACTGAAGGCCATCATCATGGCGGGCCATGTCCCACGGGCGATTCCGGTCGCGGAACGGCAGGACTTCGACAGCACCCGTCATGCGTTTTGGATCGACAACTTCTGCATCGACAGCGCCTACGATTATGACCCGGTGTGGGCGAAGTGCGTCGAACTGCAACTTCCGCCAACTTTTCACTCGCCTGGCATGGGCTGGGGCAGTCGCACCACGTCGAACTACATGTACAACCACACCGGTCATTTCGCCGCCGCTGGCGACGTCGTGTGTAAGGCGTTGTTCATGGGTGGCGTCACGCGCCGTTTTCCCACCCTCAAGTTCGGCTTTCTCGAAGGCGGCGTCGCCTGGGCGGCGGACTTGTACGCGGGCATCATCGCCCGTTGGAAGAAGCGCAACGGCAAGGCGATGGACAACTACAACCCGGCCAATCTCAATAGCGAATTGTGGCTTGATCTGCACCGCCGATACGGCAGCCCCCTAGTGCGGGACAACCTAGGCGACCTGCGTCAGACGCTGGGGTCGTTGGCTGGCAGCAAGGAAGACCCGACGACGCTTGATGACTGGGCACGCTGTGGGATTGAGAAAGCAGAGGACATCAAAAATCTATTCGTGCCCAATTTCTACTTTGGCTGCGAGGCGGATGATCCGCTCAACGCCACGGCCTTCA
>JANMSE010000322.1:0-5279 GCA_031389045.1 Deltaproteobacteria bacterium | reverse complement strand
CCCCTCCAGCAGTTCGCTGAGCCCCGTCGCCGTGGTGGCCCCAAATGAAGCCAGTAAGTAATCGGAATACAAATCGGCTATCGCTTGTGCTTTCATACCGGCGATTCTACACCTTTTTTGCCCCTGGCGCGTAAGGTGAGGCATTAAGTTAAGGGGCGCTTTGTCGTGATGGAAGCCGGCCTCGCGCCTCCACCCGCCGGGGACTGAACTCCCCGGCTACCCTCATTGCCTCGCTCCGCGAGGCCAGATATGCCGCAGAGCGGCATTTGAGGGTAGCCGGGGGTTTCAACCCCCGGTCCGCGAGGTGGGCAATGATCCGAGGGCTTAACTTAATGCCATTGCGCTCGTAGCGGACCGAGTCAGCCTCTCAGCAGACTCAGTCTCATCGTAATCCAGCTTGCTTGTCCGTCCTCCTCTCGCTGATCCAGCTCTTTTTGGCTACACTCCCCGGAGCATGGAGACCTTTGCTTCCCCACTATCCAGTGAATTCCGCCTTCGCCGTCGAGCGATCGCCGCTTCGGTTGTCGTTGGCGTCATCTTACTGGGCGTCAAATTTCTCGCCGCCTATTGGACCGGCTCAAAAGCCATTTTTTCCGATGCCCTAGAGTCGATCATCAATGTCGTCGCGAGTCTCTTTGCCTTGTACAGCATTCAACTCAGCGCCGAACCGCCGGATCGGACCCATCCCTACGGACATGGAAAAGTCGAATCCTTTTCGGCTGGCTTCGAGGGCGCGCTGATTATCTTGGCCGCGCTGGCGATTGGCTGGCATGCGAGCCCAGCGCTCTTCGCTCCCGCTCCCCTCGTGCAGCTTGATCTCGGTATTGCCCTCATCCTAGCAACCGCGGGGATTAACGCTGCCCTGGGCCTTTTCCTGATTCGGACTGGCAAATGCACACGCTCGTTTGCCCTGACCGCGGATGGCCAACACTTACTCACCGACGTCTATACTAGTGTGGGAGTCGTCGTCGGCTTGGTGTTGGCGTGGACGACGGGATGGCTCGTCCTGGATGCGATCACCGCCATTGCCGTGGCATTGAACATTCTGTTTTCAGGATTTCATTTGGTGCGCCAATCCGTCAGCCACCTCATGGATGAAGCCGATGAAACAGTGCTGCGCAGCATCGTTGAGTCGCTCCAACATGTTCGTCGCCCTGAATGGATTGATCTCCACCATCTGCGCTCCTGGCACTCGGGCATTCGCCATCATGTCGATTTTCATCTGACGTTGCCACGCTACTGGAATCTGGAACAAAGTCACGCCGCGGAAAGCGCGGTGGAGGAGTGGCTTGTCGAGCATCTCGGGGGACATGGAGAAGTGCTGGTCCACATCGATCCTTGCACCTCTCATCACTGTCCATTCTGTCAAATGCCCGACTGCCCAGTGCGCGCCGTCAATCATCGAACCTCGCTGCCGTGGACCGTCGAATCAGCCATCGAGGAAACTCCGTTGTTTCCCTACGTACCGGAGATCCCAGGTGCGTTTGGCGACTTTCCTCCCCGGTCTTGACCGCGGTCACGCCCCACACATCCGCTGGATGACATCCAAGATGGTCCGCGTGCCGTTCTCGAACGCGTCACGGCGCATGCTTTCATTAGGTTGATGCGCCTGCTCCAGATCGCCAGGGCCACATATCAACGAGGTAATGCCCACTCGTGCGAACTCACCCCCATCAGTCGCGAAAGGCGCTCCACCACTGGTCTGTCGATTCAGGAGTCCGAACAAGACTCCTTCCAGCGGGGTTGCCCGCGGCGAGAGCAAAGGATGCACGGCGAACGGTTCACTACACTCAATCGTCGCCCGCTGCTCAGGTGACCCATAGTCACGCATGTCAATGGCTTGTAGCCGTTGCACGATCTCACGATAGGCGTCCAATGGATCGCCTTGCGGCAACGGACGGTAGCTCACCTGGAGGACACATTCTTCGGCGATCATATTGGCCGCTGTCCCGCCACGGACACTGCCAAAATTGAGGGTCGTGTAGGGCGATTCGGGAAAAATTTGGGCAAAGGTCGCCGACCGTTGGGTGCGCAACTCGGCTTGATACCGTCCAATCGCATCAATGGCTTTGCCCATGACGGCAATCGCGTTCACGCCTTGTTCTGGGACGCTGCTGTGTCCTCCGCGTCCCTGTACTTTCACAGTGAAAATCACCACCCCTTTATGCGTATGAAAGACCTGGTATGACGTCGGCTCGCCGATCCACGCCAACCGAGGCTGGGGGATCTCGTGGAAATACTCAGGCAGCGCTGGCAGCAAGCGCGCGGCCCCTAAGCAGCCAATCTCTTCATCCGCTGTAAAAATAAATGCCAGCGGGCGCTTGAGCGTCGCCAGGTCGAGTTGTGACGCGGCATCGACACACTGCGCTAAGAACACTTTCATGTCCGATGTCCCGCGCCCGTAGACGCGATCCTCGGTCACTTCCAGGTGGAGTGGGTCACGTTGCCAGCCTGGTTGTCCAGTAAAAGGCACCACGTCAATATGGCCAGAGATGATGAGACCATCGGGTTTCGGTGGTCCCGCGCACGCGACCAGATTGACCTTCGCGACTCCAGCGATGTCCGTGCGATGATAGGCCACACGAAAACCGTGCCGGTCCAAGTGTTCGCCAAGATATTCTGTCGCTTCGGTGTTGCTCTTGGTACTGACGGTATCGTAGCTCACCAACCGGCTTGCCACTTCTTGTAGGTAACGACTCATGGATTGTCCTTCCCTTGACCCTACTTCAACAAGCAGGATAAGGGTCTACCTAGCAGAAAAGGAGGGGGTATGACCAGACTTGATGGGTGAGGAGTTCGGGGTTAGCGATGATACGAAATGAAAGCCGGTGTATTCATCAATAGGCAACGCTCTCGCGGCGTAGGACAATCGAATGGCGACACATGCTCGTATGCAGCAAGCGATTCGCGAACAGAGGTATCGTATTAGCTCACATGCGAACGAGGAGATGGCCGAGGATGACCTTGAATCGCGCGATATTGAAACGATCATCCTGACAGGGGAAGTCATCCGCCGATTCACCCATGATCCGCGGGGAACTCGATATGAAATCTTGGGGACAACCGCGGATGGTCGGCATGGGTATATCGTATGTCGTTTTCTTCCGTCCGGCATTTTGTTAATAATTACTGCCTATCAAAAAGAAGAAGCGTAAGAAGGAAAAGACATGCAAGAAGCTGATCCATGCGAATTTTGTGAAGGGACAATGCAACACAGCGTGACGCGTGCCAGATTCCATTTCCAGGGACACACAATCTATGTGGATCATGTCCCGACGTGGGTCTGCGCGAGATGCCATGAGCAGTATTTTGACGCGCCTGTATATAAACGGTTGGAAGAGATTGCCAAGCATCGCGGGAAGATCAAGAAAACCCTCAGCTTTCCGCTTGCCGAGTATGGGATGGCCCTGAGCTGAGTCATCGCGTGACGACTCTCAGCGTCAACGTCAATACTTGGGGTCACGGGGCGCGCGCCCCTGGTTTGACGCTGTGCGGTTTCTACGCCAAGATGCCTGTCATAATGAAGCCTGAACTGGAAGCCCTTTTGAATCGTCTCCTCGAAGCCGAACGCGCGGGCCATCAGCTCCTGGACGCCATGTCACAGGAGACCGCTGATCCACAAACGCAAGCGTTGTTCGCCAATTTCACGGATGTCGAAGTCAGCGACACTGCGATCCTCGAAGGGCTGATTCGCTTACATGGCGGAACGCCCTCCCAGAAGACTGGCGATTTCGCCGATAAAGTCTTACGCGTCGCCAGCCTGCATGAGCAGATCAATCTCCTCTCACGTGGACAAGCCTGGGTGGCCCGCAAGATTGAACAGACCCTCATACTTGCTCCTCCCCCAGACATCGCCGCTTTCCTGAAAGAGATGGCGAATCGCCACCGCCACAACATGGAATGGGCGCGCGCGGAAGCGATCAAAACCTTTGACGCTTAACACCTCTCGTCGGCTCGCTCTCGTGTTTCTTGTCCTTGCGTGCGGGGAGATGTTCTTCCTCTCGACCCTCGTGCCCCTTGACGCCGCTGCCTACAACTGGATCGCAGCGCATCGGTCCTGCACCGTCACGAACCTTTTCCTTTCCGAGTGGCCACTGGGTTCGTTGATCGTGCTGAGCGTGCTCACGCTGATGTGGTTGGGGTACCAGCGGCGGTGGACAGAAGGCACCCATGGCGTCGTGCTCATCGTGCTGGGGAGTTTGTTCGCGGAGCTGCTGAAGACCCTCTTTGAGCGGGCGCGACCGAGTACGTTGCCACCCTTGTTCACCGGCAACAGTTTTCCCAGTGGCCATACCGTCGGCGCGTTCCTCTTGGCGGGTACGTTAGGCTACTTCCTCCTGCAACAACGCACGACCATCTGGAAGAAGGGGATCGGTGGGAGTGTGCTCCTCGTCTGTGTCGCGGCGGTGATATGGCAGCGCCTGTATCTGGCGCATCACTGGGTGAGCGATATTGTCGGCAGTGCGTTGTTCGCCAGCGCCTGGTTTTGCTTCGCGGCGGTGCGTCCGCCGGGACGGAGTCTCGCGCGCCATTTCGCGCCCGCGTGTGTGGGGTTCGCGCTCGCGTATCCGCTGTTTCACTACGTCCCGCACATACGCGTGGCCTTACCATCGGTGATGAGCCGCACCCAGCAGCCACTGTTGTCCTTTTCCTTTGGCGATGTGCCTTCTCCCGCTATCTTCCAAGGGACTTGGGGTGAACAGAGCCACGAACCCGCGGGTTCCATTATGTGGATGTACTATGGCGAGGCGAGTGTGAAGGTCGAACTGCCCGCGCGTCAGGCGTATGTCATGCAATTCGCCGTGCGCCCAGCCATTGCCAACAAGGAGCACGGCTGTTTCCCGCTCGACATTTCGATGAATCATGCGCCCGTGCAGCGGGTGTTTTTGTCGCGCGGCTGGCGGCGGTATGAAGTGACGCTCGACCCCGCGCTACTCAACCCAGGGGCTAACACGTTGACGTTTCGCACCTGGACCAATCCCTCCTCTGAACCAGCGGTCGCCGTCGCGTTCCGGCAACTGGCGCTTTTCGTTGAGGCTGGAAACTAGAAGATTTCGACTGGAGGCTGGAGGCTGGAGACTGGAGACTGGAGGCTGGAGGCTGGAGACTGGAGACTTGGAGGAAGGGGTTCGTGCTTCTTCATCGTAGGGTGCGCGGAGCGCACCCTACGTCTTCTTATTTTTGACTTTTGACTTTTGACTTTTGACTTTTGACTTTTGACTTTTGACTTTTGACTTTTGACTTTTGACTTTTGACTTTTGACTTTTGACTTTTGACTT
>JANMSE010000028.1:0-11287 GCA_031389045.1 Deltaproteobacteria bacterium | reverse complement strand
CTCTTGATTTTATTGCGGTTCCGCTCCTCTCCTGGAGCCCTTTCCCCGGTCGCGCTAAGTGTGCAAGATGTGGGTAATGATAAGCCCAGCCGGGAGAGGGAATTCGGAACTCGGAACTCGGAACCCAAAACTCGCTAACGTAATGCCATTGCCCAGCCGGGAGAGAGAATTTTCGGAGTTCACATCCCACGTCGCAAAATTTCCCGCGCCACCCGTTCCCCGGATTCGCTCGCCCCATTCATAAACCCTTGCGAATCGAAACTCGTGTGTTCACCCGCGAAATGGAGGCTACCGACCGCTTCTCGCTCGGCCCCAAGCTCCACGACCTGGTCATCAGGAAACGTATTCCGCAGAGAAAACATACGACCGCCGACGCGCGTCCCGGCTTCGATCTCCGGTCTTTCGTCCTTGGTCTTCCGTCCTTGGTCTTCCGTCCCCGGTCCTCGGTCGCCCTCAGCTTGGCACGATACGTAAGCCAAAGACGTGCATCGCCGCCGCCAGAATGAAAACCGTCACGATTAAATACTCCCCGTAACTCCCCGTCCGAACGACCCCTAACCGAATGCGCCAATTGGGGAGGATCAGGGGAATTCCGCCGACGGTGAAGAGATCCGCGAAGATATGAGCCAACGCGCCCGCCAGCCACCACGCGAGCAGCGTGCTCAAAAACGAATGTTGTGTCCATAAGGCCCAGACCGCCAATATCCACGGCCAGGGCCAATGTGAGATGCCGCGATGCGGGATGCCGATGGCTTCCACTTGATCCGGCAGCCGCGCGCCGAGTGTCGCGGCGGCCACTTCGAGTGGAGCCCCCCCAATTAAGACGGCGGTCGCCGCCGCCATCAGTCGATGCGATGCTCCAAGCATATCCTCCGCCTCCTCCTCCGCTTCTTCTTGCGCGTCAACCCAGTCTAGCGCTTCCGCAAATACAGCAGAAACTCTTTATTCCCTTTCGCGCCCAACAATGGGGACTCCACCAGCCCCTTGACCTCCAACCGCCACTGCTCCGCGTGCGCTTGTATATCCTCGATCACCGCGGCGTGGAGCATCGGATCACGCACGATGCCCCCTTTGCCCACCTTGCCTTTGCCCACCTCGAATTGTGGCTTGACCAGCGCGACGATCAGTCCGTTCGGGGCGATCAATTCCACCACTTTGGGCACCACCAAGGTCAATGAAATAAAGGATGCATCAATCACCGCGAGTGTCGGCGTTTCCGACAAGGTCGCGGCATCCAGAAGCCGAATGTTGCGGCGCTCCAGACTCACCACCCGTGGGTCTTGGCGTAGCGACCACGCCAACTGCCCATAGCCAACATCGACGGCATAGACGCGTGCCGCGCCATGCTGCAACAAACAGTCGGTGAACCCGCCCGTCGAGGCACCAACATCCAGCGCGATCACGCCGTGAACATCAAGGGCAAAGGCTTGGAGCGCGGCTTCGAGTTTATACCCACCACGACTGACGTAGCGCGAGCGGGCGTCGTCCTTGATGCGAATGGCGGCGGTCAGCGCGACCGCCGTGCCGGGTTTATCCACGCGTTGGTCATTCACCACCACCGCGCCGGCCATAATCAAGCGACGCGCCTGCTCGCGGCTTGCGACTAGCCCGCGATCCACCAACAAGAGATCAAGCCGTTGTCGTGCGGTCACGCTGAGGGCGTCACGTGGCACGTGGCACGGCGCGCTCCACCACGAATTTGGCGATCTCTCGCAGTGGGTCCGCCGCGACCGGAAAGGATTTCAATGCCGTGAGCGCCTCGTCCAATAATTCACGCGCGCGAGCTTTCGCTTTCTTCATGCCCACGGCGGCGGGATACGTGACTTTTTGCAACTCGGCGTCGCGGCCCGCGCGTTTGCCCGTCTTGGCGGTCTCGCCTTCCACATCAAGAATGTCATCGGCGACCTGAAACGCCAGTCCAATCGCCGCGCCATACTCATCAAGACGGGCGAATTGTCGTGGCGACGCGCCACCCACCAATGCCCCGGCACGCACGGAAGCACGCAGGAGAGCGGCGGTTTTTCGCGTATGAATGTAATCAACTAACTTTCGCGTCGGTTTTTTCTGTTCCGCTTCGAGGTCGGCCACCTGCCCGCCAACCATGCCCATCGCTCCGGCCCCAATGGCGATTTCCTGTACGGCCCGAAGCGCCGCCACGGGATTTTTCCCAAGCCGCAGTGCCCCTTCCGTCATCACCCGAAAGGCTTCGGTCAACAGCCCATCCCCAGCCAGAATCGCCATCGCTTCGCCAAAGACGACATGGTTCGTCGGCTTGCCACGGCGCAGGTCGTCATCGTCCATCGCTGGTAGATCGTCATGCACCAACGAATAGGAATGAATCATTTCCAAGGCGCAGGCGAAGGGCATGATGTGGGCAACCGGGGCGCCCACGGCCTCGCCACTCGCCAAGGCGAGAATCGGACGAATCCGCTTGCCGCCGGAAAAAAGACTGTAGCGCATCGCGTCATCAAGTTTCGTCGGCAACGACGTGCGTTTCGGGAGGACCCGCGTGAGCGCGCGATCCACCAGTTGGCTGCGTTTCTCAAGATACCGTTGCAGGTTCACTGTTCTTCGTCTTCCTCGGTCATGGGTTCCAGTTGAAAGAGACCCGCTTGGTCGCGGGTCAGCACTTCGATCCGTTTTTCGACTTCGGTTAATTTCTGCTCCAGGTGACGCACCAGGCCCACGCCGCTCTCAAACGCGGACAGCGCGTCTTCGAGCGGCAGGTCCCCGCGCTCTAGTTTCTCGACGGTCTTTTCGAGCGCCACAAGCGCATCGGCGAACGTAGTTGGCGATTTTTTCATTTACGTGCTGACCTCTTCGATACGAGCCCGTGCCTCGCCGGTCGCGAAGGTCAGACGCACGAGGTCACCCGGAGTGAGTGACGCGGCGTCCCTGACGACGTTGCCGTCCGGCACGGTGCGCGTCAAACTATACCCGCGCCCTAAAACAGCAAGGGGGCTTAAACTGTTCAAGGTCGCCGTGAGTTCTTGCAACCGCGCCTGGGCGCGCTCGTGTTGCAGGCGAAAGGCGGAGGACAACCGAGCGGTCAAGGTGTGCACGCGATCCTGGTGCGCGGCGAGCGCCTGCCGCGGATCGCGCAGGCGCTTCCGCAAATGGGCGACGAGGTCGTTGCTGTTCTCGACTCGATGGTGCATGGCTAACACCAAAGCCTGATAGTCAGTTTCCACCCGCGCGCGCAGGTCATCCCAGCGGGGCACCACCATTTCCGCCGCCGCCGTGGGGGTCGCGGCGCGACAATCGGCCACGAGGTCGGCGATGCTCAAATCGATCTCATGCCCGACCGCCGCTACAACCGGAATCGCGGAGGAGGCGATCGCACGCGCCAGCACCTCTTCGTTGAAGGCGCTCAAGTCTTCCCGTGAGCCCCCGCCGCGCCCAACGATAATAACCTCCGCCGCGCCATGATCGTTGAGATCACGAATACTCGCGGCCAGTTCGACGCCAGCGCCAGCACCTTGGACTTTGGAGGAGCGGATAATCACGCGGGTATAGGGACAGCGTTGGTACAGAATCGTCAGGATGTCCTGAATAGCCGCGCCGCCCAGGGCCGTGACGACGCCGATACACCGTGGGAAGAAGGGCAGCGGGCGTTTGCGTTCGACGGCGAAGAGCCCTTCGGCGGCGAGCACGGCTTTGAGTTGTTCAAACGCGAGTTGCTGCGCGCCCACGCCACGTGGCTCCATCACCGTCGCGTACAATTGCAAATCTCCACGCGCGGTGTACAGACTCATGCGGCCACGGATAATGACTTCCAGTCCATCTTCAGGTCGAAAGCGCAGCAGGCCCGCGTAGCCGCGAAACATCACCGCGCGAATCTGGCTCTGGTCATCTTTCAGGGTGAAATAGAGATGCCCGGAAGTGGGGGTACGGAGGCCGGAAATTTCGCCACTCACCCAGACCTCGGCGAAATCACCCTCCAACGTCTCCTTCACTTGGGTCGCGAGGTCGGTGACCGTCAGGATACGAGGGGGTTTTTGTCTGAGCGCTGAACTAGGCATGGGCAGGGTTGTACCAGAACGGGTGGAGTGATGACAGAGGAAGGCGTGAGCGAGCAGCAAACCGGGGGTTGAAACCCCCGGCTACCCTCATAATGCCGCTCTGCGGCATATCTGGCCTCGCGGAGCGTGGCCATGAGGGTAGCCGGGGAGTTCAGTCCCCGGCGGGGGGTGGCTGTGGGGGTAATTCCTCCTGTGACAAAAACTTCCTTAACTTCATGCCATTGCCCGGCTGGGAGAGGGCTAGGGTGAGGGGGATTTCAGACAAACTCCAACTCAGCCGTCCCCTGAGACAGCCGCCGATAATAACACGCCTCGCGCGTCTTCCCGGCGGCATCCTTGGTATGACACACGCCGCCTTTGCGCGGTCGCACGCTGTAGAGCAACGAATTCTGCTCGCAATTCACCCGAATTTCGACGAGGTCGAGCGTATCGCCGGAGGTCTCGCCCTTGCGCCACAACTCATTGCGAGAAGTGGACCAGAGCACCGCGCGCTTAGTCGTGATCGTCTCTTGCAAAGCGAGTTCATTCGCATAGCCGATAAACAGCACTTCGCGAGTATCGGCATGCTGGAGGACAACGGGCACAACGGCTTGGTGGGTGTCGGCGATCTTTTGGAGTTTGCCAAAGTCTAGGGTGAGCTTCGCGCCTTCTTCTAATTGATTCATCATGTCGCACCTCTCTCCCTGTGGTGTAGCTGGCGCGACGGAATCAGTCCAGGTTCTCTAGCGGAGGGAGAGCTGCCGACCTCCGACGAGGTCGGCAGGTTCTTCAATCTTGAGGATGAAAGCTATTGTCCGTTACGCTGCGAGGCGGTCTGTTGCTGCTCTAGCGTCTGCAAGCGCTCGGTCAGTGTGTCTACCGTCAAGTGGAACTCCGTGCGTAACATCCCGATAGTCTCGGCCTGGGCACGGATCACTTTCTCCTGTTGCAACGCATACAACGTCAACTCCTCAATCTTCTGGAGCAGTTTCATCTGGAATTCCGAGAGGTTTAGCCCCTCTGCTTTGATCGTCTCCGCCGAGGGAATCTCCGGCAGATGGCGCTCTTTCTCGATATACGCCGCGACCTCGGACAAGGGCCGCAGCTTGTAGTCGGGCGCGAACACATAATCGGGGACATTCAAGGTGGTGGCTCCTGAGATGAAGTTGCCACTCGCGCGGATATTCCCGGTGACGTCGAGTACCTGGGTTGGCGCGACATTGCCAATGCCCACGCGGCCGATATTCGTGGTAATCATGCGTTGGATGTTCCCGGTCGCGAACCGCAAAGAGGGATTCGGGGCGACGGCAGTCGTCACAGGCCGGACGTTAAAGAAGCCGGACCCGACCCCGAAGGAGAAGCCGGAGTAACCGAAGTTGAGCGCGCCAGTGTTGCTATTGCCAGCCGGGTCGGGGCCGACGCCGTTGAACACATCCTGATTGCTTAGACCATTGATATGCAGATTGCCTTCCGGCGCACTGGCCCCGATTCCTACTCGCCCGTTCGAGGCGACCACCACGCTGTTGTCCGGCGCGCCCTTGAAAACCGTTAGCGGTGTTTGCCCGCCCGTATTGTCATCCAAAGACACACCCGTCTCATCTCCACTCAGCGACCAATTCTGAAAGCCTAAAGATTGCGAGTTGTCCTGATTAAAGATCGCCGCCGGCGCATCGCCTGTGGTAATCGTCACATTCTGCGCCCTCGCTTGGCTACCTAGTAGTAGTGCGGACCCACAGGCTATTCCTAGAGCCATGGCCGTCTTCATCCATCCATTTGTCCGTCGTTGCTGTTGCATGATTTCTCCTCCTTACCAGTCAAATGTTATTCTTAGAGGTTATCGGACCTGTCTTTTTTCCAGGCATTTTACTCCCACATCGCCACCATCGGCTTGAAGATGGCAAAGAAGCCCCGGCGCACGTCGCTAATGGGCTGGAGATATGCGGCACTCTTCAGCAGCGGGCTGTCATCGGGCATATCCATCCAGATCGCGTGCGCTCCGCAGAGAATTGTCGCCGAGACGGTCTCCTGTCCGTGAGGGCCATCGCGTGTGCCTTGCATAAAGCCACGGCTACCCATGCGGGCCGGGAAAATCGCGGTCGGGGTGAAGCCTAACTCCGCCATCCCCGTCATCACGCGTTGATTGGCTTGTTCACAAGGTGAAAGGTCGGGAATCGCCTCAACCCGGGTGCCCGCGCGATCGCAGGAGATCGTGACCGTCAGCCCATCAGGTTTGTTGGCAATGGTACGCGTCGCGGTAAGGAGAGTTCCTTGCTCTGGGGTTGGGACTGAAGTGGTGAGCGTATAGCCGAGCCGTTCTATCGTCTGGGTTGCAAGCTGCGTTGCGCGCGTGCAAGACAGGTGTGGCTCTACGATCACATACAGAGGCGGCACCGTAATATCGCTGGTGACACCGCTGGCGATGAAACACACGCCAACGGTCAACACCACAGCGCGAACGGCTTGTCTCACCATGAGTCAGTCTCAGGCCGGTCTCAGGCGAGTCTCGGACTTGTCCGAGACTCGCAGTGACTTGCCCTGGACTCGACCGAGACTCGTCTTCACTCCCGTTCGAGCCACACATCAGGTGAAGGATTCACGTCATGCCGGGCGAAGATCGCGTCAATCTCCTTCATATCAGCCTCGGCGATGGTCCACCCTAGCGCCCCGATGTTGTCATCCACTTCACTGGTCGTGCGACAGCCCACCAACGCCGTGCTGATAACCGGATTCATCAGCGTCCACCGCAACGCGAATTGCGGCAGACTCTTCTGATACTTGGTCGCGAGCTGCTTGAGCTCCGCCACGACTTTGAGATTCTTGGGAAAATACTCCGGGCCAAAGAGATGCTGGAAGAGATTGATGCCGCCCATGCGTCCGCGCCGCGCTCGCCAGTCGTCGCCCCCAAAATCCGTGCTGTCGGAAAACGCGCCGGTGAGCAGCCCATACGCCAGTGACCCATACGCCATCACGCCGATTTGCTGATCGCGACAGTACGGAAAAATTTCGCTCTGCATGCGCCGATCAAACATGTTCCAACAATACTGAACGACATCGACACGGCGGGCGCTCATGCTGCGTTCGATTTGCGCGAGGCGAAAGTTCGAGATGCCCGCGCAACGCGCTTTGCCTTGCTTGATGATCTCATCCAGCCCACGCATGGTTTCCTCGAATGGCGTATTCACGTCCGGCCAGTGCACCATGTACACGTCCACATAATCCGTATTGAGATTCTTCAAGCTCTTTTCAATGGAGTCGAGGATGCGTTGGCGACCGCTGTCGCGGAAGTTCGGGGCTTCCTTGTAACCAATGCCGAACTTCGTCACCACGACCGCATCCTTGCGACGCGCGCCCAGGGCTTTCGCCAGCGATTTTTCCGACGCGCCAAAACCGTAGGCTTCCGCCGTGTCGAAGCAATTGATCCCCAGATCAAGCGCGCGATGAATCGCGTGAATGAATTGGTCTTCCTCGATTGAACCGTACCCTCCGCCAATTTCCCAGCAGCCAAAACCGATGGCCGATACCTGGATTCCCGTTTTGCCAAATGCGCGGTATTCCATATTTGATTTCTCCTTGCCTGCGATTCCTCTTACCCGTTGAAATTTTCGTAAAAAATATAATTCGTGCTGTAATCACTGACCTCGAAATAGACCTTCTTTTCTCCGCTATCAACCTGATAGTTCAGGTTGAGATCAACATACCCGTAACCATACCGATACGGACGAAGAGAGTTATCCGTCGTCCCGCGCGCGGTGGTCAGCTTGTCGATCTTGATGAAACGCCGGACCAACTTGTCGCCCGCGTAGATGTCGAGCACGCCATCGGTGCCCGTCCAGTTCTGGATGGAGCGGCCTAACTCGTTTTGTGATTCTTGCGTGCAGGCCGGAAGCAACATGAGCAGCACGACACTGATTGTGTAGATAATCTTGGCAATCGAACGATACGACATGTGGGGGTTCTCCTCGCCCTCGAAGGTAGCTGGCCACCTTCCAGACATCAACCCTACGAGAAACCGTCAATCGTATTTGGGGAGTCGATGCGGAGGAATCGCTTTCAAGGGCAAGCGCCCGCTGTCTTTTGGCGACAGGATGGGAGTCTGAGTCGGCCAATCGATACCGAGGTCGGGATCGTTCCACAATACGCCATTATCGGCGTTCGCGTCATAAAAATTCGTACACTTGTATGCCACCAAGGCACGCTCGCTCGTGGCACAGAACCCGTGGGCGAATCCTTCCGGAACGTAGAGCTGGCGCTGATTCTCAGCAGAAAGGATGACGCTGACCCATTTCCCAAAGGTTGGCGACCCAACCCGAATATCGACCGCGACATCGAACACCTCGCCCTGGAGGACGTACACTAACTTCGCTTGGTCACTCGGATGTTGAAAGTGCAAGCCCCGGAGCGTGCCCCGTGTCGAGGCGGACAGGTTGTCCTGCACGAACTGGCTGGGCAGCCCGTATTGTTGATACCGCTCCTGATGCCAGGTCTCCACAAAGAAGCCCCGGCCATCCGCGAAGACCTGGGGCTCAATAATCACCACCCCTGGCAAGTCCGTCTTAATCACGTTCATGGGCATGTCCTGTGCGTAAGAGGTCAAGGAGATATTGCCCGTAGCCGCTCTTTTGCAGCGGGTGCGCTAAGCGGGCTAAGTCCTCAGCCGTGATGAAATCAAGATGGTAGGCCACTTCTTCCGGGCAGGCGATTTTCAGCCCTTGGCGCTGTTCAATCGTCTCAATGAAATTGGCCGCCTGTAGGAGTGAGGTTGGAGTGCCGGTATCAAGCCAGGCGATGCCCCGTCCCAGTTTTTCCACGCGCAATTGTCCTTGCTGGAGGTATTGCTTGTTGAGATCGGTAATCTCCAATTCCCCGCGCGCCGACGGGCGGAGACGCGCCGCGATCTCGACGACCTGAGCATCGTAGAAATAAAGGCCCGTGACCGCATAGTTGGAGCGTGGCTGTTGGGGTTTCTCCTCAAGGCTCAGGACACGCCCCTGGTCGTCAAATTCCGCCACGCCGTAGCGTTCCGGATCATTCACCCAATAGCCAAAAACGGTCGCCCCGTGGTCGGAGCTGGCCGCGCGCCGCAAGCGGTCGCTCAGTCCGTGCCCATAAAAAATGTTATCGCCCAGTATCAAGGCGCAGCCCTGTTGGGCAATAAAGTCGCGCCCAATGAGAAAGGCTTGAGCGAGCCCGTCCGGACTGGGCTGCATGGCATAGTCGATATGAATGCCCCACTGTGTCCCGTCCTTGAGCAGGTCTTGGAACAGCGGTTGATCGTGCGGCGTGGTAATGACCAAGATGTCACGAATCCCCGCCAGCATGAGGGTGCAGAGCGGATAATAAATGAGCGGTTTGTCGTACACCGGCATGAGCTGCTTGCTCACCACATGTGTCAGCGGATACAGCCGCGTCCCCGACCCGCCCGCCAAGATAATGCCTTTGGTAATCACGATCTCCCTACCCGTTCACACAAAATATAACCAACAGTGAATATTTCACAAAAATATCCTTCATCGCGCCCGGTTGTATGGCTCCATGCTCCGACTGTCAAGGGAGAAGGGGGTGATGCCCGTTTATGGTGCGACAAGGGGATCGAGGAGCGCTCGCGCCTCTTGCATGTCGACGGTAGTGAACCCCTCCGAGAACTGCCCGGCTATCTCCGTCAACATCCGCCGAGCCTCGGACTTTTTGTCGGGATACTTTTCCCAGAGGCGACAGAGGCTCACGACCGCGCGTAGCTCCAGAAACTTCGCGCCCTGGCTGCGACTCAACGCAATCGCCTGCCGAAGACACGCCTCCGCCTCCAGACGCGCAGGGCCGATCGCCGCGCGCAGCGTGCTGACTTTAGACCTCGAACTGCGGATTTTGGGTGCAAGTAATAGTGTCCCTTTCAGCCGATACAACTCTGCCCCCCAAAAATCTCGCTGACTCGTCTCATCAGTGAGAGCGTCGTCGAGAATCCTCATCGCGGTTTCTCTCTTTTTTGCTTTTTCGTACGCCTCAGCCAAAAGCGCATACACGTAGAATTTTCCGAGCTGAGTGCCCGTTGCTTGGTATTCATCGAGCCCCTCGCGCAGCAACGCCAGACCTTTCTCCACCTGCCCGCGGTGAGTCAACCCCCACCCTTGCAAGATCGTTCCCATGGCCAGGAGGAGCGGAAAACCGTGTTGCTTGGCAAGGGCAACGGCAGTGTCAGCAGATACGGAAGTTTGCTGCTGATCTCGACGAAATTGGTGGAGGAGCGCAGAGCAGAGGTGAGCAAGCGCGACTCCATACGGATGGGCATGCACTTGCGCCTGAGCAAGGGCTTCGTGCATCACCTCGCCTGCGCGCTCTGGGAAACCACGATGCCACAGCACGAACGCCACGTGACACCAATCCCAGACGCGCCAACATGCGCCTTCGGCCTCTGGGCTGAGAACCGCGGCACGTTCAGCAGCTTTCTGGGTCCCCCATCCGGCGAGACTGCGCTCAAAATGTTCGTGGGCCGCGTTTAGGTCTCCTGTATAAAAGGCACTGGTCCCCAGTATGGCAGAGGCTGCCGAGCGCTCGGGCTCAGCACCGCTCCGTTCGGCAAGTCGCAGGAACTGTTGCGCTCGTTCCTGAACCACCTGAAAATCGGCACGAACGAGAGAGACCGCCCACAGTCCCCGGAGAGCAGAAAAGAGCAGCCGCGACTCCTCGCCCTCCTCACATAAGAGCCGTGCGCGTGTGTAGGCTCGCTCGACTCCCGGTGCCCCTACTCCCTCGATGCAGAAGAGGACATCCGCCAGCGCAGTTTGTAATTTCACCTCACGTTGGCGATATTGCGCAGCGTCTGGCAAGAGCGTCAGCATCTCCAGCGCTGCCGTCAGATGTTCGCGCACCTCTCGATAGGCTCCACGCCGGAGGGCCACGTGGGCCGCCCGTTCTCGATAGGCCAAAGCACGGAGGTAGTCATGAGCACGTTCAAAGTGCTCGGCGATCTCAAGGGCGTGATCGTCGAGTCGCATGCGGTACGCTTCCTCTGCCCAGGTGGCAATCTGCCGATGGAGCTGCTCCCTTCGGCCCGCCGGTATTTGCGTATAGACGACATCCCGATACAGGGCATGGCGAAACGCGTAGCGCGTGGCCCGCCGACGGTCACGAAGAGTGGGCACCCCTTTCTGGAACAGGAATTGAGAGCGGCGCACAAGTCGTTCGCTGAGCGTTTCAATCTCGGGAATCCGACGCTCGTCTCCCGTGACGATCGCCGCCGCGGAGAAGTCCATCCCCACAACGCTGGCCGCTTCCAGCAGGTGCTGCTCTTC
>JANMSE010000011.1:0-5284 GCA_031389045.1 Deltaproteobacteria bacterium | reverse complement strand
TGATGACGGCGCCGTGGCGTTTCAGTGACGCCTGAGCGATGGCGCGACGAGACAGCGTCTTCAGTTGTTCGGTGAGCGCTTGCACAACCGCGGTCGCGAGTTTTTCCGAGGTCGTGAGACAGAGCGGCGCGGCCAGTTCATCATGTTCGGCTTGTGACAACATGTCCGCCGCGACGTAATCAGGCGAAGCGCTGTCATCGGCAATGACGAGAATCTCACTCGGCCCCGCCACCATATCAATATCTACTTGTCCAAAGACCAGCCGTTTGGCGGTCGCCACGTAGATGTTTCCGGGTCCGACAATTTTATCGACGCGGGGAATGGTTTTCGTGCCATACGCGAGGGCGGCCACCGCTTGTGCTCCGCCAACACGAAAGAAGGCGTCCGCACCAGCGAGAGCGGCAGCCGCAAGAATGCCGGGATGATACCCCTTGGGGTGAGACCCCTGTGGAGAGGGCGGAGATACGACAATGATTTCTTTCACGCCCGCGACTTTGGCGGGGATCACATTCATCAAGACCGAGGAGGGATAAGCGGCTTTTCCGCCCGGTACGTACACCCCGGCCCGTTCCAGCGGAGTAATGCGTTGCCCGAGGGTCACGCCGAGTGGGTCACGATAGGACCACGAGTGCTGTTGTTGTTTCTTGTGGAAGGTGGCGATGCGGTTGGCCGCGGTTTGTAATGCGGTTCGCTCGGCGCGAGGGAGGGTCTTCAGCGCGTCGGCCATCTCGGCTTTGGTGACGTGCAAAGTGGCTGGGGTCAGATGGACATGATCAAATTGTTTGGTATAGGCGCACAGCGCGCGGTCGCCAGTCTTTTTCACCTGCTGGAGAATCTCACGCACGCGCGTCTCGACTTCAGCGCCCGCTGTTTCGCCGCGCGTTAATAGCTGTTGCAACCGTCGTTGATAGGTGGGGTCGGTCGTTCTCAGTAAAGGGACAATCATGTGGAGATTCTTTCTACTCCTTGACTCTACGAATGTCCGCGCCGAGCCGCGAGAGTTTCTCCTCGAGGCGCTCATACCCACGGTCGAGATGATAGACCCGCGAGACTTCAGTAACTCCTTGAGCGGCCAGCCCGGCGAGAATGAGCGACACGCTGGCGCGTAAGTCCGTCGCCATCACCGGAGCACCACTGAGAAACGCGACCCCGCTTACGGCTGCCGTGTTGCCCCGTGTCAGGATATTGGCACCAAGTCGTGCCAGTTCTTGCGCGTGCATGAAGCGGTTCTCGAAGACGGTTTCGGTGATGAGGCTGCGGCCATCGCCCAGGGTGAGGAGCGCCATCATCTGCGCTTGGAGATCGGTGGGAAAGCCGGGATAGGGCCAGGTGATGACATCAACACTAGAGGGTCGACCATCACACGAGGCTTCAATGCCATCCTCTCGTTCAACAATCTGGACTCCCGCGTCTTGGAGTTTATCGAGAAAGGCGTGTAAGTGATTGGCGCGTGCGCCACGGACAAAGACACGCCCACCAGTGATGGCTCCCGCTATCAGAAAGGTGCCCGCTTCGACGCGGTCGGCAATGACTTCATGCGTAACCCCATGCAGGGACGTGACTCCCTCGATAGTAATGGTTGGGGTGCCCGCTCTACTGATGCGCGCGCCCATCGCGGTGAGCATGGTGGCCAGGTCTTCAATCTCCGGTTCGCAGGCGGCGTTCTCAATGACTGTTGTTCCTTCAGCAAGGGTGGCGGCCATGAGGATGTTTTCGGTCGCGCCCACGGAAGGAAACTCAAAAACAATATGCGTCCCACGCAGGCGTTTGGCCTCGGCCTCGACGTAGCCTTGCTGCTGGCGGATCGTCGCGCCTAGCTGTTGCAGGGCGTCGAGATGGATATTGACTGGCCGCGTGCCAATCGCGCAGCCGCCCGGCGTGGACACCCGCACGCGACCTAAGCGCGCCAGCAGTGGACCGAGCACCAGGAATGACGCGCGCATGGTTTTGACTAACTCGTATGGCGCTTCGCATTGGCGGACGGTGTGTGGAGAGATGACGATTTCATCATCACTCAGCCATTCGCTCTGAGCACCGAGTTCATGCAGCAAGCGGACAGCGGTCCGAATATCCATGAGCCGAGGAACGCGGCGGAGCCGACATTCGTCCTCGGTTAATAAGGAAGCAAAGAGTAATGGGAGCGCGGCATTCTTCGCGCCGCTAACAGTAACCTCGCCTCGTAAAGGAACCCCACCCCGTACGACAATTTTGTCCATATTTCCTCGGTTGTTTGTGGGGAGACAAGGTACAGTATTTTTCGCGCATTGCAAAATTTCGGTGGAAAATTTGCCGTTTTCGTGGCGCGACCCGAAGAATTCACTTTTTCCGAGCCGCGACGATCCGTTCTCGCCCGGCATAATCAGCGGTCTGAAAGCTCTCGCGGAATTCAGGATGCCTGTGAAACTCGGACATGAGGACCTCTCCCTGTCCGTCGCCAATCTCGAGCACGAGCCAACCGTTGGCCGTCAGGTACCCAGGGGCTTCGCTCAGCAACTGGCGATAAAAATCGAGCCCATCGTTTCCGCCATCAAGGGCGTGTCGAGGCTCCCAGTCTCGGACTTCGGGTTGCAAGGTGAGCAGGTCGTCGCGAGCGATGTAGGGTGGGTTCGAGACAATGACATCAAATCCTTGCGGCTGGTCGGCAAGCGGAGCGAATACACTCCCGTGGAGAAAACGAATCCGGTGGTGGACATTGTGACGATGGGCATTGGCTTCGGCCACGGCGAGCGCCCCCGCGGAAATATCGGTTGCCCAGATTTCAGCAGTGGGTAGTTCGGTAGCGAGAGCAATGGCGATACAGCCGCTGCCGGTGCCAACATCGAGGATGAGACTTGAGACTTGAGACTTGAGACTTGAGACTTGAGACTTGAGGCTTGAGGCTTGGGAAAGGAGGCGCAGTGCTGTTTCAACTACCAGTTCCGTTTCTGGGCGGGGAATGAGTACGTCTGGGTTTACTGTAAAGTCCAGTGACCAAAACTCTTGTACGCCGGTAATGTATTGCACCGGTTCATGTTGGAGTCGGCGGTGGATTAGCTGTTGAAACGCGGCAATCTGAGCAGGAGACAGCACGGTATGGAGATGAGCATAGAGTCCAGCTCGATTGAGGCTCAGACTGTGGACCAGTAGCACCTCGGCATCAAGGCGGGGACTTGCAAGGCCAGCCGTTGTGAACGCGGCTTCCGCCCAGGAGAGCACCTGCGCGATGGTTTGCGTATCCCTCATTTTCCTACTGGCTACTGACTACTGGCTACTGACTACTGGCTACTGATCCGTCGTCTTGAGCATCTCCGCCTGATGCGACGTATTGAGCGCGTCAACGACTGGATCAAGCTCGCCATCCAGCACACGGTCGAGTGTGTAGAGCGTCAAGTTGATGCGGTGATCCGTGATGCGTGATTGTGGAAAATTGTAGGTGCGGATGCGTTCGGAGCGGTCGCCCGACCCGACCATGCTGCGGCGTGAAGCCGAGATCGCCGCTTGCTGTTCCTCACGCGCTCGTTCCAATAACCGCGCCCGCAGGATTTTGAGCCCCTTCGCCTTGTTCTTGTGCTGTGACTTCTCGTCTTGGCATGAGACCACCAGGCCCGAAGGAATATGGGTAATGCGCACCGCCGAGTCCGTTGTGTTGACGCTTTGCCCACCCGGACCGGATGAGCGGAACACATCAATGCGCAAATCTTTCTCGTCGATATACACATCGACATCATCGGCTTCTGGCAGCACCGCCACCGTGACCGCCGAGGTATGAATCCGCCCAGAGGCTTCCGTCTCCGGCACGCGCTGGACGCGATGGACACCGCCCTCGAACTTAAGACGGCTGTAGGCACGCTTGCCTTCGATCATGCTGATGATTTCCTTGATGCCACCGAGACCGGTGGTGCTGGAACTCATAATCTCCAGCTTCCAATGGTTGCGTTCGGCATAGCGCGTGTACATGCGAAAGAGATTGGCGGCGAATAAACTCGCTTCCTCGCCGCCCGTGCCAGCGCGGATTTCCAGCAAGACGTTTTTCTCGTCGAGCGGGTCTTTGGGGATGAGCAGGCGACGGAGATCGTCTTGCAATTGCGTGCTTCTGGCCTCTAGCGCGGTCTGCTCTTCTCGCGCCATTTCGCAGACCGCTGGGTCCGGGTCTTCCAGCAACGTCTTGTTGTCAGTGAGTTCGTGCGTGACTTGCCGCCACTCACGGAAACACGTGATGACTTCCTCTAGCGACGAATGCTCCTTAGCGAGTTTGGTGTACTCTTTCGGGTTATTCCTCGCCTCTGGTTGCACGAGTGCCGCTTCGAGTTCTTGATAGCGCTTCTCAACTTCGGTCAACTTTCCGAAGAGTGGTTCTGTATCACTCATGCCAATTGCTCTCGTCTGATTCTGCTGTTCGATTTTGCTGGTGAGGAAAAAACGTCAGGGCGGTTGGTGAACCGCCCTGACGGGAAGGAAACTCGCGCTTCGTTGCTTAATAAGCATTGAAGCGAAGCAATGAAGAACGCTACGCTTGCGGTGCCGCTGCCGCCGCCGCTGCCGCTGTGGCCGCGTCGGATTTGTTGTACCGTCGGCGAAACCGTTCAACGCGACCACCGGTGTCCATGATCCGTTGGCGACCCGTGTAGTAGGGATGGCACTGGGAACAGACATCCAGGTGAATGGTCGGAGCCGTCGAGCGCGTCTCAAAGGTGTGACCACAGGCGCACGCGACAACGCATTTGTCATATTTTGGGTGAATGCCGTCTTTCATTCTCAACCTCCGCTGGCTACTATTACCACCTCGTTTCAAGAGCCGCAAGGTGAAGTGAGGAGGACGATGACATGGAACCACGACATCTGAGCGATATTCAGGACGCACTACAACACGAACATCTCGATGGGTGGCTGTTCTACGATTTTCGCGGCAGTGACCCGCTCGCGTATCGCATTCTTGGTCTAGACTCGACGACCCTTTCCACGCGTCGCTGGTATTATTTCATTCCCACGCAAGGCGAACCGGTGGGCCTCGTCTCCAGCGTCTAGCCGCGCCGACTCGACATCCTTCCTGGCCAGAAGCGGGTCTTTCTCTCGTGGCAACAGCTCCAGGCCCATCTTGCTGAGACCTTGCGAGGAGTCTACCGGGTAGCGATGCAGTATTCCCCAGGCAATGCGATCCCCTACATTTCTCGTGTCGATGCCGGGACCATTGAGCAAATCCGCGAGCTTGGGATTGAGGTCGTCTCCGCGGCTGATTTGGTGCAACGGTTCGAGGCTGTATGGACGACCGCACAGTGGGAAAGCCATCTCCGCGCGGCCACAGGGG
>JANMSE010000689.1:0-2072 GCA_031389045.1 Deltaproteobacteria bacterium | reverse complement strand
CTTTCTGGAGGTCACCCCGGAATGTGTAGAAACCCAACAGGGCCGATAACGCCTGGAGCACGTGCCGGTCGTCCCCTATTTGCCGGCTCAGCGCGAGGGCCTTCGTCTGCGTGTCTTCCACTTCCGAGGCGGCATACCCTTTGGTCGCCATGAGGACCGGACTCAATCTCATGCGCAGAGCAAACTCTTGACGCCATCGGACAGATGTCTCCGGCAGATGCTGCAGTAGCGTCAAACCCTGGGTCAGTAAAGCGATGGTTTCGAGGTAGGCATGTCTGCGGGCAGCATTCTCCGCCGCGCGTTGGAGATACCGCACGGTGCGCGGATAATCGCGCCCCTGCTCAAAATGCACAGCCAGTTCCGCGGCGATCTCACTCGCACGGCTCCCATAGGCCGCCTCCTTGCGTTCACCAACCCGTAAATGCCATTGCTGCTGTTGCTCGATAGGCACCCACTCGGACCATAAGTGCGGATACAGGGCATGCACAAAGCCGTAGCGCGCCGCCACTGTCCCATCAGGCCATTCGGCAACACCGGCTGGCCGCAAGAACTGCCGCCGCTCGCTCAACCGCGCACAGCGCTCTCCCACCGCAACCACATCCGCTTCCAAGGCCGCGGCTACGGACGCCACCGAAAACTCCATTCCCGCCACGCTCGCCGCTTCCAGAACGTGTTGTTCTTCGGGTTGTAACCCCTCGCGCTGCCGAGCCACCAGGTGACGGATGCTTTCCGGCACCGCTGCCCCAAGCTGTTCCATATCACCCTGAAACACCCACCCTTCATCCACGTGCAGCACGACACCCTGCCTCACCAAATCATCGATCACGTTCACGACGAAGAAGGGGTTGCCTTCCGTGCGGCGATACAGCACCTCCGCCAGGCGAGCGGGGAAAATACTGTGAGGAAATCGCTCCTGGAGATACATCGCGACGTCTTCTTCCCTCAGCAACGGTAACGCCAACTCCTCGCACAGCCCGTGGGCATACAGTTCGTGTGTCACCCCATTGAGGGGATGACCGGTTCCGAGCACTTCCAGTGGGCGATACGTCCCAATCACCAGCAGTCGTGCCCGCTCTCGCCGTCGTGCCAAGAGGGCCAGCAATTCTACTGTGGACGTATCCGCCCAGTGCAAATCCTCCAGCACCAGCATCAGCGCCTGCTCAGCGGTCATCACTTCGAGGGCTTCCGTAATCTCACGCAACATTCGCTCGCGCGTGGCCCCTCGCACCCGGCGTTGCAGCGCCTCCACGTCAGCAGGGTTCACCAAGGCAGGTAACTGCGCCAGCCAGGTCGGAGCATACTGCCTCAGCACGGAGAGCAGCGGCTCTCCGTCGGGCATCCGGCCTATCCGCCCTAACGCCTCCAGCACCGGCATGTACGCTTCGCCCGCGCCGTACTGTTCGATGCACTGCCCCCAGGCAAGCCAGGGATCGGGGGTCGGGGATCGGGGATCGGTGGCTCCATCCCACCCGCCCCCCGATCCCTGCCCCCCGATCCCTGCAAGAAACGCTTCAACTAAAAAAGTCTTGCCAATCCCCGGCTCGCCCGTCACGAAGACGATCTGGCGTTCACCGTTCTGGGCTTTTTCTAACCATCTGTGTAGTTGCGCGAGTTCGGTTTCACGGCCCACTAAAGCAGGTGCTGGGTGTTGGGTGCTAGGGATTGGGGTGAAAAATTCTATTTTTGCCTTTTGCGTTTTGACTTTTGACTTTTGACTTTCTTCCTCTTGTCTACTGACCACTCCCCCAATGAATCGATACCCCTGCCCATGCACAGTCTCAATGAAACGAGGTCGGTCCGCCCGGTCGCCCAACACCTGGCGCAGGCGGCGCACGAAGGCTTTCAGCCCTGAGGGACTCACGATGGTGTCGGGCCACACGGCCTTGAGGAGCACTTCATGCGTCACCAACTGCCCGGCATGGGCCACCAAATGGCGCAAGACCGCGAAGTCTTTGGGCGGCAGCGGAATACGTTTGCTCCCCCGCCACAGACACACATTGGCGAGGTCGAGACGAAAAGGCGGGAAAGTCAGTGTATGAGTTGGGGGTTCTTGATTCGGCACCTGTCACCTC
>JANMSE010000687.1:0-2661 GCA_031389045.1 Deltaproteobacteria bacterium | reverse complement strand
GTAGGAAAAGTCAAAAGTCAAAAGTCAAAAATAAAACCCCTGGGAGCGCAGGCGTCTCGCCTGCTTCAGAACCCGAAACTCGAAACCCGAAACCCGAAACCCGAAACTTTTCCCATGTCAGAACACACACCGTCCGCTCTTTCTGATCTTCGTGTCCTTGATCTCACCGACCTCAAAGGCGCGCTGTGCGCGAAACTATTTGGTGATATGGGCGCGGATGTCATCAAGATCGAACCACCAGAGGGAGACGCGACCCGTGCCATTGGGCCGTTTCTCGATAACCAACCCCATCGTGACCGCAGCTTGCTCTTTTGGTTCTACAACACCAGCAAACGTGGCATCACGCTTGATCTCCACAAGCCAGAAGGTCGGGACCTCTTCAAGAAACTGGCGGCGAAGGCGGATGTGATCGTGGAGTCGTTTGCTCCGGGAACACTGGAAACCCTCGGCCTGGGATATGCAACCCTCAAGCAACTCAACCCCCAACTCATACTGACCTCAATCACTCCCTTTGGTCAGACCGGGCCATACCGTGACTACAAAAGTTCCGACACTGTGGCCGAGGCACTGGGCGGCATGATCTATACAAACGGGTTCCCAGATGGGACACCCCTGCGCGCCTTGGGGTTGCAAGCCTACCATAGCGCGTCGTTCTTCGCGGCCGTTGGCACCATGTCCGCGCTGTGGACACGTGACGCTATCGGCGCGGGCCAGTGGGTCGATGTCAGTATCCAAGAAGCCGCGGCCGCCGCTGTTGAGCATGTCGCGCCGTTCTATCACCAAGGCTTGGGTGCGCCGACTCGGCAAGGCAGTTTGCATTGGAGTCGCTATTTTCGCGTCGCCCGCTGTAAGGATGGCTACATCATGCACTGTTCGCTGGGCGACTGGACCTCGCTGATTGAGTGGGTCAAGTCCGACGACAAAGCCCAAGACCTCGCCGACCCACGGTGGGAAGACCAGTTTCACCGCCGTGAGCACGCGGAACATCTGTTCGATGTGCTGGATGACTGGGCACGAGATTACCGAGTGGCGGACCTGATGGAAGGAGCACAACTCCGTCGGATTCCGTATGCGATGGTCCGCCCACCGGAAGCGCTCGTGGACGACCCACAACTGCGGGCGCGGGGATTCTTTTCGGAGATCGCTCACCCGGAATTAGGACGTAGCGTGCCCTATCCCGGCGGCCCATTTTTCTTTACGGTCACGCCTTGGCGTATCGCGCGGCGCCCGCCCTTGCTCGGCGAGCATAATGCCGAGGTTTTGATAAGCAAAGAAGCTGGAGGTACGGAAGATGCGTGATCCCCTTGTTTTATCAACCAGTATCGAAGGGCTGCCCGCTCCACGACGCGGAAAGGTCCGCGACATTTATGAATTGGACGATGGGCTGTTGATTGTCGCCACCGATCGAGTGTCGGCCTTTGATGTGGTACTTCCCGACGGCATCCCTGGGAAAGGTCGAGTCCTGACCAAGGTCTCGCAGTTTTGGTTTGGTCATCTTTCTCATGTTGTCCCGAACCACCTCATCTCAACGCGGGTGTCCGATTTCCCCTCGGCGTGTCATCCCTACCGTGAGATGCTCACGGGTCGCACCATGTGGGTGAAAAAAGCCAACCCGCTGCCAGTCGAGTGCATCGTGCGCGGGTATCTCGCTGGGTCCGGCTGGCAGGAATATCGCGCCGGTGGCACGGTGTGCGGCATTCCACTTCCCAAAGGACTACGCGAAAGCGAGCGATTGGCGGAGCCCATCTTCACGCCCTCCACCAAAGCCGAGGCCGGAGCACACGACGAGAACATCCCGTTCTCCGAAGTCGAGCGGCTGATTGGCAAGGACCTGGCGGCGCACGTGCGCGACATGAGCCTCACTCTATATCGCGAGGCGCATACCTTCGCGCAAACCAAGGGGTTCTTCCTCGCGGACACCAAATTCGAGTTTGGCATGCGCGCTGGGCAACTGGTGTGGATCGACGAAGCCTTCACTCCCGATTCCTCGCGCTTTTGGCGAGCGGAGGTCTACCAACCCGGCGCCCCGCAAGAAAGCTACGATAAGCAAATCATTCGCAACTATCTCATCGGGCTGGGCTGGGACCGCAGACCGCCCGCGCCGCATCTACCGCCAGACATCATTGCTCAAGCGGCGGCGCGCTATGCGGATATCGCCGCGCATCTGACCGGAGAAAAAGATTAAAAGCGTGATGAGTGAAAAAATTTGAGGACAGTTTTGAATATGGGAACTGTGCAACGTCGGGCGCTTGAGGGCGTGCGTATTCTTGATTTCACGTGGGTGGTCGCGGGTCCGGTCGCGACCCGTATCCTCGCCGATCAAGGCGCGGAGGTCATTAAGATCGAGCGGCGTGATTCGCTGGACCTTGGCTCGCGTCGCGGCGGGTTCACGGGCAATCTCTTTCGCGGTAAGGAGAGCACGGTCATCAATATGTCCGACCCGCGCGGTCGCGCGCTGGCCCACAAACTGGTGGCCGTCTCCGATGTCGTGATCGACAACTTTAGCGCCCGCGTTATGCGTAATTGGGGCATGGACTACGAGAGCCTCAAACAGATCAAGCCGGATATTATCGCCGTCAGCATGTCTGGCTTTGGTCATACTGGCCCACAGAAGGACTACGTTAGTTACGGTCCTACCCTCCAAGCCTTGTCAGGGTACAC
>JANMSE010000674.1:0-2817 GCA_031389045.1 Deltaproteobacteria bacterium | reverse complement strand
GGTACCGAGAATGTGGTCGAGGTCTTCTTCGTACACCGGCATACGCGAAAACCCGCTTTCCACCATCTCTTGCAAGGCTTGGGTCGTCGTCGTCTCGACATCAAGCGCGTGAATCTCCGTGCGCGGCGTCAGTACCTCGCGCACCGACGTATCCGCGAAATCAAACACGCTGTGAATGAACTCCTTTTCGGTGTCATCGAACACCCCGCGTTCCGCCCCCTCGCTGATGAGGTATTTCACTTCTTCTTCCGAGACGAGCGTGTCGGTCGATTTGGTGCCAGTGCCGGTGAAGAACAGCAGGACATTCGAGGAAGCGGTGAGGATTTTGACCATCCAGGAAAACGTGCGCGAGAGGATATCCAATGGGCGTGCGACCATGAGCGCGACCTCTTCCGGGTACCGCAGGGCTAAGGACTTTGGGACTAATTCGCCGATCACGAGGGAGAGGTACGAGATTATGGCCACGACCAAGCCCAGGGAAATCGCTTCTCCCCAGACTTGCAGAAAGAGGCTGCCGCTCTGTTGAAAAATCGGACGGAGGAATTCGATGGCCGAGGCTCCACCCAGAGCGGAGGCGAAGGAGCTGACCAGCGTAACCCCGATCTGGACGGTGGCGAGGAAGCGGTCGGAGTCATCCTTGAGGTGCGCAACGATCTGCGCCGACTTTTTCCCTTCTTCAATCAGTTGGTCAATGCGGCTCCGGCGGACTGAAATAATAGCGATTTCCGACCCGGAAAAAAAACCATTGGCCACAATCAGCAGAAAAATAATACCGACCTCGAACCAAAATTCACTCCCCATGCATGTCTCCTGCCCGGTTCTATAGCATATCGCCCGGCTGGACTCACTGGCGGGGGGGCGGCTTATGGCTTATGACTCGCTTCGCTCTATGGCTTATGGTCAAAGCTGTGTGCCATAGAGCGAGCGTAGCGAGTCATAAGCCATAAGCCATAAGCCCTGCGCTATACGAGAAAGTGCGCGAACTATAGGCTACACGCTACCGACGGAGGGTAGGGAGTGAACAGCAACGGAACGCACAAGCACACGACACCAAGCACCGGCATTATCATCACCGGCGCGCGACAAAACAATCTCAAGAACATCAACGTCCAGATTCCCTTCAATGCCCTGACCGTGCTGACTGGTGTCAGTGGCTCTGGGAAGTCGAGTCTCGCCTTTGACATCCTTTATGCCGAGGGGCAGCGCCGTTATGTCGAGAGCTTCTCGGCCTACGCGCGGCAGTTCCTCGACCGCATGGATAAACCACAGGTGGACAAAATCGAGGGCATTTTGCCGGCGATCGCCATTGACCAAAACCGACCGGTTCGCACCTCCCGTTCCACCGTTGGCACGATGACCGAACTGCACGATCATCTGAAACTCCTGTTCGCGAAAATTGGCGTGCTCTATTGTCGTGGTTGTGGACAGCCAGTTGAGCGCGATTCCGCCGAGTCAGTCTTTCGTAAGCTGTCTTCCTTGCGACCCGAAGGCACTCGCTTTTTGGTGACGTTTACTATTGCCGCACCGGCCACGTTGCCCTGGACGGAAATTCGCGATGGCCTGCTGCATTCGGGATTCCACCGGCTGGTTGAGCAAGGTCAAATTCTCGATCTGCAAGAATTACCGGATCGTCCGGTTCCTGAGCAGGACCTATTCACGGTGTTGGTTGATCGCTTAGTGCTGAACCCGCGCGGCAAGAAGCGCCTGCACGATTCGTTCGAGCAAGCGTTTCGCTACGGGAAAGGGCGGCTCTTGCTGATCTTTCCAGACGAAGACAACGCAGAGTTGTCATTCTCAGATCAACTCGAATGTGCCGCGTGCCGTATCGCCTACAAAGACCCCGTCCCCAATATGTTTTCGTTCAATAGTCCGCTGGGTGCCTGCGAGAGCTGCCGTGGGTTTGGACGTACCATCGACCTTGATCTTGAGCTGATAACGCCTGATCCAACGATGACGATCAAAGATGGGGCGATTAAGCCGTGGCGCATCAAAGCGGCGCAATGGGAGCGGCGGGAACTGCTGTCCTTTTGTCAGAAGCGGAAAATCTCGATTACTGTTCCGTGGCAGGAACTGACCGAGCAACACAAGAAGTTCATCATCGACGGCGATGGTGACTACTACGGCGTGCGCGGGTGGTTCCGTTGGTTGGAAGGGAAGACCTACAAGATGCACGTGCGCGTGTTTTTAGCGCGCTATCGTGGCTACTTTCACTGTAACGCGTGTCAAGGCGCGCGGCTGAAGCCCGATGCCCTGCTCTACCAGATTGGTGGTAAGACGCTCGCGGAGCTGAACCACATCAGTGTTGGCATGTGTGCTGCCTTCTTTCGCGAGCTGCGACTCTCCGCCTTCCAAGATCAAGTGGCCCACCTCATTCTTGATGAGATTCGCAAGCGACTACAGTATCTCGTTGATGTCGGGCTGGAGTATCTCACCCTTGACCGCCAATCGCGTACCCTCTCAGGGGGTGAGCTGGAGCGCGTCGATTTGACGACCGCCATCGGTTCGTCGCTCGTGAACACGTTGTACATTTTGGACGAGCCCTCTATCGGCCTCCATCCCCGTGATAGCCAGCGGCTCGTCCGTATTCTCAAAGGGCTACGCGATAATGGCAACGCGGTCGTCGTGGTTGAGCATGATCCAGAGATCATTCGTGAAGCCGACCACATTATCGACATGGGGCCACTGGCTGGTGAGAAAGGGGGCGAGGTCGTTTTTGCTGGGCGGTATGAAAAGATTCTTGCCGATAAAAAGTCACTCACCGGGAAATATCTCTCCGGACGGATAGGCATTCCGGTGCCACGCAAGCGCCGCCTGTGG
>JANMSE010000593.1:0-8782 GCA_031389045.1 Deltaproteobacteria bacterium | reverse complement strand
GTCACCGGTCTGCGCCTGGTTGTGGTCAATCTGACCGTCCTTGCCCTTCGGTGCTGCCCAGCTCTTCCAGCGATAGGGTTGATCGAGGATGTAGTTGTATCGCTTCCCCTCCAGCGCGGCTTCGTCGGCGCGATCCTGCTCGAACCCGTCGAGATATTTTAGGAAGAGCAGCCACGAAGTCTGTTCGGTGTAATCCAGCTCGGTCGTACACCCGGCCTCTTTCCGGAGGACATCGTCAATATTTCTGAAGGCTTGTTCAAACATGGGTACCTATTTGCACGTCGATCAATGAGAGCGCGAAAAGTGAGTGACCTCTTTAGCGCGTATTGACGGAAAGAGGAAATCCTTATGGCGGCGTGCTGGTGACTCTGACACACGACTCCGCTACAACCCCTCTATGGTCACACTCGCGGATATTCAGGCCGCTCGCGCCCGGATCGGGTCGACGATCTACTATTCGCCGTGCGCCTATTCCGAGACGGTGAGCCGCATGACCGGCGCACGGGTCTTTCTTAAACTCGATAACCTGCAAATGACTGGCTCGTTCAAGGAACGAGGAGCCCTCAACAAGCTGCTCTCGCACACTCCCACCGAACGGCAACAAGGAGTAATCGCCGCCAGCGCTGGCAATCATGGTCTCGCGGTTGCCTTTCATGCTCAACGCCTGGGTATCCGCGCCACCATCGTCATGCCCCTGTTCGCGCCACTCGTGAAAGTGACCTCCGCGCGACGCTATGGGGCCGAGGTGATCCTGGCGGGCATGGACTTTGACGAGGCACTCGCTGAAGCACGACGGCTCCAAAACGAACGTGGCAGTGTCTTCATCTTCGCTTTTAACGACGCCGCCGTCATTGCCGGACAAGGCACCCTTGGTCTTGAACTGCGGGAACAAGCGCCAGACTGTGATGCCGTGATCGTCCCTGTCGGGGGCGGCGGCCTGATTGGTGGAGTCGCGGTCGCCTTGAAAGAAAGTGGGTTCTCTGGTCGCGTGATTGGTGTCCAAGCGGAACGCACACCAGGCATGAAAGCCGCACTCGCGGCAGGTGAGGCGACACCTATCCCACGTGCGAGTACCATCGCTGACGGGATCGCGGTTCGTCGTGTTGGTGACCAGACCCTCCCTCTCGCACGGCGATATGTTGATCAGATCGTTACCGTCAGTGAACTGGAAATAGCCCAAGCCATTTTAGTGTTCCTCGAAACGGAAAAAACGGTGGTCGAAGGGGCCGCCGCGACCCCGCTCGCCGCGCTCTTGCATCGACCACTTGGTCTGGCCGGAAAGACGGTGGTCCTGGTGGTGTCTGGTGGCAACATCGACATGAACGTGGTCGCTCGTGTGATCGAGAAAGGGCTCGTGCAGGAAGGACGTCTGGTCCGCATCAGCTTGATCGTTCCAGACCGTCCAGGGGCATTGGCCCGGGTGAGCACGCTCGTCGCCGACCAACGGGCGAACATTCTGGACATCATGCACTCGCGTGGGTTCAGTCGCGCGGAGATTGGCGAGTCGGAAATTACGTTGACGCTCGAAACGTCCGGTCCCCAACATATCACCGAGGTGCTGACCACACTTCGAACCGCTGGCTACCAAGTGTTTGAAGAGCAACCAGGACCAGCATAAGCGACACTCCGTATGCACGACACCATGCCATCATCGCTCGTCGCCCCCGCTCAACAGCCAACGACCTTGCTCCTTGGTATTCGCGGCATGCACTGCGCCTCGTGCGTCAGTAAGATTGAAACCGCGCTCCAACATACGCCTGGCGTGCTGCGCGCCAGCGTCAACCTCGCCAGCGAAGAAGCGCTGATTGACTACTTGCCCACCCAGACCACGCAAGAAGATTTACGCCAGGCTATCATCGCCACCGGCTATGACATCGCCGAGCAACCGGAGAGCGGTGCGGAGACCGAGTCAGCCCTCAACACGGAACTCAAGACCCTCAAGGCAAAACTGGTGGTGAGCAGCATCCTCGCGGCCCTCCTCATGCTCGGCTCCATGCCCGACATGGTGCCACTCCCCGGCCTCAACCACCCAATAGTGCTATTCCTCCTCACCCTCCCTGTGCAATTTTGGGCGGGATGGCAATTTTATCGTGGGGCGTGGAACGCGGCGCGGCATGGGTCCAGTGACATGAACACGTTGATCGCGCTGGGAACGTCGGCGGCCTTTCTCTACAGCACGGTCGCGGTTTTTCTTCCGAGCTTCTTCACCACGACCGGCCAGACCCCACAGCTCTACTTTGATAGCGCGGCGATGATTATTGCCCTCGTCCTGCTGGGGCGCATGTTGGAAGCCCGCGCGAAAAGTCGCACGACCGATGCCATCCGCCGCTTGATTGGCCTCCAACCCAGCACGGCACGAGTCATGCGCGATGACAAGGAAGAAGAAATCCCCGTCGAGCACGTGCAAGTTGGCGACCTCGTTGTCGTGCGGCCTGGCGAGAAGGTGCCTGTCGATGGCGTGCTGGTGACTGGCGCATCGACACTCGACGAGTCCATGCTGACCGGCGAGAGCATGCCGGTGGAGAAACGTCCGGGCGATCCGGTGATTGGCGCAACGCTGAACAAAACCGGAGCCTTTACGTTCCAGGCGAGTAAAGTCGGCAAAGAGACGGCGCTCGCGCGCATTGTCACGCTTGTCCGCCAAGCGCAAGGATCGAAGGCCCCGATCCAACGCCTCGCGGATACTATCGCTGGCTATTTCGTGCCCACCGTCATCCTCCTCGCGCTACTGACCTTCTGTGCCTGGTTCTTTCTTGGCCCCGCGCCGGCATTGAATTTCGCCCTGATGAATTTCGTTGCCGTCCTCATCATTGCCTGTCCATGCGCGTTAGGGCTCGCCACGCCAACCGCCATCATGGTGGGCACCGGACGCGGCGCGGAACATGGCCTCCTCATCAAGGGCGGAGCAGTGTTGGAACGGGCGCATACTCTCACCACCATCGTGTTCGACAAAACCGGAACGCTGACGACGGGCAAGCCGGAAGTCACGGACATCATTACGGACGAAGAGGTCCAAGGTCCAAAGTCCAAGGTCCAAAGTCCAGAAACTCGGAGTCAAGAAACTGCTTCTCCCCCACTCTTCACTCTTCACTCTTCACTCTTCACTCTCCTCCGCTTGGCCGCTAGCGTTGAATGGCACAGCGAGCATCCCGTGGGTGAAGCGATTGTCCGCAAAGCGGGTGAGCAAGACATAGAGTTGGCGGAGGTTGGGGATTTTCAGGCCATTCCTGGCCAAGGGGTCGAGGCAAAAGTAGAGGGACAGTCGGTTCTTATCGGCAATCGTCACTTGTTGTGGGAACGGAGAATCAAGATGGATGGGATGGATGCACACGCCGAACGGCTCGCCGACGAGGGAAAGACGCCCATGTTTGTCGTCGTGGACAATACGGTTGCTGGCATTATCGCCGTGGCCGATGTGCTGAAACCCTCCGCCGCGGAAACGGTTGCTGCTTTGCAACGTCTCGGTCTCAATGTGGTCATGCTGACTGGAGACAATCGACGCACGGCGGAAGCGATCGCACGACAAGCGGGAATCACACGCGTCCTGGCGGAAGTGTTACCAGAAGACAAAGCCGCCGAGGTGAAACGACTACAAGCGGAAGGGCGCGTGGTTGGTATGGTGGGCGACGGTATCAACGATGCCCCCGCCTTGGTGCAAGCTGATGTGGGAATCGCCCTTGGCACGGGCACCGATGTTGCCATTGAAGCGGCGGATATGACGCTCATGCGGGGCGACTTGAATGGCGTGGTGACGGCACTGGCGCTCTCGCGTCACACCATTCGCGTCATCCGGCAGAATCTCTTCTGGGCATTCATCTATAATGTGATCGGCATTCCGCTGGCCGCCGGAGTCCTCTACCCAACTTTTCACCTGCTGTTACACCCGATGTTCGCGGCCTTGGCGATGGCATTCAGTTCGGTGTCGGTGGTGGCGAATTCGCTCCGGTTGCGGACGCTGCCGCTGCGCTCATAAGCGAGGAAAACTCAATGGGAAAATTTCAATACGTGAGGCCTCAAGGTTCGCTGGGAAAAAAGGTCAGTGGCGGCTTGTTCCGCGCTGTTCTATCGCTTGTTGAACACCTTTTACAACATCAAGCCAGGCCTCGTCCTGATTGTTCCAAGTGGTAATTGGCTTTCCATCACTAGGAAGCGCCTGCAGCGCGCCAAATGGTGCTATGTCCCACTGTACAGGTCTGAGGATGATGGGAATAACAATGGCCTCACCAGATTCGTGTCGTGCGAGAGCAAGACGGATCTCTTCACTGTAACAGTAGTCTGACGCGACGAAATCGGCACTAATGAGCAGAAGAATGACATCGGCCTCCCCTAAGTGGGCACTAATGGTTGAATCCCACCTCTCGCCCGCTGCAATCTGTCTATCGGACCACGCTTCGATAATCCCCTGCCGCTTGAGAAAGGTGAGGCGAGTTGCCAATTCTTCCAGCAGTTTTTGATCTTTATGGGAGTAACTAATGAAAAGTCTCGCCCCGGGCTTTTGGCCGGTTCGGGGCCCTGTCATCTCAGCGTGGGAGGCACTCTCTCCTTTAATCTCTCCCGTGCGTTTGACAGTCGCGACAAAGGAGTCACGATTTCTGACTAAGGCACTGCTATCGGAAAACCGTTGCGCGATAAGCGCGGCAATGGTTTCTAGAGCAAAGCCAATATCTTCCGGATCGTCAGTGCCCTTTTCAATCACCGGAAGTTTCTCGCCGAAACTCCAATAGGGAATATATGGAACCCGCGTATGATTGAGCAACTCCTGGGCAGTGACGTCCTTATGCGCCCATTCCGAGTAGAGAGGCGCGAGGGCTTCCGCGAATTTTCCAAGCCACTGTTGCGCCAGTTCATACTCGATTCGTCCCTCAAACCGCATGGCCACTGGCAACACCAATAACTTCGCTCGATCAAACGGCAGCGTATTGCGGGTGTTCTTGGCGCGACTCACGACGTCAAGCGCACCATACAGGCTCTGGTCGTTGGCCGTGAAGAGGAGGACCAGCAGGTCGGGAAGCTGGACGGTGCAAATTCCTCCCGCATCCGTAATGCCGGTTCTACTATCAATGAAAATAAAATCGAAGTTTTGTTTCCATTGGTTCCGTAGCTCTTCAAGAAAATTGCCGAGGTCATGTTCTTCGTATAAGCGTTTCCAGTCGAGAGCCTGCATGCGCTGGACATACGAGGGATCTTGCACCCCCGCCGTCATAAGAGACAAAGGCTGCGCGGCGGCGGGAAGAGCTACCGTCGTCAGATAGTCCCGCCATGATGGGCGCTGTCCATCAACGTGAGCCTGAAGCAGCTCGGTTAACCCAGGATTCTTTTGTGTCGGCATCGCACTCTTGAAATAGAGATGCAAACCTGGGGCTTCCAAGTCCCAATCGACACACAAGACCTTGTACCCCCACCGAGACAACAGTGCGCCGATATTGGCCAAGGCAAGGGTCCGACCAACTCCTCCCTTATACGAATAGAATGTCACCACGGAACCTTCGCTCATAATAGCCTCGGCAACTTCATCGCCACATTTTTTTCATCCACCGCAGGGGTGACGACTGGCCAGTCCTGCCAATCCGGAGCACGATGAATCATCTTCGCCAGTTCCGCACACAGGACTTGGATCTCTTTTTCTAAATCCACGAAATCCTTGGTCTCACGGAAAACGGGGGCAGAAAGATTCCATTGTCGTAGGTCTTTCGATTGCGTACTCTTGGCTTCAGGAGGAAAATGTTCCCCATCGGCGAATACCACGGGATAAATCAGGCCATGAGGATTTGTTTCAGTTCCCAGGCCCAAGACCTGTTGCCGTTGTAACATGGATTGCCATTCGGCTTGACACCACATTGAGCGAAAATACTCTGGTGACCAGACCGCAAGGAGACATCGGGATGTTTTCAATGCCTGACGCAACTTTGCCGGCCAAGAGGCCCCCGTTTCGATCTCCCAGTCGATAAAAATCCTTGGTGCATGCTCAATGGGCATACAATCGGGTAACCGTTGATCCAACAACGGAAAGAAGTGGTTCTTCACCCAATCCGCCACTGGGGCTCTGTGGCGGTAGCTGATGAAAACGTCGTAGAGATAATCCTCTGCCATAACCGAAGAGATCATTTTCCGCGGTGGCGACTTACTCCGCCGCCCTCGCGCTCGTCCGTTGTTGCACGGCCTCCACGAACGCGGGCACCAGCTCCTCGGGCAGACCGTGGTCATGCTTACCGACGAGGACATACGACCCCGCCGGATCGCTGAAGAAAACCCCAGCCATTTCCTTGCGCCCCCCAATAAAGCGGTCGGTCTCAAGGCGGAAATACTTGCCGCGCCCGCCCTGCATGTCGTGTTGATCTCCAACACTGACGAGATACCACCCATTCGCCCCCGCCACGTCATCCAGAATCCGCACCGCTTCATCCGGGGTAATGCGCAGCTTCAGTTTCTCTCCAACATCAGGCGCGCTCGACTCGCTCTTGAGCCCAGGCACCATTGATTGCACTGTCGAAAGTGGGTTACAGCCAAGGGACAACAAACTCACAAGGAAAAGCAACAAAATAGTGTGTCTCATACGAAGATTTTCATGGGAACGTAAGGCGTAAAACGTAAAAGACATACCCTTCAGCGTTTTTGTCTTTATTACGTTTTACGCCCTAGTACGCCGACATTCCTCCATCCGCCGGAATGATCGCCCCGGTCAGCATGCGTGACTCATCGGACGCCAGGAAGAGCGCCACGTTCGCGATGTCTTCCGGCTCTCCGGTAGCGAACGGATAGTTTTTCCAGTCGATTTTAATCGCCCGCGTCTGGTCCGTCGTCGCCGGTGACTCCGCCGACTTGCCAAAGCGTTGTTTCACCCGATCCGTGAGGATGACTCCAGGACAAATCGCATTCACCCGGATATGGTCGTGCGCATACTCACACGCCATCGCTTGGGTGAGCGCGATCACGCCCCCCTTGGCCGCTGTGTAAATATGCACCGGAAAAGCCCCGCGCAGCGCCACCACCGACGACATATTGATGATCGCGCCCCCACCCGCTTTGATGATCTCCGGAATGCCGTAGCGCGAACAGAGAAAAGTCCCCAGTAGATCGAGTGACATGGTGTGATTCCACACCGACATGTCCACATCGGTCACGCGTTTGTCCTCCACCACCGACCCACCCGCGCAGTTATAGAGCACGTCGAGCTTCCCGTAACGCGCCACCGTCTGTGCGATAGCGGCTTTGACACTGTCTTCCTTGGTCACATCCGTTTCGATGAACGTCGCATCGCCACCGGCTTGCCGCACCGACTGCTCGCATGCGCGCCCCAACTCCGGCTTGAGTTCGGCGATCACCACCTTCGCCCCTTCGCGCGTGAAAATATGCGCGGCGGACCGCGCGATGCCGGACCCGGCTCCAGTCAGAAATGCCACTTTGCCCTGTAAGCGTCCCATGATTTTTCCTCCTTGCGACTTTCGGAAGGCCTAAGACGTAAAATGGAACGAACCCAAAATGAGTTTGACCTTTTCCGTCCCCGGTCTCCGGTCTTCCGTCTTCGATTTTCCGGTTCACGTTTTACGTTTTCTCCCCTATGGAGATGATACTCTTTGAACGATGGCGTCGTATGACTCCGGCGCTTCGCCGCGTTCAATGGAGTCCAGTTCCTCGTGCACAACGCGCAGGATGCGCGCGATATACTCGGCCCGCCATCGTTCCCGTGCTTCCGTTGCTTGTGGGTCCGGGTGGTAGGCTTCAATCTCTTGTCGGGAAAAGAGCCCTTTCTGTTCCACCAGCCGTTCAACGGTATCAAGCCGTTCGCGGAGCACGGACACTTCCCCGGCCAGCGCCATGACAATCCCCATCATCTTGTCGATTTGCGGATCGCTAAAGAATACCGGCTTCTTTCCCTTGGCCTTCTTCGCCATCGCTGCTTCCCTTGCTTACTTGGTTACTTGGTCGCGCCGAACACGAACCATTGCCCACCGCCGCCAAAGTCGCCACCTTGGAAGAGTTGCGTGCGCGCCCGCGCCATCTTAAACGCACTCGGCACTAGGGTTTGCACGACCGTCTCGTCAACGAACCCTCCTCGCCTCGCGAGTTCCACTAAATCGAGGTCGTGCATGGCACCCCAGAACGGCTCGTTATTGTTGTACGTATCCCAGTCCAAGATGAACGCATCGTATGGGTCCATCCCCTGATACTGCGGCACCTCGACATGAAACATCATCCCGCCAGGAGTCAGTAAGCGGTGACACTCGCGCATGATGTTACGAATCGCCGCGCCCGAGGTCTCGTGTAACAGGATGTGGGACACGATCAGATCAAAGGACGCGTCGGCGAAATTCGTCCGTTCCGCGTTTTGTTGCGAGAAATGCACCCGTTTGCCTAGCGCTTCCGCGCGGGCATGGGCGTAGCGGAGCATCGACGCGCCAATATCAATGGCGAAGACTTCCGTCTCCGGGTACGCCTCGACATACGGCACCGTGCTATGTCCGACAGAACAGCCCATATCGAGAATCTTCCGTGGGCGAAAATGCGGATACTGCTGTGTGAGATGCGCCACCAGGGAGGCGCCCAAGTCATCGTTGAAAGGCCCCATGCGCCCCATCGCATAGATATGGACGGCACGGTCATACACGGCCCCCGCGGCGATGTCGTCCGCGCTGCCCTCGCGGTGATAGCCTCCGGGCATGCAGTGAATATCCACCGCGGTATGGTACGTGGGAATGGGCAGGTCGGGATCAAGCGTGAGCGACCCAAGCGCACGGCCATTGGTCTTGGCCTTCGCCGTCAGGTCCGGCAGTTGCCGTTCGAC
>JANMSE010000525.1:0-2234 GCA_031389045.1 Deltaproteobacteria bacterium | reverse complement strand
GCACATAATGAGTGAGTCAGATATGATTCCCCGAGACCAACGTTCCCGCATCCGCTTGACGGAAAAAGTCAAAGCCGCTGGCTGAGCGGGCAAACTAGGTCCGGCGGACCTAGCACTGATCCTGAGTACCCTGCCACGTTCTCAACATCCAGATTTGCTGGTCGGCGTCGAAACCTCTGACGACGCTGGCGTGTTCCGGTTGCGGGACGATTTGGCGATTATCAATACCGTCGATTTCTTTACCCCCGTGGTCGATGATCCGTTCACCTATGGTGTAATCTCCGCGGCCAACTCGCTCAGTGATGTCTACGCGATGGGAGGAGAGCCGAAAACCGCGATGAATATCGTCTGCTTTCCCCAGAGTGGACTCGACAAGGAGATTCTCGCCGACATCCTGCGTGGCGGCGCGGCGAAAGCGACGGAAGCGGGCGTGGTGATTGTTGGCGGACATTCGGTCGCGGATGATGAAATTAAGTACGGCATGGCGGTGACCGGGGTGATCGACCCGCGTCGCATTACCCGCAATGTCGGGGTCCAAGAGGGCGATGTGATCGTCCTGACCAAACCGCTGGGAACCGGGATTATCACCACCGCGCTCAAGAAAGGGCACCTATCGGAAGAAGAGTACGGCGCGGCGGTGGTCTCCATGTCCATGCTGAACGCGAAAGCCGCGAGTATGATGTTGCGCTACTCCGTGCATGCGTGCACGGATGTGACCGGGTTTAGCCTGATGGGCCATAGCTGTGAAATGGCGATGGGCAGCGGTATGACCATCCGTTTGCAAGCCGCAGCCCTGCCTTTGTTACCAGGGGCACGGCGGCTCGCGCTCGAAGGGTATATTACTGGTGGATGCAAACGGAACCGCACGTACCTCGCGGATAAGGTCCAGGTGGCCTCTTCGGTCCCGCAAGATTTGGATGAAGTGGCGTTTGATCCCCAGACCTCTGGGGGATTGCTGATCGCGGTGCCCGCGCACGAGGTGGAGCGACTCACGCGCGATTTGTTAGCCGAAGGGGTGCTGGCCGCGGCCGTGATTGGCGAAGTCGTGCTACACGGGGAGGAGTGGGTGGCTCTGGTCTAATGTTGCCGTGCGCGGAGAGGGGCTCTCGTGGGGAAGGTAAAGATTTTCTTGGACGTGCCGACCTTGTAGATGGACAGCACAGATGAAGAAATCGTGCCACGAGAGAGGGCCTCAATGGAGCACATGGACCTACCCATTCTTTTACAGAACTTGACGGATGTCGCTGAAGTCTTTACCTACCTCGGTCGGCGGCTTGAAGCTGCGGCCCATGCACTCCGGACCACTGGAACACCACCAGACAAAACGTTTCTCACGGAATTGATGGCGGCACGACAGAACTTCGCGGACCTCCGTGCCCAGGGATACGAGTTTGCGAAATTCCTGGGCATCACGCCACTCCCAGACCTTGAGTCGATCACCGCCCTGAGTGAAATAAAAGCGCTGCTGGAAAAAGTTGCCCACTCCGCGGAAGAACGAAAAACGACGGAGAAAGTGTCGCAACGAGCCCTCATGGTGTTGAACCGGGTCTGTGCACTGCGTCATAGCGGGGTGACGAGTTTTGCGCCCCTGGTCGCCTGTCAGACGCGAGCGATCGCGCTTCGTGATGAAATCACGAACATGGCGTGGCCTCACGTCCATCCCGTTGCCGAGGCGATCACCAAGGAAGACGATGCGTTTTCCGCGTTATTGACTGTCGTTGAGAGCAGCGAAGAATTAGATGACGAGTTGTGCGGAGCTTTTCAAGAAGTCATTAGCCAAGAGTTTGGGAATCCACTGGCTGTGGCGGCTTTGCGTGGCAAACTCGTCTTTACCGAGGTCGCTCCCCCGCCAAGTGTGAATCCGGATAGGCCGGAGCCTTCGTTTGTTGCTAGTCCTCCAGCGGACCCACCAGCTCTAGGGGTGGTGACCGCGCCTATGACGGATGCCGAGAGCACGGGTGCGCCAATAGCGGAGTCCGTGGCGATCGCAGCCGAGAAGAGTCCACCGCCGGAACGAGAGGCCGAGGTGGGGATGGCCACTCCAATCGTGGAGGAATCCCTGAGCGCTGTAACCGCCTTGTCCAAGCTCAACGGGCACGGAGGGAACGATGCGCAGTGCTTGGTGGTGGTTGATCCTCCGCTTCCGAATCCTTTGCCCGTTTCTCTCGTGGAGCGTGTGCCCTCCCCAAGCATTCCGACTGACGTCTTTTACCGCTTCGCTCCGGAGGAACGCG
>JANMSE010000498.1:0-10435 GCA_031389045.1 Deltaproteobacteria bacterium | reverse complement strand
GCATCCGACGGAAGCCTGCTGAATTTGGTGAGACCAGATGTATTTATGACGTGGTCTCTCCACCCCGACACCCGTTGCACCCTCGCACTCAATGGGGAAACCGTCACGCTGACCGGGGCACAGCTCGCGACTCTGCGCGATGCTCTCCCCGACACGGGGCGATCTCTCGAACGCGCGCTCCCACGCGATCTGTTTCGTCGGCTCTTCACGTCGGGCATAGTCTCGCCAGCGGAGCTGGTCGCGCGCGCGGAAACTGCCTACTGGCAAGCGTTGTTGCCCACCGTGGCTCTTTCTCCGTATCTGCGGGTGCAACCGCGCTTCCTCGCGGACCGGGCGCTTCCCGAAGAAATTGAACCCGCCATCGGACTCTTTCTTCCACCGGCGTTCGCCGAGATGGCCGCGCAACTCTCGGCGAACATCCGTCGTTCTCTGGCTGAGGCCGCGAAATCTTGTGCCGTCCGCGGTGTTGCTTTCCCGCGAGCACATGTACTCACCATGCTGCGGAACGCTGTGGAACATTGGCTAGAGACGCACCCTGAGTGTGCTTCGTGGATCACCTGGCATCGCCAAGCGAGCGGAGCCCTTGCGCTCGCGCTCACGAGTGCCGCGACGGTGACCTCGTCGTCACCCACCTATCCGTGGGTCCGACTCTCTTTTTCTTTGGCGGGAAAGCAGGGACACTCACCGGCACGTGAAGTGATCGTGCCATTATCGGCACTGCCCGCCGTGACGCGCGTGATGGACGCTCTGCGGTGCGGAGTACAGGACGGACAAAGGAACGACAACCTCAACGACCCTGCCGTCCAGCGCGTGCTCGGAGCCATGGAGTCCACGGGTGGTTTTATCGCCAAGACTGAAGCTCCACCGATTTTTGCCTGTGCCAACGACAATGACGTGGCTTTGACGGTAACGCACATGGGACATGCTTCCCTCATCGTTGATGCTGGTGGACAGCGCATTCTTATTGATCCGTGGATTTTTCCCTGGGACGATCAATTTGAGCAACAGCCCTTGATCGCTTCGCAGTTGGGGCGGGTCACGGCGATCTTTTTCACCCATCACCATGCCGATCATCTGGATGTGGCCTCGCTGGTGACCTTGCCGCATGATGTGCCGGTGTTTGTTCCGGTTGACTCCGAAGCAGCACTCCAGCCCCGCTTGGCCGCGTTCCTGCGGCTCATGGGATTTACGGATGTCCGCGCACTCGCGCATGGCGAGTCGTATGAGAGTCTCGACTCCGCGGGTGGAGCCGGGGTACGTGTCGAAGCCGTGCCCTTCTTTGGCGAAGGGCAAAATCGCGTCGGCTTTGGGGCGAATTGCTATCTGCTCTCACGGCGTGGGCGGCAGGTGCTGATCCATGCCGATGCGGCACCAGACTCTACTAGGCGGTCGATTGTCAGCGCTGGAGTGCTCCAACGGATTGTGTCCCGCTATGGCCCCTTGGATGCGGTGTGGGGCACCTGGTGGCAAGAGCGGACTTTCGCGTGTCTCTTGTCGCCATTCCTGATTTTCTCGCCGACGTTGCCACCAGAGCAGTGGTTGGACAATACGGAGCTGTGTGACTGTCCGGCGGACTTCCTCTGTGAGCTGATGCGGGTCAGCGGCGCGTCCTATCTGTTCTCGTATGCGGAAGGTGGTGCGCAATTGTCTCTTCCGCGGAGCCACCGTGCGTCTGAGCAGGCGATGGCGAGCCAGCTCCTGTGGCATCCACTCTCGGACATTCGTGCTCACCTTTGGCGGGAAAGAAAAGTGGAACTGGTGGAAGCGGTGCCGTACCTCAGCATGGTGATTCCTATCCGGGGAACGCTTTACTGTGAACGGGCTGTGCTGTAGCCCAGATGGAACAGCGTGGGAGACTGGGAAAGGCATCGGCAAACGCTACTGCTCCTTGTCTCGTCTTCACGACTGACTACCCCCTTTGATTTTTACCTTCACCTTCCCTACCTGACCTATACATTCCCCATTTGACATTTAGGGTCCTTTCGGTATGTACATCCGGCGAAAGGGGGAAACTCTAGGTGGAAATACCTAAAGTTTCCCCCTTTCATCCCGATAGTGCTCAATAAGCGAAAAGTCCGTTTGAAAATTTGTTCGTTCGTGACTTGTTGCTGGCGCTCATGGTGAAGCTCTCACCAAGCGTCCGTGTGAAAACCCGGATTGGTCTCTTGATTTTTTTATGAGTAAGGACAGGCAATGGTAATCACTCTCTTCCTTTTTCTTTCGATACTTACGTTTTCATTGCGCGCGCGCGCATTGCCGCTCATTATTTCGCCTCCGCGCGGGGGAAAACGTTGGGCATGGCTGTTTCTGCTGCTCGGGCTTTGGGGGCAGGACGCGCTCGCGCTCAATGCGGGGGATGTCACCGTCACCATGACTTCCAGCAGTCGGTTAGTCGTGGACAGTAATAAATGCCCACCACCAGATAACGATGGGCCGCACGCGGCGTATGTGGCCTTCCGCGTCACGAATCCTTTAGGCACGACACTCACCAATCTGAGTGCGACTCTCGGAGGCTTTGATACCGTCAATGGTTTTAATTTCGCCGGCGGCCAAGCGGCGACACAGTACATCGGCACTCTCGCGCCAGGGGCAAGTACGGTCCTGTTCTGGTTCATGCAATATCCTTGCACGAAGAACTTGAACGATACGATTACCGTGATTGTGAACGACAGTAACCCCGGCACTGTCGCGGGAAACGGGACGGTCACAACCATTAGCCATATCAGTGCGAACGCGGGGGGGTTGATCACCAGTACGGTGCTGGGGCCAGGTGCGGTTGTCGGTCAAATTCTTGATTACACGGTCAACTTTAACTTTGGGAATGGGAACGTCGGCGACATCATCAATATTCAACCCGCGGGGAATACCGCGTTCAATGCGGGGTGTTTCCAATTAGTGGGGACGGAGATTACCGCGTCAACCTACAACGGTGTCCCGGTGGGCTCGCTTGACCAAATCTTGTTCGTCCCCACCGTGGTTGATAGTGGCACCGCGAACGACGTGACCGTGCGGTATCGCTTTCAATATCTCTGTGCGGGGGTGAGTACGACCGCGAATCCGTACGCGTCGCAGACCAGTGGTACGCAAGATAAGTATAGTTCCAACTTTGGCTCCACGGCATTTGCGCCGCTTTACCCTGCCGCCACCAATCCCTTCACCACAAGTAAATCCGCGAGCCCGACGATACTGCCGGCTGGAGGTGGGACGGTGACGTACACGGTCACCATCAGCAATCCGTCGAGTTTCCCCACGATCATCGACCGGATTACCGATGTACTCCCTGCCGGAGTGACGTATCAAGGCATAGCTGCTGGCAGCAACGTGACCAGCGCCAACTCCAGCAGTGTGCCGAGCGCGGGAGCGACTGGCACTATTGTCTGGCGCGGCATCCCTGACACCTCCTACGCCCTTGCGGCGAATACCTCGATCTCGTTGCAATACACGGCTACGGTCACGGCGGCTGGTGCGTACACAAACTCTGCCACGGCCACTGTTGGTCTCGTCACTATCGGCCCAGCCACGAGCACTATTGTGGTCGGTCCCGTTCGCGTCGAGGGCCAAGTATGGCTTGATGTGGATGGGGACGGCATCAACGATGTAGGCGAGCCGGGCATCACCGGGGTCACTGTCAACATTTACAGTGCCGGTCTGAATGGCCTCATTGGTGGTGGCGACGATGTGCTCGTCGGGACGGTGACCACCGACGCCAATGGCAATTACAGTCTGGATCGCCTGCCACCGGGAAAATACTACGTCGATGTGACCGATACCGGTGGTCAACTCACTGGTTTGGCGACCGCACCGGGGACCACTGATCCGTCCGCGTTGCTCACGATACCCGCGGGAGGCACGGGCACGGCCAACTTCGGCTACGTGCCGACCGGTAGTACAAATAGCATCGAAGGGACGGTCTGGGGTGATGCGGACGGTGACGGCATCCAGGATGCGAGCGAGGCGGGGATTGGCGGGGCCACTGTGCAGTTGGTGCGTGCCGGAACCGATGGGGTGTTCGGGACTCCCGATGACGTTGTGGCGGCGACGACTACGACTGACCCCGATGGCGGATATCTCTTCATTGGGGTGACGGCTGGGGAGTACGTCGTGAGGGTCGTGAATAATGCCACGCTCACGGGCTATACCCCGACGAGTGGGCCGGACAGTGAAGGTGGGTACGTCAGCAGCCCGGTGACGGTCGCGGCCGGCGATGTGGCGGCCGGGATTGATTTTGGCTTTGACCGGGCGACGTTGTACGCGGTCAGTGACCGTATGTGGAACGATGCCGATGGGGATGGGACTCTGGATGCGAATGAAGATGGACTTGGTGGTGTGACCGTCAATCTCCTCGACAGTCTCGGACGCATCGTGGCGACGGTGACGACCAATGCCGACGGGACCTTCTCGTTTACCGGTGTGCCGAATGGCACCTACACGATCGCCGTGAGTGATAATACCGGCGTTCTGAACGGGACGTACGGCACGACTGTGGCAGGGACCACCTCAACCAAAGCGGTCACCGTCTCCAGCGCCGACGTGGTGGCCACGAGCTTTGGCTATAATCAGTCGGGGCTCGTGGGGGGAGTGCTCTGGAGCGACGCCAACGGGAACGGCGTGCGAGATACGGGGGAAGTGGCCCTGGCTGGCGTACCGATCGAACTGCGTAATGGCATCTGTACGCCTGGCAGTACCTGTCCGACGACAACCACGGCAGCCGATGGGGCCTATCAGTTTGTCGGAGTCTCCACGGGGAGTTATACCGTGGTGGTGACAACACCGCCAACTGGAACCCAAACGGGTGATCCAGACCAACCTGGGGTGGTTTGTACAACATGCAACAACCAAGGGGCCGCGCTCGTTCCCGCCGGCCCTCCCGTCGGCAGCGATCCTGACCTGGACTTTGGCTATCGGAATACGACGCTGGCGGATGTCAGTGGCACGGTGTTCAATGATATTGATGGCGACGGTATTCAGGAAGCTGGCGAAAGTGGCCTGGCGGGCGTGACCGTCGAGTTGCGGAACGCGGCGGGGGTTGTGGTCGCGACGGTGACGACCGATGCCAGCGGCAACTACGCCTTCCCGGATGTCCCCGCGGGAAACTATACCGTGGTGGTGACCGATCAAGACGCGCTTCTGAGTGGCTATACGGCCTCCAGTGGATTAGATCAACGCGCGATTGCCGTGCCAGCGACAGGTACGGTCGACGTGGACTTTGGCTATGGGCAAAAGACGACAACCGCCCAGTTCTCTTCGACCGTGTGGCTTGATGAGAATAATAACGGCTTGCAAGGGAGTGGCGAGGTGGGATTATCCGGCGTGACGGTCAATCTCTATCGCGACAGTAACCTCGACGGGATTCCTGACGGAGCCGTGGTGGCGACGACGACCACCGATGTCAATGGGAATTATGTGTTCCGCAACCTCGCGCCGGGGACCTATCTGGCCGATGCGGTGGAGGGCACGTTGCCGGGGGTGTTGACCCCGACGACCTACGTCAGCCCCATTTACGCCCAGGTGTCACTGAGTGAAGGAGAAGTCCGCAGCGATGTGGCCGACTTTGGCTATCGGCCAAACACCGGAACGGCGACATTGGCGGGTGTGGTGTGGGCTGATGTGGATAGTCCGACCCCTGATGGATTCCTGGACGCGGGCGAAGGGAGACTGGGTGGCGTAACGATCACCATTCTCAATACTGCCACGAACGCCGTGGTGGCGACCGTGAATACTGATCCTGACGGATCGTGGACCGTAGTGGGGCTGGCGGCGGGGTCGTACGCTGTGGTGTATGATCAAACCGATATTCCCGCCGGGTACCTCGCCACGCAGCCGACGAACTTAGGCACTGGGTATACGACTTATACCGTGGCGGTCGTGGGCGGCGATGTGGTGCCGAACTTGGACTTCGGGTTTGGGGACGATCCCGGCGTGGGTGGGGTGCCGTATGGCACGGTGAGTGGGACGTTTTACCATGATGCCAATGCCAACAGCAGCCAGGGTGGCGGAGAAGAAGGGGTGGCTGGGGTGACGATGAACCTGGTGAGCGGGGGGCAGATCGTGGCAACGACCACGACCGATCTCAATGGCAACTACAGTTTCACCGGGGTACCGCCAGGGACCTATACCATCGTGCCGACGGATATGAATGCGGTCTTGGTGGGGCTCAATCCCACACAACTGTTGCCCGCGTCGGTGACGGTCGCCGCTGGCGGTACGGTGGATGCGGACGCCGGGTATAGCAGTGGCCAAGCGACGCTGACGACCGTGGGCGGGACGGTGTGGGTGGATAGCAGTAACAATGGCATTCTCAATAGTGGCGAGATCGGCATTCTCGGGGTCAATGTGGAATTGTGGCTCGACACCAACAACAATGGGATCATTGAGCCCGGCACGGACAATCTGGTGCGCGCGGCCACGAGCGACGCCATCGGCGCGTATACCTTTAGCAACGTACCCGCGGGGGCGTATCTCGTCAGAGTGTTCGACGCCGCGTTACTGAGCGGGGGCTATACGAAGACCACAGGCCCAAGTCCTGGGGTCGATAACAACAGTCAAGCGAATCCCTATCCGGTGACGATGGGAGCGAGCAGCAACTTGACCGCCGACTTTGGCTATTTCACGGCGACCTACACCATCAGCGGGACGGTGTTCGAGGATGCTAACAACAATGGGGCGAACAATAGCGAGACGGCCGTGGATGGGGCAGTGGTGAGTATTTACCGAGTGGTGAATGGTGTGCGGCAGTTGGTGGCGACGGTCACCACCGGTCTTGCCGGGACGTACACGTCCCCGGCATTGCCACCAGGGAATTACGAAGTCGCAGTGGACACGCAAGGAACGGCGGTGGCGGGGTATGATCAGACCACGCAGACCGGGACGGGCGGTGTAGCGACGATCACGCTGAGCAGTAATGTAAGTGGCACGGACTTCGGTTTCTTCAACGATGCGGCCTTAACGACGACGCCGATTACCTTAGCGTCCTTCCAGGCACTGCCGGGCGCGACGGCGGGCACCCTTGAAGTCAAGTGGACGACGGCGACGGAAGCCGGCAACGTCGGCTTCTTTGTCCATGGGCGGACGTATGGCGGCGAGTGGCAAAAGCTCACGCCGCAATTGATTCCGTCGAAGACGGTTGACTCGTTGGAGCCACAAACGTACATGGTGACGCTGAGTAATGTGGCGTGGGTGCAAGAGGTGGCGCTGGAGGATGTGAGTATCCGTGGGAAGAAGACGCTGCATGGGCCGTTTGTGATCGGCACTGTCGTAGGAGTACCGCCGACGGTGGAACGCATCAAGTGGCCGGCGATTCGGCAGGCCAAAGACCTGGAGCTCAAACGGTCGAAGCGACGAGTGTTGCGCGGCAAACCGGCCACCGGGCTCATGCGGGCGGCGCGGATATCGGTGCGCACACCTGGGATTCAACGGGTCACGCACGAGCAGTTGCTGGCTGCCGGAATCGATCTGAGTAAGGTGCCGGTGGCGCAGATTGCGGTGACCGACAATGGGCAGCCAGTGCCGCGTGCCATTGGCGGCCGGCCGATCTTTGGGCCGGGTAGCTACATTGAGTTCATCGGCCAGGTCACGCCGACGCTCTACAGCAAAGAGAACGTCTATCTGCTTACCGTCGATCCCACGAAATCCCGCAAGGTGAAAGACCTCGCAGCGGGCACGGGACCAGCCGCTGTGGTGGGGCATGAAACCACATACACAGCATATCCCAATCGCGAGTACAGCTTTAGCGCGCCAACGGGTGACCCGTGGTACGACGCATACGTCCTGGCCTACGGAGGACCGGCGAGTCTCCGGCGCGACTTCACACTGAGTGCGGTACTTCCTGGTACGGCGCAACTGAAAGTGGCATTGTGGGGCTATATTGATTGGCCGACGGCGGGAGCGGACCACCACGTCATGGTGAAACTCAACGGCCAAGTCGTGCATGACGGACGCTTTGACGGGCTCAAAGCGTATGCGGTGGAGGTGCCGCTCGCGGCAGGCGTGTTACGTGACGGGCTCAACAGCCTCGAGATCGTCTTACCACAGGACACAGGACTTGAGTATGACATGGTGGCGTTGGAAGGATTTGAGGTACGCTACCAACGGCAGTCGGTCGCGGAAGCCGGCGCGTGGACTGGGAAGGTTGCCACGGCGAGCAGACCGTTTGCGGTACGTGGGCTCAGTGCGGGACCCGCGGTGGTCTGGCAAGGGACCGACGCGCGGTTGAGCACGACCGTTGCCGCCGGGCAGGTGATCGTGCCAGGTGGTGTGGCCGGGACGTATTGGCTGGCATCAAGTAGTGGGGTCAACACCCCGGGGATTGAGGCCGGGATTCCAGAGGTGGCGGCGAATACACAAGTGGACTACTTGATTATTACGCACCCCGCGTTTCTGGATACCATTGCGCCAATTGAAGCGCTGCAAGCCACGCGGAAACTGACGACCGCGGTGATGACGACGGAGTCGCTCTATGCACGGTACACGGATCACGCGGTCGATGCCAAAGCGATTAGTAGTCACATCGCGCAGACCCGGCCCCAGTTTGTGTTGTTGGTGGGCGGCGATGTGGTGGATTACCACGACAACCTGAAGACGGGGAGCGTCAGTTTCGTACCGACGCGGTATGTGCGCACGGATGCGATCGTGGCCTACTCACCGTCGGATGTGAAACATGTCGATTGGACAGGGGACAATCTGCCGGATGCGGCGATTGGGCGCTTGCCGGTGCGGACGGTAGCGGAACTGCAAGCGGTGATCGCCAAGCTGCAAATGCATGAGCAGCGGCCATCCGAGTTCACGGCGGTACTGGCGACTGGGAAGTCTGACCGGCGGTCGATCTTTACCCAAGAGCATCGGGCGATTGGCGGACAGTTGGGTCCGCAGTGGCAGATCAGCGAAGCGGCGATGGACTTGGTGGGGAAGACGGCAGCCCGCCAACTGCTGTTCGACGCGATTAACGGTGGCGTGGAACTGACGAGTTATTATGGTCACTCGTCCTACGGGTTATTGGACTTCGACCGGCTCTTCACTTGGCAGGATGTAGCGTTACTGACCAATCGTGGACGCCCGACAGTGATGACGATGTGGGGGTGTTGGAACAGCTACTTTGTGTCGGCGGGGATCGAGACGATGGCGAATCGGCTCTTACTCACGCCGGAGGTGGGGGCGGTAGCGGTGTTTGGGTCGGCGACGTTGACCAAGTTATCGTCACACAAGGCGCTCGGCAGTCAGTTGTTCAGTCGCTTTGGCGGAGCGGAGACGCTGGGTGAAGCGGTGATGGAGGCGCAGCAGCAGGTGGGGAAAACCAACCCCGCCGCGCTCGATGCGATCCTGGGCATGAACCTGTTGGGCGACCCGGCTACTCCGTTGTTTCGGTAGACGTTGGTTGATGGCGTATGGCTCGCTTCGCTCTATGGCTTATGGCAAATAGGCTGTGGCCTATGGCGAATAGCCTATGGCGAATAGCCTATGGCAGGAGTGTTCCTGCCATAGAGTGAGCGGAGCGAACGAGCCATAAGCCATAAGCCATAAGCCATTATGAGCGGCTTTCTCTGCATTTTTCACCGCGACCGTGCCCCGGCGGACCCGAGGGTTGCCCAGCGCATGCTCGCGACTTTGGACCACCGAGGATCGGATGGAGCCGATCTGACGACCTTGTCACACGTTGTGCTTGGGCATCAACACTTCTGGACGACGCCAGAAGAGGTCGGCGAGCGGCAGCCGCTGTCTGGTAAGGAAGGCAGCCTCACTCTCGTTTTTGATGGACGGTTGGATAATCGCGCGGACCTGCTTCAGGCGCTGAACTGTCAGGACCCCACGCTCTCGGATGCCCGGCTGATTTTGTATGCCTACGAGCGATGGGGAACCGACTGTGTCAAGCACCTGCTGGGTCCGTTTGCCTTTGCTCTGTACGATCATACTCAGCGTGCGGCCTTCTGCGCGCGAGATGCCTTGGGTGACCGCACGCTGTACTACTATCTGGATGCGCGTGTCTTGGTCGTCGCGTCAGAGGAACAGGCACTCCTCAAGTATCCCACGGTCACGACGCAGGTGAATGAACGTCGCCTCGCCTCCTATTTCGCGCTAGAACACCCGACCGATGGATCGACGTTTTTCACCAGCGTGACGGAGTTGTTGCCCGCCCACGTCCTGTATGTGGGTGAGGAGAAACACCGCACATGGCGCTATTGGGATGTCGATGTCCAGCGGCGGGTGCGGTACCGGACCGACGAGGAATATGGCGAACATTTCCGCGCACTCCTTAATGACAGTGTCGCGTGTCGGTTGCGGACCTCGGCCCCACCGGCGGTGATGATGAGCGGCGGGCTCGATTCCACTTCAGTGGCCGCCCTCGCGTCTTTGCATCTGCGTCAGCACTCTTCGTCGGCGCAGCTCCGCACCATTTCGTATGTATTCGATGAATTAACCAGTTGTGATGAACGGTGGTTTA
>JANMSE010000412.1:0-5349 GCA_031389045.1 Deltaproteobacteria bacterium | reverse complement strand
ATGTATACTGGGGCACTGCAAGTCTATGGGCAACAATCGACTGGAGAGTGGGGAAGACGAGAACAGATTACAGTGGCGGAGGAAGGGAAATGGCGGAACTATAAAGTTCGCGCGCTTCCTGCCGATGATGAAAACAAGGTGCTGCTCGTCGCCAATTATGCGGGTGAGAGCGATGGAAAACTGCTAGCATGGGTATGGAAGTAGGGCGGAAAATACGGTCTTTCCTCTTGACAAGAAGAGTGGGCCGGAATAAGGAAGACGGAGCGCATCTGCGAAGAGGACAGGGAGAGAGACTCTCCATGCTATTTGCGTTGTGTATGGTGCTCATGGTAGCATTCGGCTGTAGTGAAAAAACTGTGGCCCTGGAAGAACGAGCACAAGCGTATTGGCAAGCACGGGAAAAAGGGAAAGTGGAGCAGGCGTTCACATTCGAGAAGCCGGGGAGTATTGAGCAATCAACTTACTTGAAGAAGCTCGCTACCTCGCACGTAGCCTTTACTTCGGTTGTCATTCGATCAATTCAGGAAAGGGATGATGAGGCGGAGGTGGAGTTGCAGGTACAATATCTTTTGCCGGGGCTCTCCCGCTCGGTGTCCTCCTCTATGTTGGACAAATGGGTCAAGATCAAAGGCCAGTGGTACCACCTGCTACCGCTAGCTGGGGACGACGGTACGAGCTCGGAGGAAAGGGGGTGATCTAGGAAATGGGAGAGAGGACCGGACAAATTGAAGACGGCTAAAGTGGTTCGCGGGCTACCAGGCCACGGCCAAACGGACAAGGCACAAGCGGAGACTTTTACCGCAAGTGAAATGCAGTAATTTTCAGATGAAGAAAAGTCTAGTTTGAAGGAGGAGAGAAGATGAATAGGATGAGAAAAGGACTCGCAGCTCTCGCAGCAGCAGTTTTCTTTCTTAGTGTAGGAGGCGTAGCGCAGGCCATCATCGGCACACCAGATGACGTTCCCGGCTCTACTCTGTTGTATCCATTTTTCAAGGTGAACCCGAACAGGACCGCCGCTGACACCCAGGACACGCTCCTGGTTGTGACTAACACTGCTGGTCCCACTGCCCCAAACGAAAGTGGTTTTGCTCCCAACGTCGGAGTCCATGTGACCATTTGGACTGCCAAGTCGGATCACGTCTATGACTTTACTATTATATTGACCCCTAACGATGTGTGGTCTTGCAGCCTATATGATCTCATTCTCACTAGCCGTGGCTGCGATCAAGCATCCCAGGCTCCGGTGGGAGTGAAAGACCGGTTGCAGGCTGATCTTGACAAGGATGGCGACAACGATACCCTTATTGGCTATGTGACGGCTGACCTCGTATTTAGCCGGACCGCTTTGTTCCCAGGACAGCCCCGGTACCCATTTGGATATGGAAACGTGTTGATCGGCCACATGTACTTAGTGAACCTGATAAACGGCTCTTCGACAGGGTTTAATGCCGTGAGCATTGAAACCGACAACCCTTGCTACGGTCATAATTCGCTAGCGGTTCCCGGGCAAGTGGCCCAAAATTCCCGCGGTTTTTACCGCACCCGTTGCGAACGCGAGCAGACAACCCTTGGGGCGTGTACTCCCCCGGTAGGAGCTGCGTCTACGTGTCCAGTTGGTGGTGGTGCGAATTTTACCTACGGCGACTTGGCCGAACGGATTGATGGCCCCAATGGGGACTGGTCCCAGACCGGAAATGCTGGTGGTTTTAAAGACAGTTTCAACAATCGCCTTGTCACTCCGGATTCCCCCCTCACTCTCCAATTGCGATACTTTTCGGCGAACAGTATCCAAGCTCGAACCGAAGTGTGGCTGTGGAAAGATCGCAACACGACCGCTTTGGCAGGAGCTGTCAATGTGGAAGTGTTTGACGAGGCCGAGAATTCGCATTCAGTGCAGTTTGAGCTACCGAACGAAGTGAACTTTGCACTGACGAGTGAGATCATCACCCCAGGCGCTCCGGGAGGATGGTTCCGTATTAATTTCCCATGCGGCGGGTTCGGTTCGTGCGCCTACGAATACTTAATTCCTCCAGGAACCTCAGGATCTCAGCCCCCAATCCAGTCGGTCGCGTACTCAGTGCAATTCGCTCAGAGCTCGAATGCGCAGTTGCGTTGGGATGCTGTTTTCCCCTCTCACCGACAGTACACGGACTACCGGTGAGTTGCTGAGTTAAGATTACAGCACACCTGTGGTTGGTAGTTCATAACAAAAAAGGGCGGGGAAAATTCCCCGCCCTTTTTTTCTGTAATTGGGACTCAAATAGGTCACACTACAAATTAAACTTGGAAAAATGCCAAGAAAAATCAGAGAATTGATCCACGATCTTCACGTAGTGGGGTTTTACGAAATCGCAGGTGGCGGCAAAGGTGGGCATCGCAAATTTGCCCATACCCGTTATGCTGGCGCTGTGACTCTGAGTGGCCAGACAGGAGACGACGCAAAACCGTATCAAGAAAAGCAAGTCAAAAAAGCCATCGAACAGGTGAAGCAATGAGAGAGAGTGACCAGTACCATAAATGGGTCGAATGGAGTGAAGAGGATCAAACTTACATTGGAAAGTGTCCGGATGTCATTACCGGCATTCATGGGGATGATCCCGTGAGGCTTTACTCAGACTTATGCGAAGTCATTGATGAGGTCCTCTGTCATTTGGAAGCGGAGAGACGTTCTCTTCCCCCTCCACGCATTCGCCCCATGCAGGAAGTTGTCTAAAGTTTATTGTGTCTTCGCCACTTCTCACCGCGCACAATCTCAGTAAGTGTTACCGCTTATATACCCACCCCGTTGACCGTCTCAAGGAGTTATTACTCGGGAGACGGTATCACGAGGAGTTTTGGGCCGTGCGTGGGGTGAGCCTCGCTGTCGAGAAAGGCGTATCTCTCGGAATTCTTGGAGAGAACGGGGCAGGCAAATCGACACTGCTCAAACTCATCACCGGAGCCCTAACTCCCACAACTGGTACGGTTGCCGTACATGGTCGTGTTGCCTCTATCATTGAGCTGGGTATGGGCTTCCACCCCGACTTTAGTGGGATCGAAAATTTGTTTGTCGGAGGTGCGCTTCTGGGATTCTCTCGTGGCCAGATGGAAGAGAAGATTCCCCAAATTCAGGAATTTTCCGAACTCGGAGATTTTCTCCATCGCCCGTTGAAGCACTACTCGACCGGCATGGGAATGCGCTTGTCATTCTCTCTCGCGGTGAGTGTGGAACCCGATCTCCTGATTGTCGATGAAGCACTGGCCGTGGGCGACGGCTATTTTCAGAAAAAATGCGTGGACCGTATCCGTGCGTTCCAAGAGCGTGGCGGGAGCCTGCTGTTGTGCTCGCATTCCTTATACACGGTGAACTTGCTCTGCCAGGAGGCCGTGTGGTTACGCACTGGTCAGATTGAAGCAGCCGGATTAGCCCCACAAGTGCTGGCGGCATACGAAGCGTATCTCAACGCACGGGAAAGCAAACTGCCGGACCAGCCGTGGCGGGAACACCGCCCTGGAGGAGAGTTGCGCGCCGTGCATCTCAGTGGTGGGCAAGGGCGGAATGAACCTGGCCATGTTCGGCGTGGCGACGAAGTGTGCGTGACCGTGGAATGGGAAAGTGATCAACCGGAGCGATCCTTTCACCTTGGTGTGGCGGTCGACCGCGTTGATAACTTAACCTGTTTCGCTTCGAGCACCCTGAAAGATGGCTTGTCGCCGTTCACGGGTCAACGGTCGTATCGTGCGACCCTGCGATTTTCCGCTATTCCCCTCACTAATGGTTCTTTCCGCGTGATGATCTTTTTGCTCGACGAACATGGGGTGCACGTCTACGACCATCGCGCGGCGGAGCCGGTGTTGACCATGACCAACGAAGAGAAAGAATGGGGGATTTGTCATCTCGATCATACGTGGGAACTGTCTTAGCGTTTCGCGAACCACTGCCGGATTGTCGTTGCCCAAGACCATTGATGGCGCGGTGGTGAGGAGACCGGCGGTTTCATTTGAGGCGTTGTTGATACCGGAAGCGGGACGTCCAAGGGGTCTTGGTGATCTTGGGGTCGATCTTGGAACAAGGTGTTATGTTCTCCTGGGGCGCGGAGCTCATGCGCGGGACGTCCGTTGGTATAGTAATACATGGCGATGGATTTGCGGACGCGATACGCCGGACAGGTTAACGGTTCCGGATGTCCATGAAAGCTAAAATCGTCGGTGAGGAAGAGGACGGTGCGGTTGAAAACCGGAAGCATGCGTCGCTCACAGGTTCGCATGGCACGGTCCCAGAGTTCTAAGTGTCCCCCGTACGATTCCTCCCAGTCCTCATTGAGATAGACCAACAGATTAAGGCGGCGATCGACATTCATGGTCGGATGTCGGTTGAAATCGGCGTGAATGGCTAACTTGCCGCCAGGCACAATCATGTGCATACCGGCGCCAAGTAAATAGGGGTCGGGAATCAAGCCCGGGATGTCGGTGAGCGCACTAATCTGCGTGAGAAACCGTTCAGCATTTAATTCGCGGATGAACTGCTGTACCACCACCGGGAGGTGTATCTCGCTGGTGCTGGCGAGCTTGGTCTCGCGACGTGGATCGGCGAAACGGTGCCAGCGTGAGTCGTCAACCGGATAAAATGCGTCGGCGACGCTGTGTAATGTCGCCTCGTCAAACAGGTTGTCGATGACGATATGGGGGAAAGGACGCGCCTGTTGAAACTCCTCAGTCAAGGTGGACAAGGTCGCGAATACCTCTTGACGATAGATCATGCCTAAAAATCCTCCAACAGCATCGCTGCAAGACGGTGTACCATCTCCATACGCTTCAAGAAACAACCCGGCCTTCGCAGAGGACGAGCGCGAGTATACTCTTTCACGAAAGAGGAGCGGCAAGGAGTCTATGCGGATTTGTTACGTGCAAGAGGAAAATTCGTTATGGGGAGGTGTGAAAGTTGTGTTCGAGCAGGCGGAAGCCCTGCAAGAGCGCGGGCATCAGGTCGTCATCGTGGCCAAGGATCGTCCGCCCCTCTGGTATGACGTGCGTGTCCCGTTACGGCAGGTCGAAGCGTTTACGCGGGACACTCTCCCAGCGAGTGATTGTATCATTGGAACGTTTTGGACGACGCTTCGCCCGATCATCGAGGCAGGGCGGGGAAGTCCGGTGCACCTGTGTCAAGGCTACGAAGGGGACTATTCCCATTATGCCGAGCGACAAACGGAGATAGCGGAGGTGTATCGGCTTCCACTCCTGACGTTGACCGTGCATGAGCCGTTGACGCGGATGCTGTGGGAACGATTCCACAAAAAAGCCCACACGGTCGGGCAAGGAATTAATCTGAACCTGTTCAAGCCAGGGGTTGGCCGCGAGCAAGCAGACGGG
>JANMSE010000410.1:0-2974 GCA_031389045.1 Deltaproteobacteria bacterium | reverse complement strand
CTTCCACTCCTGACGTTGACCGTGCATGAGCCGTTGACGCGGATGCTGTGGGAACGATTCCACAAAAAAGCCCACACGGTCGGGCAAGGAATTAATCTGAACCTGTTCAAGCCAGGGGTTGGCCGCGAGCAAGCAGACGGGTTGCGGGTCCTCGTGGTTGGTCCATACGAAGTCGATTGGAAAGGCGTGCGGGAAGGACTCCTCGCGCTCAAGGCGCTCAAGGAGGAATTCCCAATTCAGGTCGTGCGGGTTTCACAATTTCCTTACCATTCAGAAGAAGCGCGGCTCGGCGTGACTGATGAATATCACCACCATCTGCGAGCTGACGAGATGCCTGATCTGTATCGTTCCTGTGATCTGATGCTCGCTCCATCATGGGCGCAAGAAGGCTTTGGCCTGCCCGCGCTTGAGGCGATGGCGTGCGGGGTTCCAGTGGCGATGAGCGATATTCCCACGTTTCGTGCCTTTGCCGACGGCGAGGAGTGGACCTTGTTCTTCGCCGAGCGCGATGTCGCGGGCATGCAACAAGTGCTGCGGCGTATGTTACGCGATACGGCCTTGCGTGCCCGACTTCGTCAGCGGGCATTGCAAGTTGCCCAGAAGTATACCTTCACGCGAGTGGCTGAGCGGATTGAACGCGTGTTGATGACGCAAGGAGCACTGTGAACGCGGCAGGCGAAAAAATCACTGTCCTGCTGTGTCGTGATACTCGTGCCGTCGCGCCAGAATGGGCGTGGGGGCAACGATTGTGCGCGGAATTTCTCAGTGCTGATGCTCCAGGGGTGAGGATCGTCCCGCTGGAAGGACAAGAGCGCTTCACCGTGGGTGATGCACTTGCCCGCGCGACCACCGACCTCATTGGGGTCGTGCTTGACGATGTGGTCTTTTGGGACCCAGCGGGATGGCAAGGGCTGTGCGAGATTCTGGCGCATACCCCGCGGGTGGCGGTTGCCGTCCCGGTCAGTAATGAAGCGACCGTTGCCGCTCAACGTGTGGCCGCCCCGTTCGTCTATCATACGCCTTCGTTGTTTCGCCTCGCGTGTCAGTCCCGTCGTCCCCAGTATCTCGGTCAATGGCATGAAGTGCCCGCGGTTGACTCTTTTGCCTTCCTCTGTCGCCGCATTGATCTCGAACGACTCCCTCTGGAACTTTCGCTCGCCGATGTCCCCGATTTTTTTGTCGCTCACGGGAGGACCCTGGCGGTCGCACTCGATACATACGTCCATCGGTATGGCCGGATGTACGCGCAACCCCGTCCCGATTTGCAAGCGTGGGTGCCGACCGAAGCCCAACGTATCCTTGATGTCGGTTGTGCCACGGGCGCCTTTGGCGCGGCCTTGCAAGCGCGTCAGCAATGCCACGTGGTGGGGATTGAACTCAATCCAGAGTTGGCCGCTCTTGCCGCGCAACAGCTCGCTCTCGTTTTGCGGCAAAGCGTGGAAGATCTTCCCGACGCCACCTTTACCGAGGAGTTCGATTGCATCGTCTGTGGAGATGTGTTGGAGCACTTGCGGGACCCGTGGGCGGTGGTCGGGAAACTCGCGCGGTGGCTGAAGCCACATGGTCGGCTCATCGCCACGGTGCCAAACGTTGGACACTGGTCGATCGCCGCCGATCTGTTGCGTGGCCGCTGGGATTTAGTGCCTTTCAGTCTGCTGTGTTGGGGCCATCTGCGATTTTTTACGAGATCGGGAGTGGAACAACTTGTGCGTGGGCATGGTTTGTATGTGGAACATTTGCACGGGATGGAGGAAACCCTTCCGCCCGTGGGAGAGATGTTTCTCCGGCAAGTGAGCGCTGCTGTTGATGAAGTCGATCTCGCGAGCCTGCGGACCAGCGAATTGCTGCTGGTGGCCCGTAAAGGGGCGGCTTGATCTCGGTGTCGCCGCATGACTGCCGTGACTGCTAACGTCAGCGCCGTGATTGTCACCCATAACTCGGCGCGGTACTTACCCGCCTGTCTCGCGTCGCTCCAGCAACAAGGGCAGACCCCGCGAGTGATTGTGGTCGATAATGCCTCGCGCGCTGAAGAACGTCCGCGCTTGCTCCCAGGAGACGATGGAGAAGTCATTGCTAATTCCTGGAATCGCGGGTTTGCCCCAGCCGTCAACCAGGGACTCGCACGGGTACACACCCCTTATGTCCTAGTGCTGAATCCGGATGTCCGACTGCTGCCAGAAGCGCTTGCCCAGATGGTGTCTTTCCTCGAACATACCCCCAATGTCGCGGCGGTGTCCCCACGATTTTGGTGGGATACCGAGCGGACGGTCTTACTACCTCTGACAGGAGAACCAACCCTGACTCGCGTGATGCTGCGTGTGCTCGCCGCACATTTCGCTTTCGTCAGGCGGATGGTTGATCGCTGGTTGATTCGTCAAGCCCGACGTTGGTGGTTCGCGCGGCACGCACTGGCGGTACCCGCGATTTCGTATGGGTGTGTGTTACTGCCGAGCGCGGCACTGGCACGGATTGGTCCACTCGATGCCCGGTTTCCTTTTTATTACGAAGAAGTGGAATGGAGTCAGCGTGCCCGCCGTCATGGATACCAACTCTTCACCCTCCCATCGGCGGAAGCGATTCATGCATTTGGTCATAGTTCTCGTGGTGGTTCGCCCCGTGTCCAACGCTGGGCGAACGTATCGAGTCGGCGCTATTGGCGGGGGCGCTACGGGCGGGCCGGAGCGAAATTGGTGGCGGCATTGTCCACCGCGGCAGTACACCAGATTGCCGCTCCTGTTGAGGATCTCGGTGCACTCGACCAACCTCCCAAACTTTCCTGGCCTTCGGTCAAGCAACCACAAATCATACAGGTTGCTTTTGACCCACTCTTCGAGAGTGCGGCAACGATCTTTCCACCGGGTAGTACCTTTGAATGGCCCGCTGCTTTGTGGGAGGAGATGCCGGCTGGGACTTATCATGCCCGGCTGTTGAGTGGTCCGTCTTGCCGTCCAGTAACATACTGGCGATGGCAGCG
>JANMSE010000384.1:0-2360 GCA_031389045.1 Deltaproteobacteria bacterium | reverse complement strand
ACGCGGATTACCAGCCCCGCGCGTGGGTGTTCAAGTCGCAGTCCAGATTCACAATTAGCGTAAGCAAGCACGCACCCAAACTGTATGCAGACGACGGGGCTACGCCCGGCTAATTCAGGCGAGTCGAAATGACCCGCCCCGCGCCTGATGCTTACGTGAGGTGGCTCGAAGAAGATACACGATTGCTGTAGAATCCAGGTTTTGTAGGAGTCCCGAGTGAACGAGGCAACGTGGGTGAATGCCGAGAATCAAAAAAATCCCTGGACCGTACTGGTTCTTCTTCTACAGCTTCGATTGTAATGAGCCGATGCACGCCCATGTCCGGCGCGAAAAGCGGACTTGCAAATTCTGGCTGGACCCCATCGAACTGGCCGCAAACCATGGCTTCACAGCCAGAGAGCTGAACGTAATCCGGCGGCTGGTTGAAACCTATCACAACATCATTAGCGAGGCGTGGCATGAGCATTGTGGCTAGTACCGAAGCGCGAATCCGTGACGTCAAAGTCACGGCTGACATTATCACAGCGTATCTCGTGGATGGGCGTGTGATCAGCGTTCCGCTGGCGTGGTCCTGGCGGCTGTCGGAGGCAACACCCGCGCAGCGTGCGCACTGGGAACTCATCGGGGATGGTCAGGGGATCCACTGGCCGGCCATTGATGAAGACCTCAGTGCTGAGGGCCTGCTCCACGGCGTGCCGGCACATCGTCCACAGAGGCTCGCGCCAGGGAGTGCTATTCTCCAGCGGGGCCGTCACGAGCCCCCTAACAAGCGATTGCAGCCGACGAAGGCGCGCGAGCGTTTTCGATCACCGCCAGCATCACGCTTGCGTCTTCGCGGTTGAAGCGCCGGGCGTTAGTTAGTTTTCACCCGCTCCGTAGACCCACGGCGCATGAGATAGAGGGTCTATTTCTTTCAAGGTGCGGCAAAAATATGTCTGTAAGTTCGGCGCAAAGCGCGACTATCAGTGCACAGCGCGATATTCAGTCGCTGAATCGGAAGCTCGCCGATCTCGCAAAGGACGAGGCGTCGAAGTCGAGTAAGATTGTGTCTGTCTCTAAGAGCATCACCAAGTCCACGAGTGTTTCGAGTCTTGAAAGTAAGGAGCGAGAAATACAGCGACTACAAGACGACATCGCTCGGATTCAAGACAAGAAAGCCAGTGTCTCAAAGGACATCGCCAGCAAAACCGAAAAACTTCATAAAGCGCAACAGGACTTGTTTAAGGCGCAGCAACAGGAACAAAAACGATCACTTGAATCCCTGACGCGCCAGAACCGCGAACGAGATCGCATTCTCCTCAGTCAGCTTCACGAAAGAGTCCTCCCGGTCGCCCCTGAACGCGCAAGCGACGCGACAACTGCCTACGACGCGTTTATTTCGCACGCGACTGAAGACAAGGAGGACCTTGTTCGCCCCTTGGCAGACATTCTGAAGAACATGGGCTATGCCATTTGGTACGACGAGTTTCAATTGAGAGTGGGTGACAGTCTGCGAAGGTCAATTGACAAAGGCTTGGCATCATCACGATTCGGCATCGTCGTGCTCTCTCCGTCATTTTTTGCGAAACAGTGGCCTCAGTATGAACTTGACGGGCTTGTGGCTAAGGAGATCGTGGGGGACAAAGTAATCCTGCCGTTGTGGCACAAAGTGTCCAAGAACGAAGTTATTGGTTACAGCCCAACCTTGGCGGACAAGGTCGCTTTGAACACTGCGTCCTACACAATTGAAGAACTTGGCACTGCACTGTCCGAAGTACTGAAAGGCACCTAACAAGGCGGTCAACCCGAGCGGCGGATCGGGCGTATTCTGAAATCGAAGTCACTTGGCCGCCGCCGGGTTACCTTCGGCGTTATATTTTCCATCACACCTCTCGGTCTGACGCCAGGTAGAACATCGAGAAGAAGAGTATTTCCATGCCACGGCTGACTGAACAGGAACAACAAGAGATCATCCGTTTTCTGGAGGCGGACAAGCCGCTGCCGGACAAGTTTCGTTTCCTGCTCTTCGAGGACAAGCGCGAGGTGGAGTTGGTCTGGAACGGCAAGACCAGCGAGGTCAGCAATATCGTCCTGCCCTTCCAAGTCATTGAGCAGGTGGACGAGCCGCGCGCCGAAGAACCGATAGGGTCAAGTCTTTCTCTTTGAAATGGGCCCAGTTTTGCATTGTAGAAGATGGAAATGCAACGAAAAAGACTTGACCCTAAAGACCTCTTAGATAGGCTGGGATCTACAGAACAAAGGGATGGGTGTTGGAATGAATAAGTTAAATGTTGACCTAGAAAATTGCTACGGGATCAGGAAGCTCCGGGCGCAGTTCGATTTCTCCCAGCATAAGGCTTACGCCATCTATGCTCCCAATG
>JANMSE010000309.1:0-2316 GCA_031389045.1 Deltaproteobacteria bacterium | reverse complement strand
CTCTTGGGGCAATGGCATTCAGTTAAGCAACTGTGTCATTGCGAGCAGCGAAGCAATCTTTGTTTTGTTGGAGATTGCTTCGTCGTCCGACTCCTCGCAATGACAGTCTCCCCCTTAACTTAATGCCATTGCCTCTTGGGGGCCCTGGAGAGTTACGCTTGAAGTCAGGAATTACGCAAACCTCATGTCGCCTCATTTAACGTCTCCTCCAGATATCGAAAGCCGCCACCGCGCGACGACCGCGCTGGATGCCACCATCTTGGTGGAAGCGGGCGCGGGCAGTGGCAAAACGGCGGTGCTCACCAGCCGGCTCTTGTCCCTGCTCCGTAGTGGACGTGGACGGATCGAACGCATCGCCGCCATCACTTTTAGTGAAAAGGCGGCGGCGGAAATGCGCCTGCGGCTGCGGGCGGACCTTGATATGGCGCTCGCTGGGGCACTCTCGGACGAGGAACGCACCAACCTGCGCACCGCGCGCTTGCAACTCGACCGCGCCTATATTTCAACGATTCATGCCTTCTGCGCGATGCTCCTGCGCGAACGTCCCGTCGAAGCGCGCGTGGACCCCGGCTTCACCGTGCTGGATGCAGTGGAAACCAGCTTGCTCCAAACCGAACTCTGGCGCGCCTGGCTGGTGCTCGAGATGGATCGCAGCCCAGCGGTCCTCAAACATGCGCTGCAAGCCACGCTCTCACTCGCCCATTTGGAAACGCTGCGCGACTTTCTGGTCGCTCAACGCGATTGTCTCGATTGGTTGCCAACTCCGGTCGAGGTTCCTTTGGCGGAGCTACAAGCATGCCTTGCACAGGCACTGCCTGTACTCACCACCCTCAAAGCGGAGTGTAACACCCCGAGTGACCGAGCCTACAAAGCGATCCGCCGCGTCGAGACCCTGATTCCTCTTGAGGGGGACGACAAGGCATGGGAACGACTGCTGTTACGTGAACCACGAGAAATCTTCACCACGGCCACCGTGGGGGCGAAAACCAATTGGCGCTCGGCGGGAGCGCTGCACGAAGTCCGTGCGCTGCTCACTCAAATGCACGAGGTCTACAGCCGCACTCGGGCCGCGTGGTTTCACAACGTGACCGTAGGCCTCGCGCACTGGCTCGAAGGGTATCTGCGCGCCTATCGCGAGAAAAAACAGGAGCGCAGTCAGCTCGACTTTACCGACCTGCTCATCAGCACCAGGGACCTGCTCAAGACCAATCTTGATGTTCGTCGCTATTTTCAACGGAAATTCGACGTGCTCTGCGTCGATGAATTGCAAGATACGGATCCGCTGCAAGCCGAGATCGTCTTCTTTCTGGCGGAGCGCGACGCGCGGGCGAAGCGTTGGACCGAGGTCGAGTTGCAACCCGGTAAGCTCTTTCTCGTCGGTGACCCGCAGCAAGCGATTTACCGGTTTCGCCGCGCCGATGTCGATGTCTACGATCAGGTGCGCACGGCGATCTCGCGACAGGGAGAAGTCTTGACGCTCTCGGCGAATTTCCGCACGCGCGCGCCCGTGCTCACGTGGATCAATGAAACCTTTAGCCAAGTCTTTGCCAAGGGCGGGAGTGCTCAGCCGCCGTATCGCTCCTTGGAAGCAACGCGCCACGAGAGTACGGGGCGTGAGGTCATCCTGCTCCCAGTGCCCGAAGCGCTGGTGTCGGCTTCGGCCTCGCGCGAAGAACAACGTGTGGCGGAAGCGCGCACGGTAGCGGCCTTCCTCAAGCAGACCATGACGTATCAGCGTCTAGAGATATGGGGAGACAAGAAGGTGCGCTATCGCGACATTGCGATTCTCTTCCGCACCTATCAGGCGATGGACATGTACGAGGATGCGTTACGAAACGCGGGGGTGCCCCACCGAATTCTCGGTGGCCGCCGTTACAGTCGCAGACCAGAGATCGAGGAATGCCGCGCGTTGTTACTGGCTATTGAGCGACCTTCTGAAACCGTGGCGCTCGTGGCGGCGCTCCGGTCGAGCGCGTTCGGCTTTAGTGATGAGGAACTCGCGCTGTTTGCGTGCAGCGGTGGAACATTCGACTACACCCACGAGGAGATTCCCGATGCGCTCCCGGCCACGGATCGCTTTCGCGCCGCCTTCACGCTGCTGCGCGACCTCCATCTCCACGCGGCCCAGGTGAGTCCAGCCACCCTGTTGTCCGCGCTCTACGACCGCACGCCGATGATCCCGGTCTTCGCGCTCCAGCCGCACGGCGCGCAGCGGGTTGCCAATCTGCTCAAGCTGGTTGATCTCGCCCGCGCCTGGTCAATGCGTGGGCTGCACACGTTGGCGGCGTTCAATCGGTTTCTCGCGCACCAGGACTT
>JANMSE010000304.1:0-1853 GCA_031389045.1 Deltaproteobacteria bacterium | reverse complement strand
CTTCCAGATAGCCCGCGTTGTAGACCACGACTTCTGGATTTCCCACTTGTTCGCGAATCGTGGCGAACGCGTGGGAGATGGAGGCGGGCGACACCAGGTCCAGCTCGACAATCATGCTCTTCCCGCCCTGCTCATGGATGGCCTTTTCCAGTGCCGCCGCATTGGCGCGGTTGCGGGTCGTGAGCACGACAAAGAAGCCCTCGCGGGCAAACTTTTGGGCAACGGCACCGCCAATGCCCCAACGGGCGCTGACGGGGAGGTCACTATCGTCGAGCACCTTCCCATGCGCCAATTTGGTGTTGCGGCCATCGGCTTGCCACTTGGACGTCGCCCCAATCACGACGGCGACCGGTTGGCGAGATGTATTCATAACGGACTCCTTTCTCCGTGAGGTTTGCGTGCTACTCCACGCGCGGCGAGTATATGAACATCTCGCCACCCGCACAATGGCAAAGCGCCGTGTCCGCCTGAGCGTTGACAGCAAGGGAAAGGACGGACTAGAAGAGGGCATGACAAGAACGACGAAGCGTTGGCGGACTTCAGCAATGAACTGGAGGTGAGTCATGCGTGAAGTGTACGGAATCGGCGACTTTCGCTATGAGTATGTCGAAGGCTGGGGTACGCTGCCCGCGGGCGTCACTTTTCGTGAATGTCCCGGCGTCGCGGTGGATGCACAGGACAATGTCTATGTGCTCACACGCGGGCAGCACCCGCTCATGGTGTTTGACCGCGCGGGCAATTACCTCCGCTCGTTTGGACAGGGGTACTTTAGCGACCGAACTCACGGCCTCTATATCGCGCATGATAGCTCCCTGCTGGTGGCCGATGACGGCATTCATACGATCCAAAAGTTCACCACGGACGGCAACCAACTGCTAGAAATCGGCACCCGCGACGCGCCCGCGAAAAAATGGAGTGGCGCTCCGTTCAACCGGCCCACGTCGGCGGCGATTAGGCCACGCACCGGCGATGTGTACGTGTCCGACGGCTATGGCAACTCTCGCATCCATGTGTATACGGGGACTGGTGAGTACCAATTTTCCTGGGGTCGCCCGGGCATTGATGCCGGCCAATTCATCCGTCCGCACAATATCGCCATTGATGACGACGACCGGGTCTATGTCGTGGACCGCGAGGCGCACCGCATCCAGATATTTGATCCGCAAGGCACCTTCATCACCATGTGGAACAATATCCATCGCCCCGATGCCATGGTGTTGTGGGGAGAGCATATCTACGTCGGGGAACTCAACGGCATGGGGGGCGTGGATGACGCGCCGGGCTTGGGCCACCGCGTGTCCATCTATGACCTGAAAGGTCGCATGGTCTGCCGCTTCGGGGCCGAGGAAGAAGGCGAGGGACCAGGCCAATTCATCGCACCGCACGGCATCGCCGTGGATTCCCACGGTGACATTTACGTGGCCGAGGTGTCCTACACGATCCGCGGACAATACCTGAAGCCGCCACGAGAACCACGCACGATTTCGAAGTATCGACGCGTGTCATAACCCGCGTGAAAGGCAGGCGACGTTCTGCGATTCACCGATCACATTACCCCCTGTGAGGGCCGTCGCTGCCTGACAGGGCTTCTGTTTAGAGGAGGGGTAGTATGAGCACACCCACTGACGAACGGCCAAACGCCCGAGCACGGGAACGCCCTCGCGCACCGCGAGCGGCCACCACGCGGCCTTTCAGGTTAAGCAGAGGCCCACCGTGGCCGCGATGCGGTGGCGCGAATGGTTAGGCCGCGACCTGCTCATAGGAAAAATGGGGAATGTCTGCTCGTTCACTGGCATGCTCGATCGTGAGGCCGCACATATTGCCGTCCTGATCTACGTCAAGCAGCGTGTTTG
>JANMSE010000242.1:0-11162 GCA_031389045.1 Deltaproteobacteria bacterium | reverse complement strand
GCATCCGGGCATGGGTTACCGTCATGCGCGGGTGCGATAAGTTTTGCACCTTCTGCGTTGTTCCCTATGTACGAGGCCGCGAGCGCAGTGTGCCGCTCACCGCACTTCTTGAGCAAGTCCACGCACTCGTCGCCCAGGGGTATCAAGAAGTCGTCTATCTCGGCCAGACCGTGAATGCCTATCGTGATGGGGATTCCGACTTTGCCGACCTGCTCCACAAAACAGCGGCCATTGACGGCATCCAACGTATTCGTTTCACCTCACCCCACCCGTCTGATATGAGCGACCGCGTGATCGAGGCAATGGTCACGTGTGCCAAAGTGGCTCCCTATCTCCATTTGCCGTTACAGTCCGCCTCAAACGCGGTGCTGGCACGCATGGAGCGGGGCTACACAGTCGAACAGTACGCCACACTGGTGGACCGTCTGCGCGCGGCCATCCCAGGACTCGCGCTCTCGACGGACATCATCGTTGGGTTTCCCGGTGAGGAAGAAGAAGACTTTCGCGCCACCTACGAGTTCATGAACACGATTCGGTATGATTCCGCGTTCATGTTTAAGTATTCCGCGCGGGAAGGCACGAAAGCCTACAAATGGGACGAGACGATGTCGGAAGCAGAAAAGGGGCGTCGTTTGCGGGAGATCATTGGCTTGCAAGAGCGGCTCTCCGCGGACATCAATCACCACACCATCGGACAGACCGTGGAAGTGTTGGTCGAGCGGCCCGCGAAACGCCCAGAAGGCTGGCTGGCTGGCAAAACCGGCCAGTTTAAGACGGTCGTCTTCCCTGGTCACGGTGCACGTCCCGGTGACCTCATCCCTGTGCGGGTCGTCTCGGCCACCGCCCATACGTTAATCGGCGAGCGATAATTCCGCTGTGCCTTCTCCACGGCTTTCCCCCACGTTTTCTTTTGGCCTTTCTTAGCCTAAAGAACGGCATCAGAAAGGCGATCGCTCTCTTGATATCCGCGGTTCGAGAACACGATCCATCGTATGGCGACACCTCCAATTGCACTCAGCGACCTCACAACATCACAGAATCTCCAACACCTTCTCCGACGGACGCGCGAGCACGGCCTGCTGTCCTTTCACAATGATGGGGCGTTGCATCAGCACGGGATGTTGCAACAACAGGTCAATCACGGCCTCGCGCGTGACATATTTGCTGGCATCAAGGCCAAGGGCCTCGAAATTTTTGTCCTTCCGCACGAAATCAGCGGGAGGGTTCGGAAGCAAGGACAAGAGTCGTTCAAAAGTTGCTCGATCCAATGGGGCCTTCAGATATTCGATAACGTCGAACTCGACGCCGCGCTCTCGCAAAATATCGAGCGCTCCACGCGACTGCCCTCAACCAGGATTGTGATACACCGTCAATCGTTCCATGTGTTGCCTCCTCAATGGGGAATGGCGACACTCTACCGTGGCTGTGCCACGTCTACCAGCCCGCGCGAGCGCATCCCTTTCCTCGCGTTCCGCAGTCCCAAGAACAGCCCCACGGAGCCTCTCAGGGAGCGGAGGCGGTTCCGTGGTAGCTCCGCATTAAAGTTCTCAAGAGCGCGTGTCGATAAAGAACCAGAACGCACAGCCCACGACTCATGCTTATCACTAACAAAGGAAAAAAGTTGAAATCCATGTTTCTTCCCACCATTCTCCACTATTCACTGAAACTGCCCAGTTTCGTCATGGTCACGCTTCTGCAAACAAAGAAAGCGGTCATTACCCCCGGTTTGCTAGAGGGGAAGGCGGTTTGGTATTTTCTCTGGAGCCTGTTGCTGTGCTGTAGCTGGATCACCATGGCCAGTGCCGCCCAATCAAGGAGTGTTGATCTCGCGGCGGAAGATTTGCCCGCGTTGATGCGCCAGCAAACGTCCGGAGATACCTTGCGGCTGGAGGGTATTCCACTCGATAAAGGCCGTCCCTCGGCGACTTTCCAGCTTGAACGTTTTGAAGTCTTCAGTAGCGATGCCCGTATCGTCGTGCACGGCACTGGTGGAGAGACGGAGTTACCAGCACCGCGAAACGTCTATTATCGGGGGCACATCGAAAACGATCTTGGCTCTCAAGTCTATTTGTCCCTGCACGCGAAGGGGGGGCTGCGCGGTCTGATTAAGAGCGAAGGACAGCTCTGGGTGATGGAAGGCGCAACGACGGACTCACGCCTGGCAACGACCCCCAAGCTCCGGCAGATTGATCCACGCGCCGAGTTCGGCGATCGCAGCTTCCAGTGTGGCAATGACCAAGTCAAACAGATTGGTCGCTCCGAGCCCCACAACTTGTTGGCTCAAGCGGCAGTGACATCCGCGGGTGGCCCACGAGTGGGTGCCCCGCTCGTGGGCCACCCACTCGTGGGCCACCCACTGCAAACGCAAGCCCTCTCCCAACTCATCAGCCATACCGCGCGCATCGCCATTGAGACCGACTGGGAGTTTTTCCAGAAATTCGGTAATGCAACCGCAGCGACGGATTACATCGGCGATTTGGTGGGTTTCAGTTCCACGCTGTACGGAGCCGAGATCGATACCAGTTTGCAGGTCAGTCACATCTCGCTGTGGAGCAACAGCAGTGACCCGTGGGGGCAAACCAGCACGAGTTGTGGCCTATTCGAGTTCGGGCGGTACTGGAATAACAACCGCGGGAGCATCCAACGCACCACGGCCCATTTTCTCAGCGGCAAAAATAACGGCGGTGGGATCGCCTGGCTCGGCGTCCTCTGCGAAAGCAGCTTCAACGTCAACATCGGAACAAGCTGTAGTGGCATGCCCAGCACCGACAATTACGGTGGGGCGTATGGCTACAATGGCCAGCTAGCGGGAAATTTCGACATCAACAACCCAGCCCTGGTGTGGGATGTGCTCGTGTTCAACCACGAACTTGGTCACAATTTCAATTCTCCACACACGCATTGCTATGGAGGGATTGGGGGGAATTCCAGTCCAGTTGACCAATGCTACGGAGGCGAGGGCGGTACTGGTTGTTATAGCGGAGCCGGCGTCTTGCCAGGACCGGCGGGCCAGGGCAGTGGCACGGTGATGAGCTACTGCCACCTGCTCAGTCCAGGGCTGGGTAACATTGATTTCACCTTTGGCCAGGGCCACCCGTATGGGGTTGCCCCAGATCGGGTCTCCACACGGATGTCGCAATACGTGGATACCACCGCGTCCACCTATCCCAGTTGTTTAGCACTACAGCAGAACGCCGCTCTCAGCATGGCCGATGTGACCGTCGCGGAGGGAACCGCCACGGCGACGTTTAGTGTCAAGCTGAGCGCGGCAGTCTCAGGTGGCGTCACGGTTCAGTATACCACCGCCAATGGCACAGCCACTTCCGGCTCGGATTACAGCACCACCTCGGGCACTCTCACCTTCACCGGCACCGCCAACGAAGTGCGCACCATTTCAGTACCGATCTCGAATGATGCAATGCTGGAATCCAACGAGACCTTCGTGGTGAACTTCAGCAATATCAGCAAACCAGCGGTGACTTTTGATCCCTCGGCAACGGGGACGATCACCGATAACGACAGCGCCAGTCTGAGTGTCGTCGATGTGACAGGCTCCGAAGGAAGTGTCACGGCCCTCTTCAGTGTTCGCTTGAGCGCGGCGGTCCAAGGCGGCCTGACCATCAACTTCGCCACCGCCAACGGCACGGCTACGGCGGGCACGGATTACACCACGACGTCTGGCACCCTCACCTTCACTGGTACGGCCAACGAAGTCCGCACCATTTCGGTGCCGATCACAAATGATTCGATTGTAGACCCCAACGAGACCTTCGCGGTCAATTTCAGCACGATCAGCAAGCCGGTCGTCACCTTCGATAGTCAAGCGATTGGCACCATCACCGATAATGACAGCGCTAGTCTGAGCGTCGCCAATGTCACGGTCTCCGAAGGAAGCGCCACTGCCACGTTCAGTGTTCGCTTGAGCGCGGCGGTCCAAGGCGGATTGACCATCAACTTCGCCACCGCCAACGGCACGGCCACGGCGGGCACGGATTACACCACGACGTCCGGCATCCTCACCTTCACCGGTACGGCCAATGAAACTCGCACGATCTCCGTCCCGATTCTCAACAATACGATAGTGGAGATCAACGAGACCTTCGCGGTCAACTTGAGCGCTATTAGCAAGCCGGTCGTCACCTTCGATAGTCAAGCGATTGGCACGATCACCGATAATGACAGCGCTAGTCTGAGCGTCGCCAATGTCACGGTCTCCGAAGGAAGCGCCACTGCCACGTTCAGTGTCCGCTTGAACGCGGCGGTTCAAGGAGGCCTGACCATCAACTTCGCCACTGCCAATGGCACGGCCACGGCGGGCACGGATTACACCACGACGTCCGGCACCCTCGCCTTCACCGGTACGGCCAATGAAACTCGCACGATCTCCGTCCCGATTCTTAACAATACGATAGTGGAATCGAACGAGACCTTCGCGGTCAATTTCAGCACGATCAGCAAACCGGTCGTCACCTTCGATAGTCAAGCGATTGGCACGATTCTCAACGACGATGGCCCGCGCTTGCTTATCAACAATGTGTACCAAGCCGAAGGCAATAGTGGAGCGGCGGTTTTCACTTTCACGGTAACCCTGATCCCAGCCAGCACCAGCACGGTCACGGTGGTCGCCGCCTCGGCGAATTACAGTGCGCTCGCGGGGAGTGATTACACCACACTTCCACCAACCACCCTGACCTTCGCCCCAAGGCAGACAAGCAAGACCGTCTCCGTCACCGTCACCGGAAACACTGTGGTGGAGCCCAATGAGGTATTTTTCGTAAACCTCAGCGGCGCAACTAACGCTACGATCTTCGATAATCAAGGTGCCGGAATAATTCTCAATGACGAGGGGCCACTGTTACGCATCACCGATGTCAGTCGCGCCGAAGGCAACAGTGGAACCACAGCTTTCACTTTCACCGTTACCCTGGCCCCGGCCAATACCACGGGGACAGTCACGGTGACCGCCGCTTCAGCCAATTACAGTGCGCTCGCGGGCAGTGACTACACCGCACTCCCTGCGACAACGCTGACCTTTGCGCCGAGACAGACGAGCAAGACCGTCACCGTCAACGTAACAGGCAATACCGTGGTAGAGCCCACTGAGATATTTTTCGTGGCCCTCAGCGGCGCAACTGGCGCCACCGTCTTCGATGGCCAAGGCATTGGGACAATCACCAACGACGATTAGCACGACGATACCGCACGCGGACAGAGCCCGCGCGGAACAGCGCGATTGGTACCCGCGTGCGGTATGTCTGACGCTGTTGGGTCGAGTGTTTGGTTAGGCTGGGATTGATGGGTGGGGGAATGAGCAGGGCAAACTCGAAGGCTCGCCATGCTCACAGAACGTGATGCGTTGGCTGCTACACGAAAGCAGCGTCGAGCGTCTCGACCGACGGCGCAAAGTAAAAGGAGCCAGAAGCCGGGTTGCTGAAGTCAACAAGCTTATCGCGAGCTTGACCATCGCAACCGTACATGGCCCGCAGCCGCTCGCGGAACGGTGCTTGGGTCTTGCAGAAGGCCATGAAGTACAGCCCCACAGTGCCGTCGTGGAAAGCGTAGGGGGTGGAACGCCGTGTAATCTCGTCGCGCTTGGGTTTGCTGGCGTCGGCTGTGGCACCCTGCCGCAGCTCGACATGGGAAAGATGGGAGTGTGCGGGCTGTTTGTCGAGGCGCGTCGAGTCCTCCTTGGTGCGGCCGAAGACGCCTTCCTGCTCGGGGATAGACTGCTGCTCCCAGGCCTCAAGCTCATGGACCCAGCGCTGCGCCAGAATGAAACTGCCGCCCGCTCCGGGTTGTCCATCAGGAACAATGGCGACCTCGCGATCCCTTTCAACTGCAGGATTACCTGTCCCGTCGATGAAACCAGTCATGTCCAGAGAGTCGCCGTAGATGAACGTCATGGTCTCCCGGGCAACCTTCATATGTCCCTTGAGGGCTTGGCGAGCATCCCACTGGAGCTTCCAGATCTGATCTTTATGAGGACTGTTCATCCAGAAGAGCAACTCTTCCTGGGTCGCTTTTGCTTCTCGCCCGCTGCCATCGATCGACTTAATGAGCTCAAACGGTTGGAAGTCGTTCGGGACGTCTTTGGTCAAATCTTTCAGCAGAGTTGGTCCGAGGCCGATGACCAGATTGATTTCCTTACCTGGAAGCGCGCAGCTCTGACGTAGCTTCTGCACGACGGACTTGATGACCTTGAGATCGGCGCCATCGACACGGCTCAGATGCACGTACCACTGGTGCTCGCCCATGTTTCTATTGAGAATTGCGGACTGCGGTGTAGGCATAAAGTTCTCCTCTTCTACCTTTTATTAGAATGTGTGTGGGGACCTCTTATCCAGCTCAGTGGCCGCTGTCAAGGACGAAACTCTTTCCTCATGGGCGCGTGGACAGGTGGTTTCACCACCGGTTTGCGGAGCCACCTATCTTCTTGAGCCCTGGTAAGGGCGCGGGAAATTTACGCGCAATCAGGTGTGGGGAGCCGATATCCATCCGCCTCGCGATCCCACTCCACGCGCTCACTGTCGAAACGGTAACACGGCAATACGCCGACATGCGCGGACAGCGCGTTACGGAACGTGGCGGCCTCGAACCAGTTCACGGAGTTTGTCGGGAGGCGCTCCTCCGTATCCCTGCTCCTTTCCTTGGGTAATGGGCCGCCGATGTCGCGATAAAGCTGGCGAGTCACTGGATAACGACTGATACAAAACAGACTGTGGCTCCAGTGACGCCTTTGAGCGAGAGGAGCGCAGCAGCGCCAATGGTAAGACCAAGGACAACCTCGAGTCCGATGGGCCACGCTGGGGAGTGACGCTGGAGCCAGGAGAGGAAGGAGTGGAGGTGTCTTCTCAAGGAGTCCATTTTCGATCTCCCTCACCCTAACCCTCTCCCAGCCGGGAGAGGGAACTTTAGGAGTCCACTCACTTTATGCCATCGTCCCATCTGGGAGAGGGAAATCGGTCTCACCTACGGCTTGTAGGGTGAAATCAGAACATCCCCGAAATTTTCCCGTTCGCATCCATCTTCATACCGAATGCCGCGGGTTTGGCGGCGAGGCCGGGCATGGTGAGCATCTCGCCGGTGAGCGGCACGCAGAAACCCGCCCCCGCCGATAACCGGATTTCACGCACCGTGAGCGTAAAGTCGCGTGGCCGACCGTAGAGCTTCGGATCGTCGGAGAGCGACATCTGTGTCTTCGCCATGCAGACTGGGACTTTGCCGTAGCCCAGCGCGTTGATCCGTTCGAGGTCGGTCTTGGCACGCGGCAGCAGCGCAATGTCCGCCGCGCCGTAAATCTTTTGCGCGATCGTGCGAATTTTTTCCTCGATCGGTGCTTCAAGTGAATACAAGAACTTTGGCGTGGTGCTGGCACCCTGACAGACGTTGACCACCGTCTCCGCCAGCGGCAATCCGCCTTCTCCTCCATGCCCGAAGACATCAATCACACAAGCATCCAGTCCCAGCGCCTTGCTCTCTTCCAGCACGAGCTTGAGTTCCTCTTCCGTATCAGCGGCGAAGCGATTGATCGCGACAATGGGCCGCACGCCATATTCATGCACGCTCTCCGCATGCTTCGCTAAGTTGCTCATCCCCAGTTTGAGGGTCTTGAGGTCGGGTTTGTTGACATCACTGACTGGGGTGCCCCCGTGCATCTTGAGGGCTTTGACGGTCGCCACCAGCACGACCGCCGAGGGCCACAACCCCGCCGCGCGACATTTAATGTCAAGAAATTTCTCTCCGCCGAGATCAAAGCCAAACCCCGCTTCCGTGACGACATAATCGGCGTAGCCAAGCGCCAGTCGTGTGGCCATGATGCTGTTGCAGCCATGCGCGATGTTGCCGAACGGGCCGCCGTGGACAAACGCGGGCACCCCTTCCACGGTTTGCACCAAGTTGGGCTTCAACGCATCTTTCAGGATGATGGCCATGGAGTCCGCCGCCTGCACGTCGGCGGCTGTCACCGCTTTGCCCTTGCTGGAAAAGCCAATCACAATACGTGACAGTCTTTCGATCAAGTCAGTCGGGCCATTGGTCAGACAGAGAATGGCCATGACTTCCGAGGCGGCGGTAATGTCGAAGCCCTCTTCACGCGGGACCCCCATGAGCCGTCCGCCGAGACCAATCACCAGTTGTCGCAAGGCGCGATCATTCATATCCATCGCCCGCCGCCAGCGGATTTGCCGCACATCGAGATCGACCTGGCCATGAAACAGCGCGTTATCCATCATGGCCGACAGCAGATTGTGGGCTGAGGTCACCGCATGCATGTCACCAGTGAAATGGAGATTGATGTCTTCCATCGGCAACACCTGCGACTGACCACCACCACATCCGCCGCCTTTCACCCCGAACACGGGTCCCATCGACGGCTCGCGCACAGCCACCGCGGCCTTTTTTCCTAACCGTGCCAGGGCTTGGCCGAGACCAACGGTGGTCGTGGTTTTCCCTTCGCCGGCGGGAGTCGGGTTAATGGCGGAGACAAGAATCAGTTTCCCCTGCGGGCGCGAGGAAGCGGCGGTGACGGCTTCAAGGGCGATTTTAGCTTTCACTCGTCCGTATGGTTCAAGATGCTGCGCAGGTAAGGAAAGACGAGCGGCGATCTCGTCAATCGGCTTAAGGGTGGTGGCTTGGGCGACGTTCAGATTTTGGTCACGGCTCATGGGTTCTGTCCTTTCCGGAAAAGATCACTGACGGTTCGTGTTTCGCATCGGGTTGCTGTGGCTACTTCCCATCGACCGAGAACGCCAACAACACGTTTCCGGCTTTGCCACCCCACATGCCGTAGCCGGAGTAGGAGTAGAGCATCCCGTCCACGATGGTTGGCCCAGCCCCGTCAAACGATCCGCCGTTGGCGGGGACGTTGTTTACCGTCTTGAACTCTTGCGCGGCATCGAAGTCCCATATTATCTTGCCGTCTTCGGTGCCATACGCCCGGAAATGCCCATCCACCGAGCCGGAGAACACCGCGCCGGGAATGACTGAGATAGCGGCGGACTGCGCGGGGCTACAATTGGGCCGCCCGCCACAGCCGGGCGGTGGGGTTTCCCACGTCTTCTCACCATTGGCGAGACTGTACGCGAACATGCCGCCACCGACCGTGCTGTCGAGTTCAGACTTCGAGCCGACCTCTGGGTCCTCGACGAGCTTCACGCCAATGTCGGACAGCGCCACATAGATTTGATTGTTATCCGCCGCTGGTCCCCACTGAATACCACCGATGAGCCCGCCTTTGCCGACCCGCTTTTGCCAGAGGAATTTGCCCTTGTTGTCGGCATCGACCGCGTGCAACATCCCGGACTTTTGCCCGGCGAGGACGATGCGTTTGCCGTCACCCATGATGCGGAGGATCGGCGACGAGCCGAAATCGAGGTCTGGACCGTTGGCTTTCGGACAGTTGGTTTTATCGGCGGCCGTGCACGCGATGTTGAAGGCATCGCCCTTCAGACACTGAGTGATCCACTGGATTTTCCCGGTCTTCATGTTCATGGCGATGATCGCGTCACTGGCGTTCGAGGGCGGGTCGGCGTAGTCATCTCCAGTAGTGGCGTACAATATCCCACGCTCCGTATCCAAGGTCGGTGAGGCCCACACGCCGGCTCCGGCTGGTCCATATTGCTGGACGCCTCTCGCGTTTTTCCAGGTGGGCTTGAGTTTCTTCTGAATCGTGTAGGTCTTCCAGATTTGTTTCCCAGTCGTGGCATTTAAGGCAACCACATTGCCACGAAAGGTACAGCACCCATACGTCGCCTCGCCGCCGCCCGCTTCTTCGAGCGAGGTGACGGGGACATACAAGCGGTTGTCATAAAACTTAGGAGCCCCGGTGACTCGTGCGAGCGGATGTTTATCCACTAAGACGGTCCAGAGGGTTTTCCCCGTTCGTGCGTCCAGCGCATGGACGTTGGCCGCGAGGTCGCCAAAGTAGGCGGCATACTGAGGTGGGTCCGTGTTGGGGAGGCGCGCGATGCTGATGGCGCTGCGCATGCCCGCGCGGATTTTCGCGGCCCAGTATACACACCCGGTTTTGGCATCAAGCGAATAGATTTGTCCGCGCATGGTGCCGATGAAGATGCGTCCGCCGACGACCGTGGGTTGCGAGGCCACAGAATTGGGCGCGAAGCCAAAGGCCCATTTCAGCTTGAGATTGGGCACCTGCTCGGCTTTCAACCCCGCGTGCTCGGCGGGTTGGAAGCGGGCATTGTCGAGGGTGACGCCCCAGCCATTCCACTGTGGGTCCTTGTCAGACGGGGCGAATTCGCCAGGGGCTGGGGGGCAAAGATTGGAGGCGGTGTCTTTCAACACGGTCTCACCACCAAGGGGTTTCCCCGCGAGGAATTCCGCGACACTTTTCCGGTCGGCATCCGCCATGGCGAGTCCGATGAATTTCATCACGCCATTTTCGAGCGAATCCACGATCTCCTCTGGGGTCCGTATTTTGAGGAATTCCATTTTCGGCGCGCGCGCGACCTGGCCATTGTGGCACTGGGCGCAGCGCTGCTCATAGACTTTGGCCCCATCAGCGCCGACCATTGGGGCCGCCGCCCACACCCGTGAGGTGACGACTGATACAGCGAGCCCAAAGGCAAGCGCGAGACCCGCCTTGGTGAGTGAGTATGCAGACATTGATTCTTCCTCCTTTATTATGGGCCAATGCAATCTCAGTTGGCTTCGGTATCGAGTGACGCCAACCCTTCCAATGCCAAACCATAGCCAAGCAAATCTTGCAAGCGCCGCTTCAGGTCCAGGGTCAACGCGACCCGTGTATAGCGCAGCGTGAGCAGCGGTTTTTGCGCCAATTGCTCGGCCAATTCCCAAGCGCGGGCGAGGACTTTATCTTTCGGGAGGACCTCGCCGACCAAGCCGAGTTCGTGCGCTTGCCGCGCGGGAATGATTTGTCCGGTGAGCAAAAAGTAGCGCCCCCGATTGGGGCCGAGCAGGAGCGGATAGATCATGTGCATCCCATCGCCAGGCACGAGGCCGGTGGGAAAGTGCGCCGAGTCTTGAAACTCCGAGGTTTCGGAGGCAAGTACGATGTCGCACAGTAATGGCAGCTCGGAGTGTCGGAGCACCGGGCCATTGATGGCGGCGATCATCGGCACTTCGATGTCGAGCAGATTCTGGAGCAGATGTTTCCCTTCCCAATAAATGCGGTCCCACGCGCG
>JANMSE010000274.1:0-2243 GCA_031389045.1 Deltaproteobacteria bacterium | reverse complement strand
GGATAGAATTTTTCATGCGCCGCCGCGGTTTCCGCCGCGCAGATCGTGAACCAGAACGGATCGTCCTCCACCGGGAATTTGACTTCACGAATGTCCGCCCCTAGCTCTTTCAACGTCTTGGTGGTCGCCAGCACGGCCTTGGTCACCTGGGGATCAGTTCCGGTGGTGCAGAACTCCTGGTCCACTCCGATGCGCACGCCTTTGACGCCGTTATAGACAGTATTGAGATAGTCGCGAACCGTAAGGCGTTGAGTCGTTGGATCATTGGGATCGAACCCAGCGATGGCGCGCAGCATGATCGCGGCATCAACCACACACCGAGTCATCGGCCCAATGTGGTCCAACGTCTCCCCCAGCGGAAAGACGCCATACCTGCTCACGCGGCCATACGTTGGTTTCACACCGACAATCCCACAGGCCGCCGAAGGAAAGCGAATGGAACCACCGGTGTCGGACCCAAGCGAACCAAAGCAAAGCGACGCGGCGGTCGCGACTCCAGACCCACTCGACGACGCGCCCGGCCAGCGGTCCGCCGCCCACGGATTCACCGGCGGATGAATGGAAGGATGGTATCCGGCCAGCGCGAACTCCGTCATGCCCAGTTTGCCCAGCAGCACAGCACCCGCGGCGTTGAGTCTATCGACCACGGTGGCATTGTAGTCAGGCTGCCAATCCGTGAGGATTTTTGACGCGCAGGTCGTGCGAATCCCCTTCGTGAAGCACAGGTCTTTGACGTCGATGGGTATGCCATGCAGCGGTCCGCGATACCTGCCGTTCGTGATTTCTTGTTCCGCGGTTCGCGCTTGTTGCAGCGCGAGATCAGCGGTCACCGTGAGATAACTATAGAGTTTGCCGTCAAGCGCGGAGATGCGATTCAACATCGCTTGGGTCAGCTCGACGGGTGACACTTCTTTCTTCTTCATCAGCTCGGCCACTTCGACCAAGGTTTTCGTACAGAGTTCAGACACATTCGCCATGTAGGCTCCCTCCTATTAGTTGTCAGTTGTCAGTTTTTCACACGCGCAAAATCGCCCCATGCGTTACGAGTTGCCGCTGGAGCAGTGTCACGTCGAGATGTTTCGGATCGATATTGCCGCGCACCGCCAAAGCCGCAGCGGTACCCGCGGCCTCACCAGTCGCGAGGCACGGTGGAATTTCCTTGGTGGCGTGATGCACGCGATGGTCAACCGAGATGCAGCGCCCAGCGACGAGCAGATTGGAGAACTCTTTCGGCAACAACGAACGATACGGAATGTAATAGAGCGTTTCGTATTTGGTCCAATGCCCAGTGATGGCGATCACATCATCGCAAGGGGTATCGACGTCGTCACGGCCAAGCATGTAGGTCCCCACCAAACGGCGGCTTTCGGTAATGCCAAGTTGGTCCGCGATATGACACAGATGCGCGTTGGCGAAGCCTGGTATTTCGCGGCGCAGGCGGTCCACTTCCTCCATCACCCGTTTGCGACATTCGAGTTCAGCATACGTGAGGTCTTCCGGGTTGGTCGCGTCGATCTTGCGCGTGACCCGCTCGGTCGCGCCCCACGGCAGTAGCACTCGCCCTTCACCCAGCGTGTGAAAAAACCACCCACCCGCGTCAATCGCGGCTTCGGGATTCTTTACGCCCCCCATCGTGAACCAGAGCCAGGGTAGGACCTCCTCGCTTTCGTAGGCCGCGCCAGCCGAGGTAAAGATGTCGCCGTCGCCACTGGCATCAATCACCACCTTGGCCAGAATGGCGAAGCGACCAGACTTGCTCTGGAAAGTCACGCCAGTCACGCGGTCTCCCTCGACAATGGCGTCACACGCATACGAGTGCAGGAGGAGTTTGACCTTGGCCTCTTCGACCATCTGATTGAGCGCGAACTTAAACTCTTCGGGGTCATACGCGACGGAGTAGCGCACGCGGTGCGGCCCGTGGCCCCACACCAGTCCCCACCGTTGATCCCGACGGACCAGCTCGGCGTCTTCACTGCCCCATTGTGACTGTGGCGGAAAGAAGGCGGCTCCACGTTTGGCCACCCGCTCTGTCACTTCCTGACACAGACCACCAATCACCTGTCGCCCGCGTCCATCGTCGAGTGTCAGCAGCAGAATGATGAGGCCCCCTGTCGCTAATCCACCGAGATAGCCGAGCCGTTCGACCAGCATCACATCGGCACCGTTACGAGCGGCGGCAACGGCGGCGGCGACTCCCGCCGCACCGCCGCCGATCACAAGCACTTCGGTTTCGGCCTTGACTG
>JANMSE010000212.1:0-5052 GCA_031389045.1 Deltaproteobacteria bacterium | reverse complement strand
ACCTTGCCAGAGCCGAGGACCGTGACACCCGCCACGTGGGGGACGGCCTCGAGATAGGTGCCCAGGCTTTTGAACAGGGCCTCCTGTTCGTTGACGATCTGATCGACACAGAACAGCACGCGACGATCCCCACTGGTGAGGACCAACCCCCGGACAAAGCCCGTCGCCGTATCCGCGTCCGTGTGTTCCAACGCCGGGATATCCAACACCTTGTGGAGCCGGGCGACACCGAGGGGCCGCCCATTGAGCATGATGGTTTCCACGCCTTCAATGACTTTGATCTCCGCCGGGCGAATACGCACGACACGCTCAACGTTGACGGTGGGGATGACGAACGTCTCTCCACCGGTTTCCACGAAGAACCCGCGGAAGGTCGCCAAGGTCAGCGGGAGCAGGATGCGGAAGGTCGTGCCGTGACCGGCTGTCGTCTCCACCCAGACCTGGCCACCGAGACGTTCCACTTTCTCGCGGACAATCGCCATGCCTAAGCCGCGCCCGGAGAGATCGGTCACCGTGGCACTGGTGGACACGGCGGATTGGAAAATCAGCGCGGTCGCGGCCTGGTCGTCGAGCCCACGCGCCTCGGCTGCGGAGAGGACGCCCTTCTTCACGGCGGCGGCCACGACAGCGGCACGGTTAATCCCAGCGCCATCATCCGAGACGAGAATCTCGACTTTGCTGACGCCAATCTGCGCGACGGTAATCGAAACCGTCCCACGCGCGTCCTTGCCTTTGCGGGTGCGCTCGCTAGAACTCTCGATGCCGTGATCGACACAGTTGCGCAGCAGGTGGATCAACGGATCCTTGACGGCATCCAGAATGCGCTTGTCAATTTCCACCTCCGCCCCTTGCATCACCATTTCCACCTCTTTGTTGAGCGTGCGCGAGAGGTCGCGGACCATTTTCGGGAAGCTGTTGAGGAGCGAGGCGAACGGGAGCATGAGCACTTTCTTGGTATCGTCAAGCAAGCGTCCGATTAACGTCCCGGCCTGCCGATAATCGCGCTCCGCCGCCCGGCTCACATTCTTGAGGGTTCCTTCGAGGGAATTGAAGTGGGACTCGTTCCAGTAGAGAAATTCCAGGAGTTTGTTCGCGAGAGGCAAGTACGGCTGGGCCTGCCGGTCCTGTTCGCTCGTGCCTTCATAAATCCGTTGGAGTTTGCGGGCCTGGGCCGAAATTTTATTCCACTCTTTCCGCCACTCGGTGAGCGAGCCCAACACCGCGCGCAGTTCCACGGTCCGCTCGCCGGCTGCTTGCCGGACCGTCAACATCTCTTCGGCCTGTAATAACAGGGAGTCCAACTTCGCGGTGGTCACCCGGACCGTCTCTCCAGTAGTGCGGAGGACCGGTTCCTCAACCACCCGCGGTCCACGTCGGGGCGCGGAGCCCTGCGGAGAGTCCACCGCGACGATCCGCGGTCGCACATCGACAGGGATAGACTCGCTCACGGGAGACATGGGCGCGGACAGTTCTTCAATGGGTGGAGCCGTCAGGATAATGGGTTCCTGAGCCGACTCAACCAGCGCCCGCAGTCCATCAACCGTCTCGTCCACCACATCGTCCGCCGTGAGGGCCCCAGTTAAGAGGGCATTCATCGTATCGAGGGCTCGGTGCATCGTATCGAAGCCGTCGGACGCGAGGCGGATTTCGCCTTGCTTGAGGCCCGCGAACACCTGTTCCACCGCTTGGCACACGGACTGCACCTCGGTCAGCCCCACGGCCCGGGCCGCACCCTTGAGACTATGCGCGGCACGAAAGGTGCGCTCGAGTACACTAGCCCGTTCATCCGTGGTCTTGACCTTTTCGAGCGCCAAGAGTCCGGTTTCCAACACTTCAAGATGTTCATCGGCTTCCCCACGGAATGCAGCCCGAATCGCTTCCATCAGTTCTGGCGCGACCAGCGAGGTCCCCGGTGTCACGGAAGAGGGCGCCACCGCCGATGAAGGAAGCACCACAACGGGAATAACAGCCGGTGCTTCAGGAGTGCGCTCGGATAGCCCTTTGGCCGCGGTGACGGAGAATTCTTCGGGTGCGCTGACGACCGCGCTGCTGTCGCTCGTCAAGAGCGTGGCGGAGTCTTCACCCGTCGCCAATGCCAACGGCGGCTGTTCACTCAGCACCGTCACTGGCGATGACACTGGCACGGCCAGTTCTTCAACCACGGCCTCGGCCACGGAGGCTTCGGTCTGTGTGAGGAAGATATCCCAGTTGCTATCGGCGCTCGCGCCATTGGTGCTCGCGCCATTGGTGCTCGCACCATCGGTCACCGTGGCAGCGATCAGAAGCCCCTGTGCTTCCCCTTCATCGACGAGGCGCATCAGTGCTTCAACTGAGTCAGAAACGGAGGTCGCATAGCGACCGGTTGGGGATCGGACCACGTTGAGCGCGGTGGTCAGGGACTGCTCCACTATCGGGTAGGCGTCGGACGCCAGTCGCAGATCGTCATGACGCAGCCGCGCGAAGATGTCCTCCAGGGATTGCATCATCGCTTCGATGTCCGGCTGTTCGACGGTGGACGCCGCCCCGCGCAGGCTCTGGATGTTCCCGAACACTTCCCCTAACAAGGAGAAGTAGGCCTCGGGCTGGGTTGTGGTTTGCAGACGACGGAGGGTATCGGTGATTACCGTGAGTCGGTCCTCTGCTTCTGCGCGGAATGTCACAAGAAGGTCATTCGCCTGTTGATTCATTGTTTTGTCCATGTCAGATACTCCATCATCATCGCCAACCCTACTGCTTGCGAGCGCGTTTCCGTCGTGTAGAGGCGTATGATTATACGCCTCTACGATTTCAGAGGCGTATAATCATACGCCTCTACGTTCCCCTGTCTCATCCGCCGCTGTACTGAAAATCCTTGCCGTGTTCGCCGTCCTTGATAGAGACCAGCTTGCCATCGCAGGTACCGGAAAAGGGCTTCACTGAGCCATAATCGAAGCCATCGAACACGCCAGGTTTCAGCTTGAGGCTCACTTTCTTGCCGGTGGCTTCATCGGTAACAGTGAAAATCCCAGCTCCACCGAGTCCACTAATTTTCCCGCCCGTCTCGGGCTCGACAAAGGTAATTTTGGTTTTGGTTGGTGCCACTTCCGCATCGTAGCGAAACGCTTTGGACGCCGTGTGATCGTGGACGGAAGCAACCCCGTTATCTGAGTTGAGGCGGAGCACGATATAGGCGACCGCGCGCCGAACGTGATCTTTCATTGGTTATTCCTCCTAAAAGGGCGCTCGGCTCGGCTAGACAGCACTCGGGTGCCACTGCTGGCTTGTCCAGCAGTGCTGTCTAGCCGAGCTTGAGAGTGCCCATGGTTAGTCCTACGCAGCCGCTCCATTGGTAAGTTTATAACGCCCAACCAGGTCTTGCAGGTGCGAGCCCGCGATGGCGAGTTGTTGCGCGGCGCCTTCCATTTGTCCCATGGTGTCCACGTTCTGGGTGCTGGCTTCTTTGATGCTGTCGACGGCACTCACCACTTGATCCATACCGACCAGTTGTTGTTGGCTGGCGGCGGCAATCTGCACGACCGATTGCGCGGCTTCGGCAATGTTTTTCGCCAACTGACGGATCGAACTGCCCGCCTCCACTGACTGACTCACGCCGGCCTCCACCGCCTTCGTCCCTTGCTCGGTCACCAGCACGGCCACGCTAGTGGCATTCTGAATATCGCTGAGCAGCGTACGGACTTGCGCGGTTGCTTGCTTGGACTGCTCGGCGAGGATTTTGACTTCCTGCGCCACGACGGCGAAGCCTTTGCCTTGCTCACCAGCCCGAGCCGCTTCCACCGCCGCGTTCAACGCTAATAGGTTGGACTGGTCGGCGAGGTCGGTCACCGAGGCGATGATTTCTCCGATCGCGCGGCTGTGGTCACCTAACTTAATGACACTGTCGGCGATCGATTCCATCTGTTCCCGAATTTTGGTCATGCGGTCAATGGCTTCGCCGACCGCTTTTTCTCCACCCTGGGAAACAATCACGGCAGTCTGTGAGTTATCGGCAACGGTCTTGGCTTTTTGGCTCGCGGCGAAAATGGTCTGTTTGAGTTCTTCCACGGTCGTGGCCGTCTCGGTGACTGCCGCGGAGGTTTCCGCGGACCCGGCCGCCACTTGGGAAATGGACGCGAGGATCTCGTTGGTGGCTGAGGCCAGTTCATGGACACTGGTCGCGATTTCCGTCGTCAACTCCCGCAAGCCTTTGACCATGGTGAACAGCGCGGTCCCTAACACATCTTTATTCGACTGCGGCTTGATGTTGACCGTCAGGTCGCCCGCCGCCACCTGCTCAGCCACCTGCGCCATGCCTTGGAAGGACTTGATCATTTTGTTGAAGGCGCGCGTCATCTCGCCCACTTCATCCTGGCGATCCGCGTCCGGCAGCTTCACATTAATGTCACCGACCGCCAATTGTTGGGCAATATCGGATATTTGCTGCAGCGGGCCAGCGAGGGCTTTGCTAATCATCAGGGCGATCAAGAGGGCCAGCCCGATGCCAAGCAGCTCTTCCCCGATGGAGACACCGATGTTCCAGCGAGCCTTCGCAACGCGTTGCTCCAGGGCTGTGCGCAGGAGCGGGACGGTCGTGTCAAAGAGGGCGAACACCGTCCCGATCTCTTCCTTGATCTTGTTGAAGTAATCAGGCCCGGTCATGGTTGGCGTGCCGCGCAGGAATTGCTGGTCGATTAACGCAAGAATGTCCTCGACTGACTTGTACGCCTCCTGTTCGAAGCTCGCGAGTTTGGCGTGTGTCGCGGGATCACGACGTTGAATCTTTTCCATGACTTCGGCGAGGTTGTCTTTCTCGGCCATGATGTGCGCTTTCTCGGTTATCAATTCTTCTCGCTCCGCGGCACTGATGGTACGGTCCGCGCGATTGAGGATAAGAGACCCTGTGGCCCGCACTTCGGCCATCTCTTGGGTGATCGGTAAGGAATTGACAATGGCCAGTTGGCCCAGGTAATAGGTTTGCATCTCGGGGTCCAGGTTGAGGTTCGAGTCGTCACCGATCTCGGACAGAAAGTGGATCAAGATGCTCTTCAGGATCTCCGAGTGCCGGGTGAAGCTCTG
>JANMSE010000156.1:0-25622 GCA_031389045.1 Deltaproteobacteria bacterium | reverse complement strand
GCAGAGGCGAGCATCGGTAGGGTTCGCTTGCCATTGGCCAAGGGTGTCGCTGAGTTGTGAGAGCACGCCCGCGAGCTGGGAGTGGTTGGCGTTCGCGGCCTTCACTGCGGCTTGTTCAACGGAGACCACTGCCGCTGAGCGGATGCTGAGCTGAATCGTCGTAGATTGGGTATCGTTCGGCGCGGCTGCCCCAGCGATGGTCGCGGTGATTGTTGTCGCCAGCGTGGAGTTGAGCACCGCGCCGTTGCTGACATTGAGCGTCAATGGGAAAGTTTTGGTTTCGCCTTGCGCGAAGGTGACGTTTGACGGCAGGCCGTTGATCGTCACGCCACTGGGCAGGTCAGCGCTGAGCGTGACATTCTCCGCCACATTGCCAGCGGCGGTGATCGCGAGTTCAACGGGCACGCTGCTTCCAGGGCTGGCGCTGGCGAACGCTGGATCAGGTGTCAACGTCACGTCATGTACATCCGGTGTGACGAAGGTTTCGGTATCCGTGGCGGACGTACCTGTACCGGTGACCGTCACACTAAACGGGACGCTCGTCCCGGCGCACCGATGCCATTGATCGGACGCAAACAGATGCCCACCTCCGCCGTCTGCCCTGGCGGGACGGTAATCTCCGGCACACTACTCTGAATCTCATAGCCTGCTGGCGGTGGTGGTAGCGTGATAGCGAATGTATTGGCTGCGTTGCCGGTGTTCTGAATTTGAACCTTGTATACTGATGGAATCTCGGCAGCGCCAACAGACTCGGTAAAGAAACCATCAAGTACGAGCTGAGCGTTCACGCCCGGCTGTGTTCCTGGAGCGACCGGGGCCGGACCAGGACCGAGGTCACTGGAAAGGAAAGGGAACACTGGGGGATCGACCGGAACATTCCGCTTAATCCAATCGATTCCGTGGGTGATCCCTTCCTTAAAGCCAGATCCAAAGCTCCCAACTTCTGCAGCATTAATGAAGAAGGCCGCAATTATATTCATTTCCCTTGCAGCTTTAGTCTTGGCGTTTTTTGCCGCTTCTGCGAATGGATTCCCGTTATTCAATTGACCCAGGAGGTGTCCGATAAAACTAAGATTTGTGAGTCCAAAGCCATGGAACAGACCGATAAACTCTACAGCGTCGCTACCTTCCGGTAATGGAAACAAGCCAAAGAAATTGAGGAAATCTAGGAACTCGAGATACTCTATGAAGGTCTGATGACCTCCATCCTCCATGACACTAATCGTATGGCCAGTGTTACGATCAGTTTCTAACCAGGCAATCGTTGGTTTACCATTGACCGTGACCATACGTGTGGGAGTCACCACACCTTTTCCCAAGGAGAGTGCTTGGGCTATTCTGGCTCTCGCCGTGTCGGAGATCGCAAGGACTTCCAGTTGCTGAGCCGTTCCTTCGCTAATAACAGCGATATCTTGTGGATCCGTAAGATTCTCAAAAATAGAGGCAAAAGAAACAACCGATTGCCCAGTCATACTAGACAAGATTTCTCCCTCTAGCGTACTTTCGAGAACCCCGCGTACAACTTCAAAATTAAAAGGAATGCTGGCCACTTGTCCTTGGGCAGGAATTACGCGAACCTCGTTTTTACGAATATCTAACTTGATCTTGAACTCTTGTCCTTTTCCTTCCGTGAGGGCGAGGATGAGTCGTGGAGAGACATACTGTGCTTCGCTGCGATAGCCCAACTCTAGCTGGCTCAGGATGCGATCCGACGCGCCAGCGAAAGCCATGACAAGTGTCTCGGCATTGATAATCGTACTCCGCCGAGCCAGGTCGATCGCCTTCGCAAGTAATTCGAGTTGTGAAGTTGTAAAAGGACCGGTGGACGGAAGCGTACTGAGGAGAGGGAGGATAGCGGTAAGGCCGGATTGTACTGGGGTGAGACGGTCTCGTTGGTTTACGACAGCCGACGGTGCTTGTAGACCAGGCAAGGCGTTGATTGTGACAATATCAAGGATGTTGATAGTAGACTGGTTTGCAGCCCCACCTGACAGGTCGATTGTCGGCATTCCCCCATTCTGCCGCGCGGCGAAGCCGATGCGGTCTACTAACGCACGCTCGTGCGTCTCGACCTTTCCGTTTGCATCCGCGACATCCATCTCCAGGAACAGGCCGGTCAGAAGCTGATTCCCGAGCGGGAAATTGGTGATCACTTCCTGATAGTCCGTGCCGCGAATAATCGGATCGTCAGAGATGTCACTGTCGTTTTGGCCGATGAGGATATAGGGCGAGTAGGTGTGGGTGACGGTAGAGAACGCCAACCCACCTGCGGGTTGCGAGTTGACAAAATGTCCTACAGATAATGGCTTACCAACAAGTGATGCCGTGATGAAGGTTTCATTGAGGACATTCTTCACCTCTAACTCCTGCCCGCCAAAGGCGACGGCGGCTTCGGAGCGCTGCTCCGCTTTGAGTCGCACGGTGACTTTGTGGCGTAGGTTGTCGGGGACTTCGGTGAAGTCACTCTGTTTAGTCGTGAACGTCTGACCGATTTGCGCATCCGGGAACGTCGGATCAGCAGGCGTGAAACTATTGCCGTATTCCACCCAATAATGTTCTTTGGCTTCGGCGAGCAGTTTGGGATCGTTGGCCGGATCGGCTTTGAGGGCATCGGCAGGCGGGCACCCGACGATGCGCAGCACCGGCGGAAACATGGACAATATCACTATCTGCGCTTCAGATGTTCCGAGTGTGCCTTTGACATAGCGCGCTTTGATGCCTGACGCGCGCAACAGGGCGATCATTAAGCTGGCTTGATCGAGCGCATTACCGGCTTTGCTCCATAACGTGCCCCGCGCGCCACGCAACGAACCTTGGTAGGCTTCGTAACCAATCTCATCGCGCATGAAGGCAAAGATTTGCGCTGGGTTGTTTCCGAGTTCTTGAGCCTTTTGTTTGATGAAGGGGTCTTCAAGGTCGAACTCCGGCGTGGGAGCAAGCAGTGGGTCTTGGGCTTGGCCGTACACAGAAGACGGTCCAAGGTCCAGAGTCCAAGGTCCAAAGTCGAGGGTCAGCGCACCAGCGTGAGAGATGCGCAATTTGAGGTCGAGCGTTTTTGAGACGCCAAGGCTGGTGGGCTGGAAAGTCGCAAAGGTAAAGCAGAAGAGAACGAGACGGCAGATCGTGCGAAAAGAAGCGGTGGAAGTGTATGGCATAGGGTATTCCCAAAGGTTGCAGTTGCACAATAAAAAAGCCGGGCTCCAGTGCGACCAATACAGTGATCACTTCCGGCAACCCGGCCAACTTATACTGTCCTTGCGTAGTCTGCGTGACAGAAGGAATTCCCGCCGCCTCTGTGTCGCCTGACGCTTCAGTGGAGATAAGTCCCGTCGGCTTTCCTTCCTCGACTCACATCGAGTTTGGCACCATCACTAACGCGCTGTCCTATAGCAAGAGATTCCCCGCGGTGTCAAGGGTTTTCTTTGGGGTGATCGAAAGGGGAGAGTGGCAAGTGAGAAGACCATCTTCTGAGGTGCGGCTCTTCTCGTTTGTCTGGTTGCTCTTCTGCTTGACTTCTCTCCTTGTCTGGCGTTTTATCGCGGGAGAGCAAGTATTCTCAAAGGATTAAGGTATGGGCGCGGCAACCACACGGGTAAAACTCAACGTACCGACGATAGAACAGGAATTACCTCTTGCTCAGATCACCCAACTGTATGCTGACTGCTGGGTGTTGGTTGAAGAAACGGCATGGGATACACGCGGCAATCCCGTACGTGGGATCGTGAGAGCCCATAGTGTCAATCGCGATGAGATCAGGGCCTGTCGCCAAGCGATTCACAAGCACCCCGGCGTAGTCACCTTCGTTTTTTATACTGGCGACGTGATTCCCAAAGACGTCACTTTTATCCTATGAGCCGTCGTGGAGATCGGATTCCGGGACGGCGAGTCCACGGTGGCGTTTTGGTCGTGTCTTGCCTGCTCAATGATGTGTATCGTGCTGAGCTTTTGGTCGATACCGGAGCAGCCTTTACCATGCTCTCCCCTCATGTCCTCGAAGAAATGCAAGTAGACCTCTCTCGTCCTTTCCGATACGAACGGATCGTTTCCGTTCACCAGACAGCACGAACTCCGATTGTTCGTCTTGCAAGTCTGCAAATTGGTGCGCAACGAGTAACTCATATCGAAGTGCTCGTCCTTTCTCTTCCTACTGGTTTACAAGTCGACGGATTACTTGGTGTTAATTTCCTAGAAAAATTTCGCACGACAGTCGAGTTCGATCGCAGTACGCTCGTTCTTCGGTAGTCCACTTTGAGGACGGTACATCATGGCACTAGCAGCAACGACTTCACCGTTGATTCAGCAGTACACGTTGGAAGAATTTTGGGAACTGGAGAACCCACCGGGCGGGGGTCACTATGAGTTAATCGCGGGGGTATTGTACATGGTTCCACCACCGGAAGGACCGCACACGACGGCGGTTTCGAGGCTCAACCGACTTTTCATAGGTCATCTCGCCGTACATCCAGAACTCGGCGAACTCTTTGTTCCACGTGCCGGGATTTGGACTTCGGCGCGCACCTACTTGGAGCCTGACCTGATGTTTGTCAGTGCGGAGCGGCTGAAGACAACGGACCCTGGCCGTCTGACGACGGCGGACCTGGTGGCCGAAGTGATCTCCCCAAGCATCGCCGTTTATGATCGCACGACCAAAGCTGACACCTACGCTGCTCTTGGTGTTGGTGAGCTGTGGCTCATTGATACAAAACAACAGACGGTTGAACAGCGAGTATTAGGAAATGGCGGGTGGGTCAGCGAGCTGGTCCACACCATCGCGGATACCGTTCACGCGGTCCGGTTGCCGGGGTTCACGTGCGCGGTGCGGGCGATTTTTTCGTGATCGCCCGCACCGCACTGAAGGAAAATCCCTAGTGTTGCGTCCCAGCGACTTCCAGCCGTGCTTGCGCACGCAGGCGCGCGGCGTTGGTGGCCGCGAAGGCGGGGTCGGTCACGTCGAGAGACTTCAGTTCGGCTTCGGCTTTTTGCAGGGCCGCCCTGGCGCGTTCAGCGTTGATCTCTTTCGCGAATTCCGCGCTATCGGCTAGCACGGTCATCACGTTGTCCGACACCTCGGCGAATCCACCGCCGACCACCAGTGTGTGCGTTTGCCCGCGTTGTTTGTATAACAACCGCCCTGGTTGGAGGGACGACAGAAACGTCACGTGGTTGGGGAGTACCCCAAACTCACCGACAGTGCCAGGAGCGGTGACCTCGTCCACTTCTTCATCAAGAAGCTGACGTTCCGGAGTGACGATACGAAGGCGAAGAATGTCTGCCATAAAAAGTTCGAAGTCTAAAAAAGTTCGGAGTTCGGAGTCACAAAGAGTTCGGAGTCCAAGACCGTTCGGAGTTCGGAGTCTTAACTCCGAACTGCCCCAGACTCCGAACTCCGAACTTTTTTACGCTGCCAGCCGTTGCGCTTTTTCCACCGCGCTTTCGATCGTTCCCACCAGGTAGAACGCTTGCTCCGGCAGGTCGTCGTATTTGCCTTCCACCAATTCCTTGAAGCTGCGAATCGTGTCTTTCACTTTGACATATTCGCCCTTGATGTTGGTGAACTGCTCGGCCACGTGGAACGGCTGAGAGAGGAACCGTTGCACTTTGCGGGCCCGTGCCACCACGATCTTGTCGTCTTCCGACAATTCGTCGATTCCCAGAATCGCGATGATGTCTTGCAGGTCCTTGTACCGTTGCAGGATTTCTTGCACCCGACGCGCGACTTGGTAGTGCTCTTCGCCAATGATGTTGGGGTCAAGCATCCGCGAAGTCGAATCCAATGGGTCCACCGCGGGATAAATACCGAGTTCGGCAATCTGCCGCGATAACACCGTCGTCGCATCAAGATGGGCAAAGGTCGTCGCTGGTGCCGGGTCGGTCAAGTCGTCGGCGGGGACGTAAATCGCTTGCACCGAGGTGATCGAGCCGTTCTTGGTTGAGGTGATGCGCTCTTGGAGGTCACCCATGTCCGTGGACAGCGTCGGTTGATACCCCACGGCTGACGGGATGCGCCCCAGCAGCGTGGACACTTCCGAGTTGGCCTGCACGAAGCGGAAGATGTTATCGATAAAGAGCAACACGTCTTTGTGTTCGACATCACGAAAATGTTCGGCGATCGTTAGGGCGGACAAACCCACACGAGCACGTGCGCCCGGCGGTTCATTCATCTGGCCATAGACCAGCGCGGTTTTGTTGATAACGCCCGACTCCTTCATTTCCAACCACAAGTCGTTCCCTTCACGGGTGCGCTCGCCAACACCACCAAACACGGAGTAGCCACCATGCTGCGTGGCGATGTTGTTGATCAACTCCATGAGAATAACCGTCTTGCCCACGCCGGCTCCGCCGAAGAGCCCAATCTTTCCGCCCAACGGATACGGGGCCAACAGGTCCACCACTTTGATGCCAGTCTCAAGAATCTTCACCTCGGTGGATTGGTCATCGAACGCGGGTGCGGGTCGGTGAATGGGTGAGCGTTTGACGTGGGCGAGCGACGGCCCCTCATCCACCGGTTCGCCCACGACGTTGAGAATGCGCCCCAACGTCTCCTCGCCCACCGGCACGGTGATCACGCTGCCCGTGTCACGCACCGCGGTGCCGCGCACGAGCCCTTCGGCGCTGTCCATGGCGATACAACGGACGGTGTTTTCTCCCAGATGTTGCGCCACCTCCAGCACGAGGTTCCACTCTTTATCACTAATGGTGCTATTGGTGACCTGCAGCGCGTTATAGATTGGGGGAAGGGCGCTATCGGAAAATTCGACGTCCACAACGGCTCCGAGCACCTGGGTGATCTTTCCAACATTCATGAGAATTCTCTCCTAGCCTTTCAAGGATTCACTGGTAGAGACAATTTCGAGCAACTCGCGGGTGATGCTAGCCTGGCGCGCGCGGTTCATGTCGAGCGTCAGCCGATCAATCATCTCGACCGCGTTATTGGTCGCGTTGTCCATCGCGGTCATGCGCGCCCCGTGCTCGCTGGCGACCGATTCGAGCGTGGCCCGGTAAATCAGCATGTCGATATAGCGCGTCAGCAAACTTTCCAACAGCTCTTGCGGCTGTGGTTCGTACAGATATTCGCTCGGTGCCGCCGCGTCCGCCGCCCGTTCCTTAGGAATGATGGGCAGCATGTGGTCAATCGTGGGCACTTGCACCAACGCGGAACGAAAGCGCGCGTACAAGATATACACGCCATCGGTTTCGCCATTGACAAATCGCTGACTCAGGCGCGTGCCGATTTCGTTGGCCAACGCGGGCGTCAGCCGACCAGACAAATTGATATGATGGTCGCCAATTTCGACGGGCCGCCGCTTGAAGTAGTCGTACCCGCGCCGCCCAACGATCGTGAGGGTGACTTTCTGATTAGGATGCGAGCGGATGAAGGCTTCCGCCGCGCGCACCAAGTTGGAGTTAAACCCACCGCAGAGGCCGCGGTCGGCGGTCACCAAGAGCAGGTCGATATTCTGTTCTTCCCGTGCCGTCAGCAGCGGGTGCGACAGCGACTGCCCTTGCGTGGCCAAGTTTTGCAGGACGGCTTCCAGCTTTTCGGCATACGGACGCGCGGCGATCGCCGCCTCTTGCGCGCGCCGCAACCGCGCCGCCGAGACCATTTTCATGGCCTTGGTGATTTGCTGGATGTTCCGAACCGACGAGACGCGCCGACGAATTGCTTTAAGCGTTGCCATGACTATTACGCCGTGAAACCTTCGTTAAATGCCTTGAGCGCCGCGTTGATGCTGCCTTTCAGCTCATCGGTCAGCTCCCGTTTGGTGCGGATGTCCTCCAACACTTCGGGGTGCTGGGTCTCGACAAACCGGTGCATCTCCGTCTCGTATTTCTTCAAGGCGCTTTCCGGGATGTGGTCCACGAACCCGTTGGTGCCCGCGTAAATCGTCAGCACCTGCCGTTCCGTCGACAGCGGTTGATACTGCCCCTGTTTGAGCATCTCGACGAGGCGCGAGCCGCGTGACAAGAGCTTTTGCGTCGTGGCATCAAGGTCCGACCCAAACTGCGCGAACGCGGCCATCTCCCGATACTGCGCGAGGTCGAGTCGCAACGACCCGGCGACTTGCCGCATCGCTCGGATCTGCGCCGACCCACCGACGCGCGAAACCGAGATACCGACGTTCACCGCCGGACGAACACCCGCGTAGAACAAGTCGCTTTCGAGATAGATTTGGCCATCGGTGATTGAGATCACGTTCGTGGGAATGTAGGCCGACACGTCACCCGACTGGGTTTCAATCACTGGCAGTGCGGTCAGCGACCCGCCCCCTTGCGCCTCGCTCATCTTGGCGGCGCGCTCCAGTAACCGGGAGTGCAGATAGAACACGTCCCCAGGGAACGCTTCCCGACCCGGAGGACGACGGAGCAACAACGACAATTGTCGATAGGCGACCGCATGCTTGGAGAGGTCGTCATACGCGACGAGGGCATGCTTGCCGTTATCGCGAAAATACTCGCCCATCGCGCAGCCCGCGTAAGGAGCGATGAATTGCAGCGGCGCGGCTTCCGAGGCGGTGGCGGCGATGACCGTGGTGTACTCCATCGCGCCGGCGCGCGCGAGCCGTTCGACCACTTGCGCGACCGTCGAACGCTTCTGCCCGATGGCGACGTAGAAACACTGCACGTCCCCACCTTTTTGATTGATGATGGTATCAATGATGAGCGCGGTCTTGCCGGTTTGCCGGTCACCGATAATCAGTTCGCGTTGGCCACGGCCAATGGGGATCATCGAATCGATCGCTTTGATGCCCGTTTGCAGTGGCTGCTTGACGGGCTGACGCAGGACGATGCCTGGCGCTTTAACCTCAATACGCCGAGTCTCTTTCGTCGCGATTGGCCCTTTGCCATCCACCGGCTGTCCGAGGGCGTTCACCACACGCCCGAGCAACGCCTCACCAACTGGCACTTCGGCGATGCGGCCAGTGCGGCGCACTTCGTCGCCTTCACGAATCGCTTGGACTTCGCCGAAGATGGCGGCGCCCACGTTGTCCTCTTCGAGGTTCAGGGCGAGCCCGTAAATGTCATGGGGAAACAGCAGCAACTCACCAGAGGCCACTCGATCAAGCCCATGAATACGGGCGATCCCGTCACCCGCTGAGAGCACCGTGCCGGTCTCTCGCAGTTCCACGTGCTTGTCGTAGCCTTGAATCTGGCGCTTGATAATTTCGCTAATCTCGGAAGCTTTCAATTCCATTGCATCCTCGTGTTTCTCTTTCCTAACCGCAGTCGGTCTAGGCGGGTCCCCGCTGAGCGGGTCCCCGCTTGGGACTCGCATGCTCTTCTTCGGGAGATTTTTTCGTTTCCGGTCCGCCGCCATTACTCTTGTTGGGCGAGTGCCTCTCCCATGCGACGGATTTGTGATTTCAGGCTGGCGTCATACACTTGGCCGCCAAGGGTGACGACCACGCCACCCAGCAGCTCGGGATCAACCTCAACGGTGGGGATCACCGTTTTCTTCGTCAGCTTGCCAAACGCCTCGACCACGGATTGCAGCTCTTTTTTGGAGAGCTGCGCCGCCGAACGAATCTGGATGCGGACTCTTCCAAGCGCCTCTTCCAGCAGGGTGTGATAGGTTTCGTTGATGTCGATGAGCGCGCTCACGCGATCATTCTCCGCCAACACGCCCAGAAAATTAACGAGCAGCGGATGGAGCGAGACCGAGGTCACCAGTTGTTTGACGAGGTCCTTGCTGCCTTTCGCGGACGGCGCTTGGCGCGTCAGTATCTGAGCGACTTCGGGCTCGGCCAGCGCGGCGGCGATCTGCGAGAGCTCTTGCCCGATCTGTTCCTGCGTCTTTTGCTCTTGCGCGAGTTCCAAGAGCGCTTTGGCGTATCGTCTAGCGGCTGGAGTTTGCGGCATTATTGACCTCGGTGACCAGGTTTTGTACGAACCGGCGTTGATCGTTCTGATTTAAGCGGGCGGTGACCATTTCGGTCGCGAGCCGAACCGCTTGTTCGGCGACTTCCTGGCGTAACATCCGACGGGCTTCGGCTAATTCACGTTGCGCGATCCGCCGCGCTTCGACTTGCAGCCGTTCAGCGGCGCGGCTGGCTTCTTCCAATATCCGACTCTTCTCTCGTTCGGCGGCTTCCAGGGCTTGGGCTTGCAGTCGTTGTTGTTCCGCCGCGAGCCCCGCGAGCTTCTGTTCGTATTCCGCGCGTAACGCTTCGGCTTCCTCTTTGGCGCGTTTCGCTTCGTTGAGAGCCTGGACGATTTTGTCGCGGCGTTGTCGGATCGTGTCCCGCACGGCGGGAAGCGCATATTTCCGCAGGATCGCGGCGAAAATCAGAAAGTTGACCGTTGAAAAAAACAGTCCGCCGAGCCCCCAGCCGCCTCCGTGCCCGCCTCCCTGTTCACCTCCCGCCGCCCACGCTGTGCATGAGGCGAGGAAGAAGAAAACAGGGGTGGTAAGACTGACCAGGTTTCTTATAGAGTGCTTCGTCATCACGTCAAGGCCCTTCCTAGTAATTTCTCCGAGATATTGCGCGCGAACTCTGGGGCGCGGGATTGCAACTCCTTGCGCGTGTTCTCGATCTCCTGTCGCAACGTCGCGCGCATCTCCTCTAAAATCTTGTCCGCCTCGGTGCGCGCGGCCTCAGTGATCGCGTGCGCCTGTCCTTCGGCTTCGCGCGCGACGGTTTCCACCTGTTGGATCGCCCCGCTTCTCGTCGCGGTCAGGCGGCTCTTATACTGCTCTTCCATCTCACCGACTTCGGCCTTCACCCGTTGTGCTTGACGCAGCGCGCCTTCGCTGCGGTGCTCCCGTTGTTCCATCACCTCAAAGTGCGGCTCGAACAGGAATCGGCGCAGAAACGCCCAGAGGATGAGAAAGAGAAGAATCTGAAAGGCAAACGTCCAGTCTAGCGATAACACGGCTACGCGCTCCTTCGTATCAGAATGGGGATCAAGAAAGTTGGGGGTGTGCTCAGAGGGTGTGCACTCGTTCGGAGGGAGGTTTTTTCATCTCCGCAAACGATTGACAATCCCCTCCAGTTCTTCATTGGAATAATATTCGATTTCAATGCGCCCACCCTTCTTCTTGGAGCGCAGCCGTACCCTGGTGCCGAAGGCGCGCGTGAGTTCGTCTTCCAAGGCCACGACGTGGACATTGCGCCGCAACACCATGTCATCAGGCGCGGGCTCCACGGCCGTTTCACCAGGAGCCGGTTCATCTGGTGTCGACACCCGCTGCGCGACCAACGTCTCCGTTTCACGCACCGAGAGCCCATGCCGCATGACCTGACGGGCCATGTCGATCTGCTCTTCCGGGGTGCCCAAGGCCAGGAGCGAGCGGGCATGTCCCACCGAGAGATGGCCCCGATCCACTTCATCTTTAATCTCATCGGGTAAACTGAGTACGCGCAACAGATTGGTAATCACCGGGCGGCTTTTGCCAACCCGAATGGCGACATCTTCCTGGGTCAGGTGCAGTTCGTCCATCAACTGCCGATAGGCGAGCGCTTCTTCAATGGGCGTGAGTTCCTCGCGCTGGATGTTCTCCACCAGCGCCATTTCCATGCTCTCCGCGTCGGTCACTTCGCGAATGACGACGGGCACGCGATCGAGCCCCGCCCGTTGCGCCGCGCGCAGCCGTCGTTCGCCGACGATGAGTTCGTAGCCCTGATCGACCTTGCGCACGAGGAGCGGTTGCAAAATGCCTTGTTGCCGAATCGACTCGGCCAATTCCGCGATACGGTCGTCATCGAAAAAGCGCCGCGGCTGATGCGGATTGGGACGAATCTCGGCGATGGGGACGCGCCGCTCGATCGTGGGCGCTAGGGGCGTGCCTTCTGGGATCAGCGCGCCGAGGCCACGCCCAAGCGCGCGCCGCTTGAGGATATGTACGGGTTCAGTCATTGGACGGCCCCTTCCACGCCCGGCACGGCGGCCCAGGCCACGGGATCACGACGAGTGACTTCGCGCGCCAGCTCGACATAACTCTGTGCCCCGCGGCACGACGGGTCATAGAGAATGACCGGCAGGCCGTGGCTCGGACTCTCGGTCAGGCGCACGTTGCGCGGAATCACGGCGTCGAACACGTCGCGGGGAAAGAAGCGGCGCACTTCCGCAGCGATCTGGTGACACAATTTGTTACGCGCGTCGAACATGGTGAGCAGAATGCCCTCGATGGCGAGGTTGGGATTGAGGCGCTCGCGGATGAGGGTCAATGTCTCTAACAGTGAGCGTAGTCCTTCCAGCGCGTAGTATTCGCACTGCACCGGGATCAGCACGCTGTCGGCGGCGGTGAGCGCGTTGACCGTCAGGAGCCCCAACGACGGCGGGCAATCGATGAGCAGATAGCGGTACGTGTCGCGACAGGACGTCAGGAGCGCGTGCAGTTGGTATTCCCGTCGTTCGACGCTGAGCAGCTCGACTTCCGCGCCGATGAGGTCATGGCTAGCGGGCAACACCTGGAGTTTGGTGATCGCGGTCGCTTGTGTCGCTTCTTCCAGGGTGCACGCGCCGAGCAGGACATCATAAATGGTTGGAGAATCAGGTTCGAGTTTAATGCCAATGCCGCTGCTAGCATTGCCTTGCGGGTCACAGTCAATCAGTAGCGTAGCATCGCCATTCACCGCCAACGCGGCGGCGAGGTTGATGGCGGTCGTCGTCTTGCCGACCCCACCTTTGCGATTCGCGATACATATAATCCTACCCACGGTGCGCAATCCCTAACACAGAAGGAAAAAGAAAAAAAGCGCCTCAACCGCGCGCTGTGGCGGAAATCTCAAAGCCCGACCAGCGTAAACACCGCAACATAGCGGGTAACGTCTTGGTATTGAAGGAAAAACAGAGAATGACAACGGCCACGTACGCCTTCCACTTAATATGCGCATGAGGCCATTTCATGTTTCACGTAAAACATTAGAGGGAACCTCTCACGAAGGAGGATGGGATGCGCAATGGGAATCCTAGCCCGGCATGCCCCGCACGGAGGGCAAATAATCATTCGCCACTCCTCCGCCCAATAGCATGAAGTTAAGGAAATTTTTGTCGCAGGAGAAATCACCCCCACGCCGCCCCTTGCCGGGGACTGAACTCCCCGACTACCCTCATGGCCTCGCTCCGCGAGTCTAGAGATGCCGCAGAGCGGCGTATGAGGGTAGCCGGGGGTTTCAACCCCCGGTTTGCTGCGAGCAGCGCCTTTGGCTTAACTTAGAGCCTCTCCGGAAGCCACTTCCCTCCTTCGTTTACCCTTCGACAAGCTCAGGGCGAACGGGTTGGGCCTTGTCTTCGTTAGATTTTTGCCGTTCGTATTGAGCTTGTCGAAGCACAGTCTCGCCAATTGCAAGGCCATTTGGCAGTTTCCGTAGAGCCTCTTAATGCCATTGCCCAGCATGCCCCGCACGCAGGGGCGAATAATCATTTGCCTCTCCTCCGCATGGGCCTCCTCCCTTCGCTCTTGCGGGAGGAAGCCAGCATCAGCACGAAAACGGAACCGAATTCGCGTCCGGTCGCGCCAGAAAGCCTGCCCGGCTATCGCCAACTTCCATCGTCCCAACGCAAACTCCTCAGCCCGAACATGAGGGCAAAAATGTTTCACGTTAAACATTTTGCCGAAACGAGGTTTGCACAAATGTTTAACGTGAAACATTTTTCGAGGTGTTGTTGTGGTCGGGTATTTGTGGGGGCTATAGCTCCGCGCGGTCTTCAATGACATTTGTGCCAGGTGGCATTTATTGTCACTGACAGGCGGGCAGCGCTTGTGGAAGTGCCGAACGCCCCGAGCACGCCGGTGCCCGCACCGTGCACGATCACGATTCTCGCTGGCACGACCGTGCGGAATGGCACGGGAAGGGCAAGCTTCCCGATCACGGCCTTGACGGCGAGTTGCGCGTGGTCGGTGAAGAGTCACGTGACGTGGATGACCATCACATCGGCGGCCAGTGGAGCCGGAGGGAGTACGGTGATGTACTCGGTAGCGCAGAATACGACGGGTTTACTACGATCGGGGCGGATTACGGTCAACGGCAAACGGTACACGGTGACGCAGAATCCGTAGGGTGGGGGGCAGAAGACAAAGGCAAAAAGCACAAAGGCAACAATAGGGGAGCGGGGGTCAGGAATGCGCGATTCGTGTGAATGACAAGAGGTTGTCAGGAGTAAGATTGCGAACGCCGGCCATCTGTTGGCCCGCAAGCGACACCAGGCAAGGTTCAAACTCAGGATACCGATGGCAAAAGGCATGGAGAGACTTTAGTTCTCTTTCTTCAACGTGCGCGGTTTTGACTTCCACGGCCCATTTTTCTCCGTTGGGGCCGAGGACAACAAAGTCCACTTCTTTCTCTCGGTCATTCCAGTAAAAGGTGTCCCAGCCGGCTTCCAGAAAGCGGGCCCCGATGGCGTTCTCAAAATAGTGCCCAACGCGCGCGGGCGAGAGCGGCGCGGTGACGGGGCGCTCAAAGGCCCGGATGAGCGCATTGTCATGCACGATGAGTTTTGGGGAACTCTGCCGCGCACGGAAAGGGCTAGGGCTGTATTTTTCCACGCCCGTCACCAAAAAAGCGGATTGGAGCAAGTGCAAGTAGGTCTTGAGCGTCGGTAACGTCCCTTGTCCCTGCAAGGCCCCATGCAGTTTCGGAAGTGTCACAATCTGCGCGGGCAGCGACATCGCCACCCCGAACAATTGGCGGAGCAGCGCGGGCTGCTCCACTGGACGCAATTGGAGGAGGTCGCGGCCAATGGCGGGCTCGACGATGGCATCACGGATGTACGCGCTCCACCGCTCAATGGCCGTTGGCGTAAAGGGTTCCTGGGTGTCCTCACCACACAGAAAGCGGAGCGAACCGGGATAGCAGCCAAACTCGATAAACTGGGGCACCGTCAGACCAAACACGTGCCGTGCTTCGCTCACGTTCCAATGCTCCGCGCGGATGAGTTCGAAGCGTCCCGCCAGACTTTCACGGAGTCCCTGCTCCACTAACAGCGCGGAAGAGCCCGTGATGAGCACCTTTAGCGGCGGCGTGGTCGTATCCCAGAGCCGTTTGAGCACTTCGGACCACCCCGGAATTTTCTGAATTTCGTCGATCGCGAGCATCCGGTCCACGTGGGCAGCGGCGTGTTCCCACCATTCCGCGATCACCCGCGCGGGCAGTGGCGTAGGAGAATCCGCTGTTTCATAAACGCCACGACCATGCAGTGCCGCGCGTACGGCGGTGGTCTTGCCCACCTGACGAGGGCCAACGATCACTTGCATGAGTGGGTGCGATTCTTGTATCCGGGCTGCAATCAGGTCATAGAGCGTTCGGTTTTTTTCCATATATTTCGCATTAGTAGCTCTGTTGTTCCGATTTGTAAAATCGATTTTATAAATCGTGGACGCTCCAGGGCCGCTGAGCGCCTCATCAGGGCGGGGGCAGAAGACAAAGGCAAAAGGCAAAAGGCAAAAATAGGGAAACGGGGAATGGGGACGGAACGGGAAATCGGGGAATAAAAGGGTTCGGTCTTCTATGCCGCGTCCTGCGGCCAGCGTTTCTTGAGAATGATCCGCCGATCATCCTCGGCACCCTAATGCAGATAGGTGCCCCGCTCCGCGAACTGATCGCTGAGCAAGGACCGGACGAGCGTCGTTTTCCCGCGCTGGCGCGGCCCCCCGATGAACACCATCTTTTTGGCGAGATCGTTCAGCACCTCTGAAGTGAGGTAGCGACGCAGCTGTTTTGCAGTGGGCTGGAAAGTAGTCATGGCTATTCTCTAGTCCGCCGGAAAATAGCTAGGGGCAAGTGAGCAGGGCGAGAAAACTGGACGAGCGACGGGGCGAATGAGCGGAGCTGGGGAGTGGGGGAGACGACGAAATCATGCCTGTCTCCTTATCGGGATGTCTGACTGAAGAACGCGAGCGTGCGTTTCTCGTTTCCGGCAAGGGTGTAGGATTTGGTGTCGGTATGCACGAAGCCAGTCTTTGTGATTGGTTCGCGCTGTTCCACAAGCTCGTGCTGGAGCCGGGGGCCTTTCATGGCTATGACGATGCCCTCTGGACGCAGAAATGGACGTGCGAGCGTCAGCAGGAGAGACAGACTCCAGGTGGCCCGCGTCATAACCATGTCGAATGCCGCCGAGAGACTCTCTGTTTGTGACAACTGCTCGGCTCTGCCTTCGTAGGCGTTGATGTTGCACAGGGTGAGCGCGCGGATGGTGGCTTTGAGAAAGTTGGCGCGTTTGCGTCGGGCTTCGATCAGCGTGACGTGGACTTCGGGTTTGGCGATGGCCAGGGGAAGACCAGGAAAGCCCGCGCCACTGCCGAGATCAAGCACCCGGCTTCCCGCAGGAATCCAGGGCAGTAACGCGAGCGAATCGAGAATATGTTTGCGGATGAGCGTTGCTGGGTCGGTTTGTGAAAGCAGGTCGGCAATAGTGGACCAGCGCTGGATTTCTTCAATAAATGTAGCGAACTGGGAGACCGTTGCCTCGGAGAGCGTGAGGGAGAACTGCTGTGCTCCCTCACGAAGCATGCGCGTGTGATCCTGGTCCAGCATAGCGCGTTACGCGGCGCTCACTCGCTTGAGGTGGACCGCTAAGAGGGACAGGGCCGCCGGTGTCATTCCCGGAATCCGCGCGGCCTGCCCCAAGGATGCTGGACGGATGGAAATCAGCTTCTCACGGACCTCGGCGGATAAGCTCGACACACCGTCGTAATCGAGCGTCTGGGGAATGCGTAGCTCCTCAAGATGACGTAGCCGCGCGACGCCCTCTTCCTGGCGGCGAATATAGCCGGAGTATTTAATAATAATCTCGACCTCGGTCGCCGCTTCACGTGGCAGCGCGGTAGGGGCGGGGGCAATCTGTTGAATGATAGCGAAGGAAATCTCTGGCCTCCTCAGAATCTGCGCAAGCGAGGTGGGGATTTTCAGCGCCGCGCTGGCGAACGATGCCATTGTCTCATTGGTCGATTCCGTTGGCGTGAGGATAGTGTCTTCCAGGCGGTTGATTTCGTGCTCAATCCGTTGCCGGTTGCTTTCGGTCTTGTGCTGGTCAGCGTCGGTTACGAGCCCAATCCGATAGCCAAAGGTCCGCAGGCGTAGGTCAGCGTTATCTTCTCGGAGTAACAGCCGGTGCTCCGCTCGTGAGGTGAACATCCGGTAGGGCTCACCGCCGACCCCTTTGGTCACTAAGTCGTCGATGAGCACGCCGAGGTATGCCTGGTCACGCGAGAAAATCAGTGGCTGTTCGCCGCGCAGGCTTAACACCGCATTGATGGCCGCCATCAGTCCTTGGGCCGCTGCTTCTTCATATCCTGTGGTTCCGTTGATTTGCCCGGCATGGTAAAGGCCGCGCACCAGCTTGGTTTCGAGCGTGGGGAAAAGCTGTGTCGGGTCGGCATAGTCATACTCAATGGCATAGCCGGGACGCATGATCTCGGCTTTCTCTAACCCGGTGATTGAGCGGACCATCTGGAGCTGAATATCAAGCGGCAGGCTGGTCGAGAGTCCATTGGGGTACACTTCGACGGTGTCCCGTCCTTCGGGCTCAAGAAAAATCTGATGGCGCAGTTTGTCCTTGAAGCGGACGACCTTGTCCTCAATTGATGGGCAATAGCGAGGTCCGCGTCCTTGAATGAGCCCTGAATATAACGGCGAACGGTCGAGCCCTTCCAGAATCGCCTTGTGGGTGTCGGCATTGGTGTACGTCAGATGACACGGAATCTGCGGTTGCGTGATTTTTTCGGTCGAGAACGAGAGCGGGGTTGGCGGGTCATCGCCGGGCTGCGGGGTCACCACGCTGTAGTCGATGGTGCGACTATCGAGTCGTGGGCAGGTGCCAGTTTTGAGACGCCCAACACGAAATCCCAACGCGCGCAGATGTTCGCTCAAGCCTTCAACGGCGAAGTCCCCAGCTCGTCCGGCGGCGTAGTTCTTGAGCCCCACATGAATCAGCCCTTTCAGAAAGGTGCCGGTGGTGAGAAGGACCTTGCGCCCGAGAAACATTTCACCAATTTGGGTCTCCACGCCACGCACCTCGTCGTTCTCCACGAGGAGGCGTTCGACACTGCCTTGGCGGAGCATGAGGTTGTCCGTGGTTTCGACTACTCGTTTCATGCGTTGTCGGTAGAGGGCCTTGTCCGCTTGCGCACGGGTGGCGCGTACCGCTGGTCCTTTGCTCATATTGAGCACGCGAAACTGGATGCCGGTCTCGTCAATGGCCTTGGCCATTTCGCCACCGAGGGCGTCGATTTCTCGCACCAGGTGGCTTTTGCCAATCCCGCCAATCGCGGGGTTACAGGACATCTGGCCGATATGGTCCAGATTCAGGGTGAGCATGAGTGTCTGGCATCCCAGGCGTGCCGCGGCAAGAGCTGCTTCGATTCCCGCATGACCAGCACCGACAACAATAATATCGTAGACCATAGATTCCTTATTTCCCGATACAAAAATCGCGAAAGACGCGGTCGAGAATGTCTTCTGTATGAATATGACCAGTGATCTCGCCAATATGATCGAGCGCGGCGCGGAGATCAACCGCGAGGAGATCGAGCGGAATCCCGTCGCGCAAGTTTTGCCGGACCTGACGAAGCATCTGCTCCGCTTGGACCAGTGCGTTATGATGACGGACACGGGTCACGGTTGCTCCGGGTACGGTTTCCGTAAGTGTTGGTTCCTGGGTGAAAAGGGCGTGGTGCACACTTTTCCCCAACTCATCAAAACCCGCGCCGGTCTTGGTTGAGAGCACCACGGGGGGCATCAGGTGTGGTCGCGGGGGTAAATCCGCCACGGACACGACCACGGGTAAATCGCTTTTGTTGAGAATCGGAATGGTTCGCTTGTGTTGGATAGCCAAGAGCACTGCCTCATCCTCAGCATCCAACGGGTGTGACGCATCAAAAATGGCGAGCACCAGTTCCGCCGCGTGAATACCGGCTTTCGCGCGTTCCACGCCGATTTGTTCGACGGTATCGCTCGTCTCTCGCAGCCCGGCGGTATCCCATATCACCAGCGGTATCCCATTGAGTGTGACCGTTTCTTCGAGAATATCCCGTGTTGTGCCGGGAACCGAGGTCACGATCGCGCGGTCCGTACCCGCAAGGAGATTCAGGAGACTTGATTTTCCGACGTTTGGTTTTCCGACAATCACCGTGCGGCAGCCTTCGCGGTAGATTTTTCCCTGGGTGAATGTTGACGCGAGCGCGGCGAGGTCGGATGCCAGGACAGACATCTCGCTATCCAATTCGTGCTGGGCTTTTTCGGGTAGATCTTCGTCGGGAAAGTCGATAAATGCCTCAATGTAGGCCGTGAGTCCAATGAGTCGATCGCGCAACGTCGTGCAGACAGCGGACAAGCGACCGGAGAGTTGCTCCCAGGCAAGGTGAAGTCCTTGGTTTGACTTGGCGTGGATGAGGTCGAGGACCGCTTCCGCTTGCGAGAGGTCGAGCCGATTATTGAGAAACGCGCGTTTGGTGAATTCCCCGGGCTCGGCCATGCGTGCGCCTTGGCTGAGTACGACCTCCAAAACGCGATGGGAGAGTAACTGTCCGCCATGACAATGAATCTCCACCACGTCTTCGCCGGTATAGCTGTGCGGTGCACGCATGGCGACGAGTAGGGCTTGGTCGAAACAGTGGCCGGTCTCTGGGTCGCGGACCTGACCGAGATAGCAATGGTGCGATTGTAAGGTTTCGCGTGGGTGGGAAAAGAGGAATGCCTGATGCCCTATCGTCTCGGCCTGGGAGCCACTTATGCGAATGATCGCAACCCCGCCGTGACCTGGAGGGGTTGCGATAGCGGCGATGGTGTCATGGACGTACACGGGAAGAAGGGAAAATCAAAAGGCAAAAGGCAAAAGTCTCAAGCCTCAAGCCTCAAGCCTACGCATCACTGGTGGTGTCTCGTTCGACGCCGCGTCCTCGCTCCCGCCGTGCGCCTTCTTCGGGAATGATCGTCACCTGGCGGAAATAGCCGCGTCCCATGCTCTTGGTGGTCACGAGAGGGTCTTCTTGCAGGGTCAGATGAATCACGCGCCGGTCGCGTGGGCTCATGGGGCTGAGGGTAATCGTCTTGCGGCGCCGCTTGACGCGCTCGCCTAAGCGCAAGGCGAGATGTTCCAAACTTTTCCAGCGGCGTTCTCGATATCCTTCAATGTCGAGCGTCACGCGGGTTTCACTTTCGTCACTTTTGGTAATGATACTGTTGAGCAGGTATTCGAGGGCGTCCAGTGTCTGTCCGCGATGCCCAACGAGAAAGCCTTCCGGGGTACTCCCGGTGGCGGTGGCGGTCAGGAGGGCTTCGCCATCGCGGATATCCAGGGCGACACGCGCTTCCGTGTCCATGTGCTGGAGGATGTCTTTCAGCGTGGCGCTCGCTTTTTCTCTCATTTCTGGCGAGAGTTGCGGCGTCATTTCCGCAGGTGCTTCGCCCACGGGTTCTTCTTGTCGTTCGCGTGGGCGTTGGGGTTCGACCGGGCGTCGTGCTTCCACTGGTCGTCGAGGTTCCGCCGCGGGGCGCGGTTCCGCGGGGCGCGGTTCCGCGGGGCGTTGAGGTTCCGCTTGACGCCGGGATTCCGCAGGCCGCCGGGGTTCAGTGGGCCGTTGCGGTTCTGGTTGACGTCGAGGTTCCGCCGCACGTTGGGGCTCTGGTTGACGGCGGGGTTCCGCCGTACGTTGCGGTTCTGGTTCACGTCGGGGTTCAGGGGCGCGGCGCGGTTCCGCTGGCCGTTGCGGTTCCGCTGGCCGTCGAGATTCAACTGGAGGAGGGGGCGGCGGTTCTGCCGCCAGACGGGCGGATAACGGGACTCGCAGGGTAGCACGGACCCGCGCTTTTTTGCCGCCAATGCCTAAGAATCCTTTAGTGGGTTGCGCTAACACTTCGATCTCGGCACGCTCTCGCTCCACCTGGAGCTGTTTCAGGGCGGTCACGATCGCTTCTTCAATTGTCGGTGCTTCTACTTCAACCGTGCTCATCTTTTGTTCCTTCCCCAAAGTTAGACCAGTCCTTTATTGTAGGCGTACTGCTGAGAGATACTCAAGACGTTGTTCACAAGCCAATACAAAACGAGGCCGGCGGGAAAATTGACAAACATCACAGTAAAGATCAGCGGCATGATCATCATCATCTTCTGTTGAATCGGATCTCCGGGCATGGGAGTCATAGCTTGTTGCAGAATCATGGTCACCCCCATCAGGATGGTCAGGACAGGAACTCCCGGAGGATCAACAAAGGGGATCACAAAAGTGCCAAGGCGGTCAGGTAATGATAAGTCTTGAATCCAGCTCCAGAACGGCGCCTGGCGGAGTTCAATCGCCATCATCAGTGCTTGGTAGAGGCCGATGAACACTGGGAGCTGGATGAGCATTGGGAGGCAGCCCCCGAGTGGATTGATTTTATTGCGACGGTACATCTCCATCGTTTCGCGGTTCAGGGCCTCACGATCATCCTTGTACTGCGCGCGGAGTTGTTCCATTTGGGGCTGGAGCTTCTGCATGGCGGCCATCGACTTGAAGGATTTGATGCTCAAGGGAAAGAAGGCCAGTTTGACGAGGACGGTGAGGAGAATGATGTCAATGCCGTAATTTCCTGTCACTGAATGCAGGAGATTGAGAAACGACAGCAACGGACGCGCGATAAAATGCGACCAGCCAAAATCAATGGATCGGTCCAGTGACTCATGGACCGTATTCAGGACAGCAAACTCCTTCGGCCCAATATAGACGGTATAGGTGACAGGCTGTGGAGTCCAGGGAATCGCGAGTTTGGTGGCGACGGTGCCATCCTTGGCGCTCATCAGGACCGCGTGGGTCGCGCCCTCGGGCGGAATGATCGCTGCGAGAAAATAGGTATCGGCGTAGCCCGCCCAGCGGATGTTGTCAGGCCCATACTGCTTTTCGGTGGTGACGAGATCGGTGGCGATTTCGTAGTGAAATTTTCGTCCAATGAGCGCCACCGGGCCATGCGCGACATAGCTCGCGGCATGCTTCGGATCAAGCGCTTGGTTCCAGACCACGGATAACAGCGACACCGCCGCGGGGGCGTTTTCGACTCTGGTCTCCAACGTGATGCCGTAGCCCTTGCCTGTAAAGGTCAGCCGCTTGGTGAGCGTGGTGCTGGCCGAGACCGCTCCGCGAAACTCAATCGTCTTTTCGTCTTCTCCGTGGACGGTCACTGTACTGCCGATGCTCGTTTGATAGGAGACGCCCGCGTCGCTCAATGCGATGCCCTTGCCTTCAAGCCGCACTTCGAGTGGTAACTCGCCGTTCCGCCCTGGAGCGATCATCTCACGCGGCGGCGAGTCGCGGCCTTCGTCCCCTGGATAGTGCTTAAGACGGAGACTCTTGAACGTACCGCCAAGAGAGGTGAGGACCGCGGTGTAGGCATCGGTTTCGACGGTGAATTCGCGGGCACTGGCGACCACGCTCGGCGGCGGAGGTGGTGGAGTGAGAGGTGATGGCACAACGGTATTATCCACTGACGGTGGGAGCGCTTCCGTTGTTTGGGGAATGAGAGGTGTTCTCTCCGTAGGGTTTGTCGCGGTCGGTTCGGGGAAGGATGGGGTGCCCGGAGGGGGAGGTGGATATAAATGCGCAATCAGAAGCTGATACCCAATAAGCACGACGAGCGAGAGGAGCACAGCAAGAATGGTTTGTCTTTCCACGGAAAATCGGGTCCTTAGTCGCCAATCATTGGCTTTGTACGTTCCACGGTGTCGTCAACGTCCTAGTGGAGCGGGTCGTAGCCTCCAGGATGCCACGGATGGCACTTGGCCAACCGCTGGAGGGTGAGTTTGCTGCCCTGGAGGGCACCATATTTCTGGAGTGCGTCAAGCGCGTAGGTTGAGCAGGTTGGGGAAAATCGACACGCGGGACCCAGCAGTGGGGCGAGACACCAACGGTACAGGAGCACGAGGCCCACGAGTAGCTGTGTCCCGACGGAAAGGGAAGTGACGCTGTCCAGTGTTGAGCGTAGGAAGGCCATCATGTCAGGAAGCGCGTTTGGCCAGGGAAAGGAGGCGCTCGAGTTCCGCGTCCACTTGGAGGAACGAAAGCTCGTGCGCCCCGACTTTCGGAATAATGACGAGATCGACGGCGGGGACGAGCGCGTGTTGACGCTCACGAAAAAATTCGCGCAACAATCGTTTCATCCGATTCCGGTCCACCGACTTGCCGAAGCGACGTGAGGTCGTTATGCCGAGACGGGACCGCTGGGTGCGGCCCGGTGCGGTAATGACTAAGAAATACTGGCCGTGTCGTTTCTTTCCACGCTGTTGTAAGAGCAAAAATTCGCGACGTGCGAGGATTCGGGCCTCTTTCGGAAACGTGAACAAGGGAGTCGCGGGGTTCACCGGTGTGCTGGCTTGGGGGGGACCGTAACGACGAGACGGTGGCGTCCTTTATCCCGTCGGCGTTTAAGCACGGCGCGACCGGCGGTGGTGCTCATGCGTTTGCGAAAACCGTGTGTCCGTTTGCGGCGGACATTGCTGGGCTGATACGTTCTTTTCATTAGCTTCCATCCGTGCGGGGTTTCCGCAGAGTTCTTTTTGGTAGGCGCGACATCTCACCATACTAGGGAAAAGATGTCAATTTTCCCTGGGCCAAAATTCCGGCTTTGTTTCGCGCGTCAATAAGTCCACGACGACCTGTTGTGGAGACTTTCCTTCGTACAACAAGGCATGCACTTGCTCAATGATCGGCATATCTATCCCCAATCGCTGAGCGAGGGCATGGACGGAGCGGCAGGTGCGTACCCCTTCAGCCACCATGGTCATGCTGCTGAGAATGTCCGCTATTTTTTCTCCACGGCCAATGCGTACTCCGACTGTATGGTTGCGACTGAGATCACTTGTGCAAGTGAGTACCAGATCGCCCATCCCCGAAAGACCGGAGAGTGTCTGGGGAGTCGCGCCGAGACGGACCGCGAGGCGTGTCATTTCCGCCAGTCCACGAGTGATTAACGCGGCTCGTGCGCTATAGCCCGACCCAAGACCATCACTCACGCCAGCCGCGATGGCAATGACATTCTTGACCGCGCCACCAATCTCAACCCCGACAACATCCGTGGTGGTATATACGCGAAAACGCGAAGATGAAAACACTTTCTGGGTAGCGGTCGCCACCGCGTCATCAGCAGCGGCCACCGTGACTGCCGTGGGCAATCCGCGAGCGACTTCAGCGGCGAAACTTGGACCAGAGAGCACGGAAATATAAGAGCGCAAGGGAGGAAGCTCCTCGGCTAAGATGGTGGTCATCGTTTGCAGCGTCTCTTCTTCGATCCCCTTGGTGGCACTGACAAGGAGTGGAGTGCCGGTGAGTAACGGGGCAAGGGCACGGGCTGTCCCTCGTAAGGCGTGAGAAGGAACGGCGACAATCACCAACTGCGCCTGCGCGACCGCTTCCGCGAGAGCGGTGGTATAGGTCAAGGTCGATGGCAGACGCACATTGGGGAGATACGCAGGATTCTGCTGTCCTTTGGTCAACTGCTCGTAGAGTGCGGGGCGACGCACCCAGACACAGACCTGGTGTCCAGCGGTGACGACCAGTGTTGCGAGCGCGGTTCCCCACCCTCCAGCTCCAATAACGGCGATACGCATCAATGGATTCTCCGAGGCACGGATAGCATGAACAACGTGCGCTAGTCTTTCCGCCAACCAATCACACTGAGTTGTCGTCCAGCGCCAGTCCCTTCTCGACGGTAGGACGCAAAATCGGATGACGCGCAAAATGTGCACGGGCCAACCGACTGAATCCGCGATGCGGGAACTCCAATGTCCTCACATTGCGCACGATTGATGGCGCGGAGGTCAAGAAAACCTTTGTCGCCTGCCGCGAATGGTTGCCAGGCGGAATTGACGCGCCAGCGTTCGTGTAGTGCCTCGCCCACCTCGCGCCCAACTTCGTAACAACAGGGGGAAATAGCGGGACCGAGCGCGACCCAGACATGTGACGGCTCAACCTGCCAGCGGTCCTTGAGCCTAGTGATCGCGCGCTGACAGATCCCCTTGAGCGTGCCACGCCACCCGGCATGGAGAGCCGCGATGAGGCCGTGTTCAGGAGCAACCATAAGCACAGGAACACAGTCCGCCGTGGCGATACCAAGCAGGACGCCGGTCTCGCGACTGATGAGACCATCAGCTTCTGGCCGCGAGGTCGTGTCGCTTTCTTGGTGGACAATAAGAATGTCGTCTCCGTGGACCTGTTTCAGCGTGTGGAGAGGAAAGGTTTCCGCGGTGAGCGTGGCGAGCGCACCGTTTCGGTCCTCAATCCGCTGAGAGAACCCATGAATGAGGCGAGGGACTTGGTGCCATCCGTCCGCTTGTAACCAAGACGACATAGTAGAGGTCAGCGTCATGCGTTGGGTTCCTTCCTGTCTGGCTAAGTATGGTGAACCTTCAAGTTCGGTAAGCGTAGAGAGACGGCTTCCAGGTTCCCTCTCCCGGCTGGGAGAGGGTCAGGGTGAGGGGGATATAGTGTGCTTACCGATTTTGTCCGTCAAAATTCATAGGTGTGACAACAAGAGGAGCTGTCCGTTCGAGGAGGGCAATAGTTTCGACTTTACTGGTTTGCGGGAACATATCGAAGGGCTGCACTCGGTGCACGTGATACCCCTCAACGGCAAAGCGATCAAGGTCGCGGGCGAGCGTGGCCGGGGCACAAGAGATGTAGATGATCTTTGGCGCTTTCGTCATCAGCACCGCAGCAAAAG
>JANMSE010000132.1:0-17179 GCA_031389045.1 Deltaproteobacteria bacterium | reverse complement strand
GGTTTCTGGGGCGCGCGGGGGATGGCCCCCCGGGCGTGACCGTGCTGTGGCGCGGCTTTCAACACTTGGCCGACCTCACTCACATGTACTGTCTCTTCCATCCACGTAAGTGACATAAATGTGGGTAATGATAAGCCCGGTTGGGAGAGAGTTATGATGAGGGGGATTAAGCGCATCTTAGCGCTTCCCGTAGGCGAGTTCTTTCCCTTTGCGCTGAGCGCGGAGATACGCTTCCAGCGCGCGCATCTGGGGGCTGTCTGGTTCGAGCACCTTGCTCGCTGGTCCATAATGCGCCGATCCCAATCCTTGGCACGGCTCATCCCGACCTAGATATTTAGCGCACCGTGGGGTAAGAATCCGAAGGGGCCTCGCCGTAGAGGTCCTGAGAGCCAGCGGTTTGAAGGGTATAAGCGAGACGCCTGCCGAAGCGGGACATCTCCTGACCAACCAGGGTCCCCCTCCGTACGAATGATTCAAGGAAATTTGCATTATCACGGTAATCGAAGAGAGGAGAGCAGACGATGTCGATCAGAATTGACCCCAATACCGGACTCAAGATTTTCAACACCCGTGCCGCCAGTACGATGGACGCTGTGGTCGGGAGAGGCTACTCGGTCACCCAGGAGGAGTCGCTCAAGACGCTGCCGCCGCAGCTATCGGGCGCGGTGTTCAACGCCGAGGAGCAGGCGAAGTATCGCGCTAACAAGGACGCGCGCCAGGGAGCGGCGGACTACATGGCGATGGAGGGCGAGTTTAGCAAGTACCTCGCGGACGTATACTCCGCGGCTCCAGTCCCCCGTGAGGCGCTGACTGACGAATGCGAAATCCTGGTGGTGGGCGCCGGGTTCGCGGGGCTATTGTTGTGGTACAAGCTGAGCAAAGCGGGGTTCACCAACGTGCGGTTCTGTGAGAAGGGCGGCGATGTCGGCGGGACCTGGTACTGGAACCGGTATCCGGGCATTGCCTGTGACGTGGAATCGTACAGCTATTTCCCGTTACTGGAGGAAATGGGCTACTTCCCGACGATGAAATTCGCGTCGGGGTTTGAGATCTTCGAGTATTGCCAGAAGCTGGCCACGAAGTTCGGTTTCTATGACCATTGCTTGTTCCACACCACGGTGGAGAAGACCACGTGGGACGAAGCGGCGGGCCGGTGGATCGTGTCCACGAACTGCGGCGACGCCATGCGCGCGCGCTACCTGATCTACGCCAACGGGATCCTCACGACCCCCAAGCTCGCCCGTATCCAAGGCATGGAGACGTTTCAGGGCGAGTCGTTCCACACCTCGCGCTGGAAATATGACATCGCCTTGGAAGGGAAGCGGGTCGGGATCATCGGGACCGGGGCGACGGCGGTGCAGGTCATTCCGGAACTGGCGAAGGTCGCTGGTGAGCTGTACGTCTTCCAGCGCACGCCGTCGACGATTGATATCCGTGACCAGCGCGAAACGACGCCGCGGGAGATCGACGAGTGGTCCCGTGAGCCAGGCTGGGCGCGCGCCCGCCGGGTGCGATTCGCCCGTATTTCCGAGGGCCGCACGGCGATCCAGGCCAACGACGACTACCTCGCTGGCCGGGTCGCTGATTTCAGAGAGCGCAAGCAGCACGAAACTCGGCTGACGCCCGAGGATCTGATACAGAAACAGTTGAACACGAGTTTCCGGATCATGGAACAGATCCGGGCGCGGGTAGACACCATCGTGAAGGACCCCAAGATTGCCGCGGCCCTGAAGCCGTACTACCCGTACGGGTGCAAGCGGCCCACGTTCCACGACGAATTCCTGCCGGCGTTCAACAAGCCGCATGTCCATCTGGTGGACACAGCCCCGATGGGCGTGAGCCAGATCAACGAGAAGGGGGTTGTACAAGACGGGGTGGAGTACCCGCTTGATGTATTGATCTATGCGACGGGGTTCCAATGGATGGCGAGCGGCTTATTCGAGAAGACGATAGGCCGCGACGGCCGCACGATCACGGAGACGTGGGCTGCGGAGGGCACCAAGACCTTTCTCGGTCTCCACGTGAAAGACTTCCCGAACCTCTTCATCGTCACTGGCCCTCAGGGCGGCGGTGGGAGCTTCAACTTCACCGACGCTATCGACGCCCATGGCGACTACCTTGTGTGGATGTTGTCGACCCTGCGTGACCAAGGCAAGCAGATCATCGACATTCACCGTCAACCGCAAGAGGAGTACGCCGAGCACTGCCGTCAGGCAGACCTCATGAGTGCGCCGTTGCGCGACTGTCTGTCGTACTACAACGGGCACGGCGACGCTGAGCTCGGAAGCCTGGCCTATTACGGCGGTGGCCGCTGGCACAAGTTCCGTCGCGCCGCGCAGGACACCCTCAAGCCGTACTCCTTTGGCCCGGCAACGTCTGATTGAGTGGAGTGTTGGTGTTTTTTCTGAAAAATCATCCGCGCCGGTAAGTTTGCCCGCGAGTGCTTCCTGGATATGAGGGACAGCCGGGATACTGACGAATGCCGATTGGCATAAACAGGTATCCCGGCTGTTCTCGTTCTTGGCGTAAAAAACCTCCCCTTGAAAGTTCAGCTACCGCCCCCTGTTCGGCGACCAATTGTAAATCTTCACGAGGCTCCCACCCATCAGTGCGGCACGCTCAGCCTCGGAGAGTTGGTCCGTGACCCGGAACGCCTCCACGCCTTGCTCGTAGGTCAACAAGTCCACGGCGCGGGTCCAGTCCGTGCCCCACAGGCAGCGGTCAAAGCCGAACGCCTGGAATATCTGCCCCAGCGGCTCCCAAATGTCTGGATACGGAAAGGGCTGATGGGACAGGGTACACGCCCCGGAAATCTTGATGGCCACGTTATCGCAGGTGGCCAGCGACACCACGGTGGGTAACTCCGCGAACGGGTCGGGCGGAACGGGAGGCGCGAAGGGTTGGCTCAGTCCCACATGATCGATCACTACCTGTGTGTTGGAATGGCGGCGGGCCAGCTCCCGGACAAGAGCCAAATGACCCCAGCACATCACGTTCAGGGGAATCCCCGCCGTGGCGCACGCGGCGAGGATCCGATTGAGCCCCGGATCGTCCGCGTCGCCGGACCGGGGCGTGAGCATGAGGCGGGCGCCGACGACTCCCGGTGTCCGTGCCCATTCCGCGATCTCCTCCGCGACCGCTTCTGACCGGGGATTGAAGGGTTTGATCAAGCCGAAGCGGCCTGGATGTTTCGCGTACACCTCCAGGGCATAGCTGGCGTCGTAGCGATACAAGGTGAAAGGCGACACCAGCAACGCGCCATCGACGCCGACCGCATCCATCGCGGCCACCATGTCATCGCCGGTGACCTCGGCTGGTCCCCGCAGGAAGTTGCGCCACGGTCGCTCTGGATGATTGCGTTCGTAGGCATGGACTTGCGAGTCAATCGTGAGAGTTTGCATTGCCATCGTACGTATTCCTTATCTGTCATGTACCTGATGAGCGAGGAGGAAGATTCCGCATGGCGGCAGACGCGCCACATCTGTCGCGCGCGTGTCTCTCGTCTGGGTCACGCCTCCCCGCTCCGGTGATGCTCTCCTGATCCACTACCGACCAGTGAACTTGGGCTCGCGCTTCTCGCGAAAGGCCTGGGCCGCTTCGCGGGCGTCGGCGGTTGCCATGTTGGCTCCTTCCAAGCTGAGCGAGAGCGGGAGCACTAGATTCGAGACCATCTTGAGATACTTGTTGATGGGGACCTTGGAGGCCGCGATGGCGCGGCCCGGACCGCGGGCGAGGCGTTCGGCGATCTCCAGGGCCTTCGTCATCAGCTCCTGGTCCTCGACAACGAAATTGACGAGCCCTAACCGTTCCGCCTCCTCGGCGGAGACACGGTCGCCCGTCATCAGGAAGTACTTCGCGCGATTCACGCCCATGAGCAGCGGCCAGATCACTTGTCCACCGTCCCCGGCCCCAATCCCCATGCGAACGTGGGTATCGGCGAACGTCGCGCTCCGGGCCGCCACGACCACATCGGTCAGCAAGGCGAAGTTCGCCCCCAGGCCCATGGCATAGCCGTTGACGGCACAGAGAACGGGCTTCGTGCAGTCCAGCAAATTGTCGACGATCTGCCGCGCTTCGCGCATCGTCTGGCCGCCTCCCATGGCGGGCGAGTCTGGCTGGCCACTGAAGTCACCCCCGGCACAAAAGGCGCGTCCGGCCCCCGTGACCAGCAACACCTTCACGTCGGGGTCCTCCTCGGCGTCCAGCGTCAGGGTGGAGAGCTCGGTGTGCATTCGGGCATTGATCGCGTTCAGTTTCTCGGGACGGTTGAGAGTCGCGAGCGCGACCCCACTCGCGCGCTTCTCAATGAGTATTGTTTGATAGCGGTCTTGTGTCAGCATGATTCTTCCTCCTTTATTTTCCGGCTGCGGCCAACAGTTCAGGAATCGTCGTGAGTTTCTCACGTGGCTTGCCGACTTTCTTGCCATCGGCCACTTCCACTTTGTCGATCCGTTGCCAGTCGGCGTAACTCACATAGCGGACATTCTTTCGCGCTAGTAACGCGGGGACGGCTTCGGCCTCGGTCTGGAGACCCTGCGGAAATGGTTGCTGCGCATCAGCGACCATCAGCTCCACCGTCGCCGCCGCATCGGGCTTGTTCGTGCCAATGACCCCAGACGGGCCACGTTTAATCCACCCCGCCACATACAGGCGGTCGATGGGTTGCTTGGTGGTGGCATCCAAAACGCGCCCCTCACGGTTCGGAATAATTCCGTCTCGTTCATCGAAGGGAATGCCAGGGAGCGGGTGCCCCTTGTAGCCGATGGAACGGAACAGCATGTCGCACGGAATCTCTTCATACACTTTCGTGCCTTGGGCTTTGTAAGTTCCTTGCGCATCCTTGATCAGCTTGTTGCGTTCGAGACGGACCCCTTGGACTCGACCCTCGCCCAATATCTCCGTTGGTGACACAAAGAAGCGGGCGCGGATTTTACGGGCTTGGCTGCCTTCGCCCTTGGGAATCCGCGCGGTGACAATATCGACGTTGCGCTGATGGGTTTGTTCCGACGCGTGCTCGGCGAGGAATTCGCGATTGACCTCATCCAGCTCCACTTCCTCGGGCCGCACCACGAGATCGACGCCATCGAGTTCGGCTAACTCGCGAATTTCGGGATTGGTGAACGCGGCTTGCGCGACGCCGCGTCTGCCGAGGAGATAAATTTCCTTGACTTTGCTTTTGCGCAGCACTTCCAAGGCATATTCCGCGATGTCGGTTTTGGCGAGTTCATCCACTGACCGCGCCAGCACTCGCACAACGTCCATCGCCACGTTGCCGTTGCCGATGACGCCGACCCGCTCCACCTGACTCAAGTCAAAGTGCAGATCGCGATAATCGGGGTGGCCGTTGTACCAGCCGACAAAAATCGTCGCGGGATGACTGTTCGCGAGGTCTTCCCCGGGGATGCCCATGCGGCGGTCCGATTCGGCCCCGGTGCTGAACAAGACTTGGTGATAGTGCGCCAGCAGCTCGTCAATGGTGACATCGGTGCCGAACGTCACATTGCCAAAGAAGCGGAAGCCCGGTCGATTGGCGGTTTTGTCATATTGGCGGATGACGGCTTTGATCTTCTGGTGGTCCGGCGCGACGCCGCCGCGGACCAGTCCGTAGGGGGTTGGTAGACGATCAAACAGATCGACCGCGAAGCTTTGCCCGCTGGCGGTTGTTTGCTTGAGTAAATCCTCAACGGCATAAAACCCGGACGGACCGGCACCAAAGACCGCGACCCGGAGGGGGGAAGTTCCGCTCATTGTATTGACTCCCTTTCTGCTCTTGTAAATTGGACGAGTTGCCCGGCTACCAAAAACCAAATAACGGCGACCTTGTCAAACTCCAAGCCACCGCTGGCGCTCACGGGATGATTTGTTGATGCCATAACGCCCGCAGGAAATCGTCCACGGGATAAATGTCGATGCCATATCGCGAAAAATTAGCTGAATCTCAAAAATCCGCAACACTATTTCGGATTTTGATGGAAAATCCGAAATGGAAGTGTGAATTTTCCAGATTTTCTAGCCGAAGAGACGGGTATACTTCCCGTTGTCGATTGCTATAGTGCTGCCCCAGAAATGAGGGTGGCTATGAAAAATTCATCACAACAAGCCTGTATTGTTGGCATTGGCGAGACGGCCTACACCCGCTGGGGGCAGATGGCCGACCGTGGAGAGTGGAGCTTGGCCTGTGAAGCGGTACTCAAGGCCGTGGACAACGCCGGTCTGAAGATAGACCAGGTTGATGGCGTGGCGTCGTTCTCGAACGATTCGAGTTTGCCGTGGTTGATGCAGCAGGCATTGGGGCTGCCGCATCTGGGGTTCGCCTCGATGGTCTGGGGTGGCGGCGGATCGGGCACCTGCGGGGCACTCGCGCACGCGGCAATGGCGGTCGAAACCGGGCAAGCGCAATATGTGGCAGTCTTTCGCTCGCTATGTCAGGGGCCAGGGCATCGCTATGGACAGGCGGGCGGCTTCAATGAATTGCCCCATTTGAACTTCATGGTGCCGTTCGGCATGTTCTCGCCGCCGCTGATGATCGCGCCGCTCGTGCAACGCTACATTTATGAATTCGGTGCCAAGCCCGAACACTTTGGCGAGATCGCGCTGGTCTGTCGCGACAACGCGCACCGCAATCCACGCGCGGTCATGCGCGGGAGGCCGCTGACGATGGAGGATTATCTCAATGCGCGGATGATCGCTGAACCATTGCGGTTGCTCGATTGCTGCCAAGAGAATGATGGCGCGAGCGCGGTGATCGTAACGACCGTGGAGCGCGCCCGCGACCTGAAGGCGAAGCCGATCCGTATCTTGGCCGCCGCGCAGGGTGGGGCCGCGGGCTGGGGAGATGGGGCGCTGGGGTCGCATAACATGCCAATTGATGAATACGGCGCGGGCAACGGTGCCACGTTGGCGCGACGGCTGTACAAGCAGGTGGGGATCACGGCGGCGGACATCGACACGCTTCAGATTTATGACCATTTTACTGGGTGTGTGATGATGACGCTGGAAAACTTCGGCTTCTGTGGTCGTGGCGAGGCCGGGCCGTTCGTGGCGGAGGGGAACATCCGCTGGCCGCACGGACGCATTCCGCTCAACACTTCCGGTGGGCATCTGTCCGAAGCCTACATTCATGGGCTCAATCTGGTGGTGGAAGGAGTGCGGCAACTCCGTGGTGAATCAACTTCGCAAATACAGGATGCGGAACTCTGCCTCGTGACGGCGGGGATGAGTGCGTCGCCGATGAGCGCGGCGATTCTGGGGGTGTAACGATGGCCTATTTACCTAACGAAATTTCTGGTCCGGTCCCAAATGACGCGGACAAAATGTTCTGGCACTACTGTCAACAACGCGAGTTGCGATTTCAACAGTGCAGCCCCTGCCGTCGCTTTCGCCATCCGCCGACGCCGGTATGTCCATACTGCCGGTCATTTTCCAACGAATGGGTGGTGGCACCAGCGACGGGTGTGGTCTTCAGTTTCACGATTGTTCATCACCCCGCGCATCCGGCGATGAAGACGGTGGTGCCGTACAACATCGTGGTGGTGGATTTTCCCGCCTATGACCATGTGCGGTTGGTGAGCAATGTGATTGACGTGCCCACGCAAGACATTCGCATTGGGATGGAAGTCGCCGTGACGTGGGAAACGGCTGGCAACGGCATGCTGGTGCCACGCTTCATGCGCAAGATCGCGACTGAGTGATAGGAAGCCCCCCATGATTCTCGCCGGTGACATCGGAGGAACCAACACCCGCCTGGCTCTCTTCGCCGCAGGGGAGAGCCCGCTCCGTTGCGTGGCCGAAGAGACTTTTCGTAGTCAGCACTACCCAAATCTAGATGTCATCGTCCAAAAGTTTATGGCCTCACATGATGGTGCCATTACCGCCGCCTGTTTCGGCGTGGCGGGACCAGTAAAACAGGGGCGCTGTAAGACCACGAGCCTCGCCTGGGTAGTAGATGCGGCGTCGCTCGCTTCGATCTTAGGCACTGAGCAGGTGTGGCTCATCAATGATCTCGAAGCGACCGCGCATGGAATCGCCACGCTGACGGCGAATGATTGGCTGGTACTGAATGCCGGTACGCCCGATGCCGTTGGCAATAGTGCCGTGATTGCGGCGGGCACCGGACTTGGCGAAGCCGGGTTGCATTGGGATGGCAAGGCGTATCAGCCGTTCGCGTGTGAAGGCGGGCACACGGATTTCGCACCACGTACTGAGCTAGAGATAGAGCTGTTACGCTATTTGCTGGCGCGGTTTGGGCACGTCAGTTATGAGCGGGTGCTCTCCGGCCCAGGGTTACATACGCTCTATCAATTCTTTCGTGACACCGGACGAGGAGTGGAACCCCAGTGGCTGACGGACGAACTGACGCAACGTGATCCAGCGGCGGTGATTTCTCAGGTGGGGCTCGAAGAGAAAAACGAACTCTGCGTGCAGGCACTGAACCTGTTCGCCACTCTGTATGGAGCGGAAGCGGGCAATCTAGCGCTCAAGGTGATGGCCACGGGAGGCGTATTTATTGGTGGTGGGATCGCGCCGAAGATACTACCAAAGCTGCAAGAGCCGTTCGTGCTGGAAGCATTCTTCGCGAAAGGGCGGATGCGGCCATTGCTGGAGGCGATGCCGGTGCGGGTGATTACCAACCCCAAAGTGGCGTTGTTCGGGGCGGCACGGGTTGTGACGGCCAGGGGGCAGCGATAGATTCGGGCATTCTCCTCAGTCCCGCGAATTCTTACGGCAGTCATTAAGAGTGAAAAGACGAATCAGTCAGAGGCGGCTGTTGGCATTCGTGGGCCTTCTGTTTCAGCAGAGAAAGGACTTCAGCGGAGAGACCGAAAAGTCGAATTGCGGTTCGTCCTGCTCGACGACAGCAAGGTAGGCTTGGATGGCTTCACGTATGTTGGCTTCGAGAGTGGGAAGGTCTGGAGCCTGCGTGTAGCAACCTGGAAGTTCCACCACTTCTCCCACGAACCAGTGGGTTTCAGAGTCACGTTCGACTACCATTGTGAAGGATCGATTCATAATTTCTCCATGGATCGAAAGTATAGGTGCGAGAAGAAAAGAGGGCAACAAAAGGGAGCGTGGATGCTCACTGCCCGGCTGATCGCCCCCCTTTCAGAAGTCAAAAAAGCCCGGTAATGTCGGCCACTCTGGAGGGATGGCAGAGCGGTTGAACGCGCCGGTCTTGAAAATCGGTAGGGCCTTTACGGGTCCTCGTGGGTTCGAATCCCACTCCCTCCGCTCTTTTTCTTACTCCCCAAAAGACTCCGAACTGAACGACTCCGAACTCAAAGACTCGCCTTTGACTCCGAACTCCGAGACTTTTCTTGGACTCCGAACTGAACGACGTCTATTCCCGCGTATACGGCTGTCCGAGTGCCGCGGGCGCGAAAATTTTCGTGCCCGCCAGCATCAGCACGAGCAGCGTTAAGACATACGGCAGCATCAGCACGAATTGATACGGGACGGTGAGTCCCAGCGCTTGCAGATGAAATTGTAAGGCGGTGGCCGCGCCAAAGAACACCGCGCCCGCGAAGACGCCTGCTGGTCGCCAACGACCAAAGATCACGATCGCTAACGCGATGAACCCACGCCCTGCCGACATGTTCTCGATAAAAGTGTTGGCGTAGGCCAGCGACAGGGAGCTGCCGGCAATCCCACCTAATACCCCAGCGATACTTAACGCGGCGGTTCGTACCCACCGAACCGAGATGCCCAACGTCTCGGCGGCATGTGGATGTTCGCCGACCGCTTGCAGTTGTAACCCGGCGCGTGTGTGGAAGAGCAGGAAGCCGGTCAGGGGGACGAGCAGTAACGTCAGATAGACAAAAAAGGTGTGGTGAAAGAGCGCGGTCCCGACAAAAGGGATCGAGCTGAGAAGCGGTAGTGGCAGCGGGGGGAACGTGGCGACCGTGAGTGCTTGGCCGGTGACGCCGAAGATGCCGCGATAGAGCACGCCGGTGAGGCCAACCGCGAGTAAGTTCATACTGATGCCGACCACGATTTGATCGGCGTTGCACCCCACCGTCAGACCGGCGAACAACAGTGTTAGCAGCAAGCCGCTGAGGGCACCACAAAAGACTCCCACAATTGGTGATCCGGTCGCGTAACACCCTAGCATGCCCGCGAAGGCGCCCATGAGGAGTACGCCTTCGAGTCCGATGTTGATGACCCCGGCGCGTTCGACCACGGTTTCTCCGAGCGCGGCGAGTAATAAGGGTGTCGCCGCGATCAGGGTCGCGTGGAGGATGGCGTCGCTATTGGTGAGAAGTGCGAGGAGAAAGTCCATATTTTCAATTGCGGATTGCTGATTGCGAAGCTGACTACTGACTACTGACTACTGACTACTTTCCCCCACGAGCGCCCATCCTGTCTCCGCTAACGCCCGACAACGATCCCGCCGGAGCAGCGCTTCCGGCGACGCGGCGTTGCCTTCCACGCCACGCTTGTAGACGCCTTGTGTGATCGCCGCGAGACGGAAGAGTGAAAGGACAACGTAAAATTTCCAGTCGGTGATCTCTGGTCGTCCGGTCTGGGCGCAATAGCGCGCGACCAGCTCTTTTTCGGCTGGGATGCCGTAACTCGTGTAGTCGAGCGTGGTCATGTCTCCACGAGTGGGATCCGCCACGTAGTAAGGCAAGCAGGTGTATGCAAGGTCGGAAAGCGGTGAGCCAAGTGTCGCTAATTCCCAATCAATCACGGCGAGTATCCGTGGCTCCGTGGGATGGAAGATGAGGTTCTCTAGCCGATAGTCCCCGTGCGCGATCGTGGTCTCGTTGTCATCGGGAATATGGTCCGGGAGCCATGTGATGAGATGGTCCATCGCTGGGAGATGGTCAGTCTTGGTCGCTTCATATTGTTGCGACCAGCGTTGCACCTGCCGGGTGAGATAGCCACCCACACGGCCATAGGATTCGAGACCCACTGCGCGAAAATCGACGGCGTGCAGTGTGGCCAGGGTATCAATCATCGCGTCATACACGTGCCGCCGTTCCGTGGGGCTCAGGTCCGGCAGCGTGTGCGCGCGAAACACCCGGCCTTCGACAAAATCCATGATGTAGAAGTCCGTCCCAATGACCGTGGAGTCCTGGCAGAGAACGCGGGCCTTGGCGACCGGCACGGTGGTTGGTCCGAGCGCCGAGATCGCCTGAAACTCGCGATCCACCGCGTGAGCGGACGGTAAGAGTTTGCCCGGTGGCTTCTTGCGCATCACATACCGTTTGCCATTGCCATCGGAGAGAATGAACGTGGGGTTCGACATCCCACCCTGCGTCTGGGCGACGCTCAGCGGCGGAGCAAACTCTGGCAGATGCGTGCGCAGGTAGTGTTCCAAGCGGGATTCGTCAAAGCGGTGCTGTGCGAGGACGGGGGCCGCTTCGGTGGTCATGGTCACGGGACTGGTGGCGGTCATGGGCAATGCCTCCGAGCATACGAGTGATGTTCTTGAAGCACTCCTTGATTTCAGACGCAAGTGCGGAGCAAGAGGTTGAGAATAGGGCGGGTGGCAAGAGTAGAGAAAAGGCGAGGCGCGTGCTAAGTAGAGACCGCGAAACCAACTTTAATGTTACACGCGCGACACATCGTGACTTTCCTTCTGTTGCTGCTGGCGGCCTGTGGCCAGCGTCCGACCAAGCCGCTCGTGTTGACCGAGCAAGTTGGCGAGCTGCCCGTGCAATTTAGGGCTCCGGACTGTCAGATTCCAGTGTTAGCCGCTCCACCTGGGCAACCATACGAGGTGATTGCCCAGGTGAAATCGTATGGCAACCCTGGCACCGACATCGCGGAGATGCGGACACTCCTGCATCGTGAAGCCTGTACGATTGGTGCCCAAGCCGTGATTGTTCAACCGCTCAAAGAAGGAGCATTCACGGACGAGGTCTCCGCGACGCATCTCGGCTACAGCAACACCCGCGACTATACGAGTACCGCTGAGTATGCTTTTCAGATGATTGGTCTGGCTATTCGCTACAAATGATGGTGTGGAGGGAGGGCGTTTTCTTCTCAGACTCCAGCCTTCAACACCAAAAGAGGGGAAGGAAGATTTATGACGCAGGGGGCATATCGGGAGATGCGGAAACGAGGCGGAAGGCTTGCGATGTTGCTCGCGCTGAGCGTGACACTGGTGTCCACGCACGCGCTGGCCGCGGACGAGCCGGGACTTATTCCGAGCTTGCGAGATATGGCCGTGCACGGCTATGTCGATAACTTTTCCATTCTTCGCACTGATACCTTTGTCGAGGATTATCACATCGCCAGTTCTCGCTACCGTGCGAGCGTGCAACTCTCCGGTCCGCTGCGTGTGCTGCGGGAGACGTTTACCCGTTTCGAGTACTTCATCGAACTCCGACCAGAGTACGAGTCGATCTACGACCTGGGGGACCGTTTCGGCACTGGCCGTGATGTGGGAACGAAAGCGGTCTCTGGACGGACGCGGTCTCCACGAGGAGCGAACGCGACACTCCTGCGCACATTCTTTGGAAATAACAGCTTGCATAGATTCGCGGAATTGTGGCCGATCAATAACGCGCTCTTTCCCTATAACCTGGTGCCAGGGTCGAAGTACAACGTGCCTGGTCGCCGGCGCGACTCACGTTCGCGCGCATACTATGGTCTCGACGCTAGTCAGAATGATCTGCGTTTTGGCATGACCCGTGAGACCAACATGGATCTGTACTATCCCGTGCGTGAGGCATACGCGGACCTGTTCTTCGATGGATTTGGGGGACGGAACTGGTTGCGTATTGGCAAACAACAACATGTGTGGGGCAAGGCGGACTTCTTCCGCCTCCAAGATATCGTCAACCCGGTCAACTTTGGGGATCACTTTTTTATTGACCCATTTGATGACACCCGCGTCCCGCTGTGGTCGGCGTTGTTGGAGCATCGCTTTGGTCAAGTCGGCCCCTTGAAAGATCTCGCTGGGAGCGTGGTGTGGGTTTTCGACCGACATACCCCGGTCGGATTCGGCCATCCCGCGCAGCCGTGGGCGGTTGGGTTTGGTCGTACCCTTGACGCTTTTGCCTTTGGGAACGACCTGTTGGGGCAAGCGCTCTTCCCTGGCCGTAATGATGTGAATGTGGGGCTGTATAAGAATCGCGCGCCAGCATGGAATCTCGGCAATAGCGGGATCGGCATGCGGTGGGAAGCCACGGTTGGCAACTTCCGTCTTCAGCTTACTGACTGGTTTGCATTTCAAGACGTGCTGTCGCCTGGGTGGGATCGGATTAACGTGCTTGAAGGGGTTCCCGGCTGCGCGGAAGTGCTGCCCGCGGTTGACCCCAATAATCCTCGCGGTCCAGGAGGAGAGACGGTGCAGTCCACTCTGGGTCCCGTCCGTATCAACGTGAAGCCGAAGCACATCAACATGCGCGCCTCTTCCAATCCCAGAGTCCAGACCGCGAAGAAAGTGTTTCGCGCCGCGCCTTACCTCAATGCCTGTGGGGTCGGGGGCTCGCTGGCCGCCAAGTATCGGAAACAAAATACCCTGGGCTTTTCTCTTGATTGGTTTGAGCCCACCACCGGATTTGTCATTCGCTCGGAGTTGTCGTGGACGGCGAATGCCTTGCTGACCGACACCACGAAGCCAGACAACTGGGCGGACGGGAACATCTATCGCTGGGTGATCGGCGTTGACCGTCCCACCCTCATTCGCTGGCTGAACCCAACCCGCAATTTCCTTTTGAGTGTCCAGGCGTTTGGGACTCATATTCCTGACGTGCATGCGGGTCGCTATGGGAACCCCAACGGTGCCAACGATAACTTCATCTTCACCTTCTTCGTCCAGAACCAGTTCAGGCGCGACCAACTCATCTATTTCCTCTTTGGCACGTTCGGAACCACTGGGGTTGATGGCACGCTAGGTGGCAATGCTGAGTATCTGATTAGCAACAACTGGTCGGTGCAACTCGGGATCACGGCTTTTCTCGGGAGCCGACGGGAACACGACCTTGGGACGTTCGCCAACTTTACCACGGACGGACGGCCTTTTAGTGAAAGCGGTTACGGGATTGCCCACATGCAGGCTGGCGGATCGGAGCGCAACCAGATGAACGAATTCTGGGGCCGTTTCCGCTATCGGTTCTAGAGGATCCGAGGTGGAGTTTTTCGCGGCTCATGGGGAAACGCTTGCCGTAGCATCGGTATTCGCCAGTGCCCTCCGGCAAGTCACGCGCAACGATCTCCTGCATGTCCGTCACGTAGCCGCGGCATAGTCAAAAATTTTGTTCTGTCCCGGCCTTTCCCCAGCTCTATCCCTTTCACGTGCATTGTCCGTAACCGTTCGTCACAGGAGCATGGTCTTGGAAGATTCAGATGATTTACTCTCGCATATTGAGGTCGAAACCTCGACGTTCCGCGTCGGGACGCATGACTACCATGTCCGCTCGCTACGTGACCGCCAACAATTTTGGGATGGCGATCATTGCTCCGCCGAAGCCGGGATTTCGTCCGCATCCTGGCCGCTCTTTGGCGTGCTCTGGCCGTCCGGGCGCGCGCTCGCGGAAGAGATGTGCGAGTTTCCAATCGCAGGGAAGCGTATCTTAGAGGTGGGTTGCGGGATCGGCCTGTGTAGTATGGTTTTGCAACAGCGCGGGGCGGACATCACCGCTAGCGATTATCATCCAGTGGCGGAAGAGTTTCTGCGCCACAATACGGACCTGAACGGTCTCTTACCTATTCACTTTCAGCAGGCCCCGTGGGCGGGTCCCAATCCTGAGCTGGGCCGCTTCGATCTGATTGTGGGCAGTGATCTGCTGTATGAACGCGGCCATCCAGCGCTGCTTGCCGCGTTCCTGGCGTGTCATACCAATCCCATCGCGCAGGTCATTCTCACTGATCCTGGGCGGACATACTGCGGGCAATTCAGCACCAAGATGGCCGAACAGGGCTACACCCGCACGGAACGGCGACGACACTTTACCGGGTCCGACTCAGCAACGTCCCGAGGGCGTATTCTGAACTTCATTCGCGGCGAAGTTTGATGACGCGGATGGTGACCACACCGGAGGAAACCATGTCCACTCATACGAATCTCGAAAAATGGGAATCTCACATTATCGGTGAGTTCGTGACCAAGGATGTGGAGCAGGCGCTGGCGACGATGGTCGAGGATGCGTCCGTCATGCACATGCCGACGCGCTCAGGCGGGCAGGGGAAGGCCGCACTGCGGGCGTACTATCGAGATATGTTCATTCCGTCGATTCCCTCGGAGTGGCAACACACCATGACCAATCGCGTCGTGACCGAGAACACCATCGTCGAAGAGGCAACCGTGCGCTTACATCATACGAAACAGATGGAGTGGTTCTTGCCGGGCGTGCCGCCGACCAATCAATGGATCGACGTGGAATTGGTGATCGTCATCGAATTTCGTGATGGCCAGATGGCGACCGAGCGCATCTATTGGGACCAAGCCGCGGTGTTGCGGCAGATTGGCAAGTTGTAGGGGGCGTTGCGCCAGGTCCGAGTTTCGGGTTCCGAGTTCCCTGCGACTTTCCGCTTCACGGACTCCGAACACTGAAGTCCGAACTCAATAGCTGTTGTCGGATGTGTACAACTGGTTCACTGAGGGGTTTGAGACCAAGGACTTGCAAGAGGCAAAAGCGTTGCTGAAAAAACTAGAGAAAAAGGCAGTAATACGTTTGTGTTAGTTTAATTTTTAGGCTAATTTTAGCTCCATGATTAAACTCAACATTCATGAAGCAAAGACGCATCTTTCGCGTTATCTCAAGCACCTGGAAGCTGGAGAAACTATTCTCCTGTGCCGACACAACGTCCCCATCGCTGAGATTCGTTCCTTGCCTCCGCAACGCACCACCCCTCGGCCTCTCGGTACGGCAAAGGGCAAGGTAAAAGTGCCGCCAGAGTTCTTTGAGCCGCTGCCCGAAGAGATCCTCCGGGCTTTTGAGGGACAGGAGTCATGAAGGTGCTAGTGGATACCTGCACGTTCCTGTGGATGGCCGATGATGCCCCGGAGTTGTCCGCCCAAGCGCGCGCTATCGTCACGGACCCGAACAATGAGGTGTATCTGAGCGCCGCCTCGGTATGGGAAATCGCGATCAAGTATGCACTTGGGAAACTCCCCTTGCCCGAACTCCCGCGCCAGTTTGTTCCCGCGCAGCGAACGCTGCTTGGGCTCACGACGCTCCCGATCGAAGAAGCTGCCGTGTTAGCCCTGGATCGTCTGCCAGCGCTTCATCGAGATCCGTTTGACCGGATATTGATCTGTCAAGCACTCACTCATGGTTTGGTGATCGTCAGTCCTGATCCGCGGATTCAGCAGTATCCGATATCGACCTTGTGGTAGCAGCGATTGAGGATTGCTGAGCACTCCAGTCCATGAACGAGGGTAGAGTATTCCGAACAAAGGGAAGGAGCAGGAGTGAAATTTTCGGCGATCATTGAACAAGCGAGTGACCTCCTTCAGCGGAAGGGGCGACTCTCCTATCGGACCCTGAAGCTGGAGTTCGACCTCGACGATGAACAGCTTGATGCGTTGAAGGAAGAGTTGATCGAGGTACAAGAAATTGCGTTGGACAAAGATAGCAAGATGTTGGTGTGGGTCGGGGCTACGCCAGTTTCGAGTTCTGAGTTTCGAGTTCCAAGTTCCACCCAGCCCCTAGCCCCTAGCACCCAGCACCCAGCGGAGCGCCGCCAACTCACCGTGCTGTTCTGCGACATGGTGGGGTTCACCGAACTGGCCAACCGGGTCGATCCGGAAGTCTTGCAGGGGATTATTCGCAGTTACGAGGATGCCTGCGCGGTGTGCATCACCCGTTATGAGGGGTATGTGTACCAACGCTTGGGCGATGGCATCGTCGCCTTCTTTGGCTATCCGCTGGCCCACGAAGGTGAAGCCGAGCGCGCTATCCATGCAGGGCTGGAGATCATTGAGTCCTTGTCCAAACTCGATGTGCCGGAGGTCGGGCGTCTGCATGTGCGCATCGGTATTGCGACGGGTGTGGTAGTCGTCGCGGGTGCGGAGAAGGGGGCAGTGGGTGAGACTATGAACCTGGCATCGCGGCTGCAAAACATCGCTCCGGTCGACAGTATTGTCGTGAGCGAGCGGGTCCGACGGTTGGCTCGGGGCGGTTTTGACTATGTGGACCTGGGAGCGCAGAGCTTGAAGGGCATTGCTCAACCGACCCGTGCCTATCGCATTGTTGGCGTGAGCCATGCGGCCAGTCGCTTCGAG
>JANMSE010000261.1:0-2533 GCA_031389045.1 Deltaproteobacteria bacterium | reverse complement strand
ACGCCTGGAGATCGAAGGCAAGTTCAGCTTTCGCGCGTCGATCACGTCCGAGTTGATTTTTGAGGACTGCTGGATTCCCGAAGAGAACCTCATGCCGGGGACTGGCGGGCTTAAATCACCGCTGATGTGCCTGACCCAAGCCCGTTATGGCATCGCTTGGGGCGCCACGGGCGCGGCCATTGCGTGCTATGAGAGCGCGGTGGACTACGCGCGCCATCGCGTGATGTTCTCCCGTCCAATCGGTGGCTATCAACTCGTGCAGGCTAAGCTGGTGTCGATGATCACCGAAATCACCAAGGCGCAACTGCTCTCCTATCGGCTGGGAAAACTCAAGGATGCCGGCAAGATGCGACCCGAACAGGTCAGCATGGCCAAGATGAACAATGTCTCCACCGCGCTGCATATCTCGCGTATTGCCCGCGACATTCTCGGTGCGAATGGCATCACCGACGAGTACCCGATTATTCGTCATTTGCTGAACCTGGAGACAGTGAACACCTACGAAGGAACCGAGGATATTCATCGGCTCACCATCGGACGCGACATCACGGGGCTCAACGCTTTTGAATGAGATGCGTGCGCGGCATGCTCGCGAACATGCCCGCTCCCGGCTGGGAGCGGGCCAGGGTGAGGGGGATCAAGAAATCGGGCTCCTTCCTCCCTACGACACCGAAGCCTTTGATGTCACTATTGGTGCTCTTCCACTTTCACTCCTGCGGGTGAAAGACCTTGAACGCTGGGTGGATCGTGACGCATTGCTGCGCGATGACACGGAAGAGCCACCCTACTGGGCGCATCTGTGGACCGGAGCGCTGACGTTGGCACGCTATCTTGAAGCACGGGTCGATTGCCGTGAGATGACCGTGCTTGATCTCGGCTGTGGACTGGGACTGACCGGGATTATCGCCGCGCGCAAAGGCGGACGAGTGGTGTTCGCCGATAAAGAGCCCGCGGCGCTGGCATTCGCGACGGCCAACGCACGACGCAATGAGTGCCGCGACTGGGAGACGCGCGCACTGGATTTCACCAGTGACAGGCTCAATCAACAGTTTATGCTCATCCTTGGCGCGGAGATTCTCTATGATCGACCAACGTTCCCACTGTTGGTCAGCTTTCTGCGACATCATGTAGCGCCATACGGAAGAGCCCTACTCGCCGATGCCAAGCGGACCAATACCGCCGAATTTTATACGCTTCTGGAAAAAGCCGGGTTACGGTGGCGGCAGGAGGAGATTGCTGAGCGGGAGGGCACGCTGCCCCTGCCTGTCAGTCTGGTGACTGTGTATGGACAGGAAGATCCGCGACAAGGAAAAAGCGCATGGTGACCAACCGCACGATCCACACGGTGATGACCGCGTTACGCGAGGCCGCTCCCGGATGGTCCGCGCCGGTGGTGACACAAATGGCCGCGTTGTCACGTGATCCGTATCACGTGCTCATCGCCTGTCTCCTCAGTCTACGAACCAAGGATGAAACGACCGGTCCCGCCGCGCGACGGTTGTTCGCATTGGCGGAGACCCCACAAACAATGCTGACGCTGACCAAGCCTCAGATAGAGAAGGCGATTTATCCGGTGGGCTTTTACAAGACCAAGGCGCAAACGCTCCTCGACATCTCGCGCACGCTAGTGGAACAGTACGAAGGCCGCGTGCCGGACGAGATCGACGAACTCGTGAAGTTCAAGGGAGTTGGTCGCAAGACGGCGAATCTGGTCGTCACGCAGGGGTTTCAGAAGCCGGGTATCTGTGTGGACACGCACGTGCACCGCATCTCGAATCGCTGGGGCTATGTCGAGACCACCACGCCCGAAGAAACCGAAATGGCGCTCCGCGCCAAGCTCCCGCGACCATACTGGATTGAGATCAACGAGCTGCTCGTGGCGATGGGGCAAACCATCTGTCACCCGACCTCGCCCAAATGCAGTCTCTGCCCCATCGAGAAACACTGCACGAAAATCGGGGTCGTGCGGAGTCGGTGAGGAACAGCGCGTGTTCGCGCAAGGCTTTGAGGCGCTGAGGAGATTGCTTGGTGAACAACGCTTGCTTGCCACGGGCTTCCCCAAGGTCAGCGAAATACCAAGCGGTCGTCGCTGGAATAGAGTCCACCTGGTGGGCAAACTGCCGTAACGTCATCATGCCGTTGTCAGCTCCGCTAACAACACCTTGGCCTCTTGTAAATCCTTCGTGTCAAAGCCTTCGGTGAACCAATCGTAGATCTCGGATAACATGTTGTGTGCTTCGTGGAGCGCGCCGCGTGTTCCCTGTTCTCTGCTCCCAGCTCCGTGCTCCACGGCTTGCTGTTGCCGTAGTCGGACCAGGCTCATCGTCGCCCGCAGCTCAAGAGATTTCGCTTGTTGCTTTTGGGCGATGTCAATGGCTTTGAGGAAGCACGCTTCAGCTTCGCCTTGGGGATCGGGGTTCAGGGGTCGGGGATCGGTTTCTATTTTTGACTTTTGCGCTTTGACTTTTGACTTTTGACTTTCCTGTTGCAGCGTCAGCTCCCCTTTGATCCGATGAAGCTCCGCCTCGTAGAA
>JANMSE010000074.1:0-3134 GCA_031389045.1 Deltaproteobacteria bacterium | reverse complement strand
CGGTGGCGAATTGGTCTTTCTCGACGTTGCCCAAGTGTCTGCGTCCTGGTCAAGTCGAACAAATTCTCGACCATTGCGATCGCTCGACCTCAAAGGGGCGAAGGGACTACGCCATTCTCTTGTTGCTGGCTCGACTCGGTTTGCGCGCTGGCGAAGTTGCGGCGCTGAGGCTCGATGACATCGACTGGGAACAAGGCGACCTCACGGTACGCAGCAAAGGGGGTCGATGGACAAAATTGCCAATTCCTCACGACGTGGGCAATGCCATCACCAGCTATTTGGCAAACGGCCGACCGTCCTGTAGTGATCGCCATGTCTTCCTATGCGAGTTGGCTCCCAGGAGGGGTTTCGCCGCATCCACCGCCGTCTCGACGGTGGTCCGTCACGCACTGCTCGGTGCCGGAATTGAGTCCGCGCGCAAAGGTGCTCATCTGCTCCGTCACAGTCTGGCGACCGATATGCTGGCCAAAGGAGCGTCACTCCGAGAGATCGGCGAGGTGCTGCGGCACAGAAGCCCCGATACCACTCAACTTTACGCGAAGGTCGATATTGCATCGCTGGAACGCTTGGCTCTGCCGTGGCCGGGAGAGAAACCATGAATAACCTCACCCAGGCCATTCAGGACTACCTGAGGTTGCGTCAAAGCGTGGGATTCAAACTCGTTCAGGTCGAGAGTTTGCTGAAGGATTTCGGTACCTTCATGGCCGCTCGAGAAGCATCTTGGGTAACGACCGAACTGGCCCTTCAATGGGCTGTGCAACCAGTTAACGGCCAACCCGAATATTGGTCCAAACGGCTCATCGCAGTACGCGGCTTTGCACGCTATCGAAGTGCCACAGACCCACGTACGGAGATTCCCGAACGCGGTCTTCTTCCGAATCGCCCGAAACGAGCCAAGCCGCACCTTTATAGCGAGGAAGAAATCGGAAATCTGCTCGTCGCTGCTAAAGCTTTGTCACACGGGACTGGCTTGCGTGGCCAGACCCACTATTGCCTGTTCGGCCTGCTCACTGTCACAGGTCTGCGGATAAGCGAAGCGCTCGCGCTCCAGCGTCGGGATGTAGATCTGCAACAAGGGTTGTTGACCATTCGTGGAGCCAAGTTTGGCAAATCTCGATTGATCCCGCTTCATCCCTCCACGCGAGACGCGCTGGCACAGTACGCCAGCCTACGGGACGCGACGATTAGCCATCCTGTCGCTGCCAACTTCTTGATCTCAGAGTGCGGGCGAGCGCTCCGCCCTTCAACCGTACGTGACACCTTTTGCAAGCTCTCCCGCCAAATCGGACTGCGCGCGCCGAAGGATCGCAATGGACCTCGCTTACATGACTTTCGGCATCGATTTGCGACGGAAACCCTGTTGCGATGGTATCGGGCCGGCGATGATGTTGAACGGCTTGTCCCTGTGCTTTCCACTTACTTGGGGCATTGCCGAACGAGCGACACGTACTGGTACATCTCCGCCTGTCCCGAACTTATGGGAGAGGCCGCACGTTTGCTCGACAAGAGATGGGGAGCGGCATCATGAAGCCGGCATCAACCTTTGCCCCGCTACTCCAACGATTCTTCACACAGCGTCTGATGGCTCAGCGACACGTCAGCCCGAACACCATCGCTTCGTACCGCGATACGTTTCATCTCCTGTTGGAATTTGCGCAACGGCGGCTCCACAAGCCTCCATCCAGCTTGGCATTGTCTGATCTTGATGCTCCTCTGATATCCGCGTTCCTTGATGACATGGAGCAAAGCCGAGGGGTCAGCGCGCGCACCAGAAATTTGCGACTGACCGCTATCCGCTCGTTCTTTCGTTATGGCGCCTATGAAGATCCAGTGAGATCCGGACAAATTCAGCAAGTCCTTGCGATTCCAAGCAAGCGGCATGATCGCCGGTTAGTTGGCTTTCTTTCCCGCCCGGAAATTGATGCATTGCTCTGTGCCCCCAACAAACAAACGTGGGATGGTCGCCGCGATCACGCCTATTTATTGATGGCATTGCAAACCGGTCTGCGGCTGTCGGAGATGACGGCACTCAGGCGTGAAGACATAGAGTTGGGCAGAGGTCCACATGTTCGTTGCCTTGGCAAAGGCCGAAAGGAACGCTGCACGCCGTTACCGCCACAGACTGTGAACGTGTTAAGGGCGTGGCTCAAAGAACCCGTCCGCGGCGACTGCGCTTTCTTGTTCCCCAATATCCATGGTGGACCGATGAGTGCCGATGCCGTGCAGCACCTTGTCACCAAGCACACTGCCGCGGCAAGTCTGCAATGCCAAACCCTGCAGCACAAGCGCGTAACCCCGCATGTCATGAGGCACACGGCTGCCATGGAATTACTCCAGAGCGGCGTCGAGCCGGTGGTGATAGCGCTTTGGTTGGGCCACGAGTCAATAAAGACCACGCAAATCTACTTGGATGCCAATCTTGCCATCAAGGAAGCGGCCTTGGCCAAGATGACACCGATCGACGTGATCCCCGGGCGCTTTCGGCCGACCGATCAACTGCTTCAGTTCCTCAAGAACCTTTAGCAATCATGAAACTATGCCGCGTGGGGTGCCGGCAAGCGCCGGGCGTAGCGACGCCAAAGCGCGCTCCGTGCGGCGTAGTTTCCCGCTCGGCATAGAAGATGCAATGCCGCATGCGGCATTGCTTCTTGTAACGCCACGTCGAACAAATGCGCGATAAGCCCCGCCAGCACAGGAGACGGGGCGCTCAAGAGATCTTGTAACGTAGCTGCCCGGGGAGCCGCAGCGATCTCACCACGAATGGGAATTTCTTCAACACAATCATGTGCTTGCGCCATCATCGCATCTTGTAACGCGGCTTGTAACGCGGGCGCGTCACGCCGCTTGGCGCGGCTGTACCCGGGATGCGCGGCGCGCCAGGCCTGTACCCGCGCGACATGCACCGGGTCGCGGAAGTAGTCCTGGTTCTGGGGCTTGGCCAACCAAGCAACCTGACTGGTGGCCTGGCTGGCGCGGCGGCATTGAGGTTCGGAGCAGTAACGCTGACGCTTCAGGTTGCGATGGTCGAGATCAAAAAAGTGCTGGCAACACAAGCACTTGCGCTGTCCCGACTTCGCCATGGCGTAAGTATTCGGTGAACCCGTTGCCGGTTGGCTATGAGCAAAGCACGCTGG
>JANMSE010000059.1:0-14368 GCA_031389045.1 Deltaproteobacteria bacterium | reverse complement strand
CCCGGACTCAAAGCGCGCCGTGAATTCCCAGTGCTCGGAAGCGGAGTCTCCGGGCAAGAGACGAGCAGCAGGATTGCCGCGTTCTTCGTCGGCATTACCCACCGCTGGTAGCAAGAGGACAAAGCAGAAGAGCAGCCACATAAGACCACCGCGCGATGGCATGGAGCGAGCGAGTTTCGAGTTCCGAGTTCCGGGTTCCGAGTTCCGAATTCCCTCTCCCGGCTGGGAGAGGGCTAGGGTGAGGGGGCTCAAGTAATTTTTCCTTCCGCTTGTACGCCTTGCCATTCACGAATGGGCACGCCTTGTCTTTGTTGGACGAGGGCTTGCAGTAAGCGCACCGCGTGAAAGCCAATACATATCGCGGTCCACCACGCGACCAACACCAATCCCACATCGGGTCGGCCCATGAAGGTTGCGAGTGACAACAAGATGAGATTGGGATTACGGCGCGCCGTAATGGTACGGAAAAAAGAATCGAGTGGGTGCCAACAATGAATCTCCATCTTGAAGATCAAAAGAAAGAGCCCTTCCAGCAGACGACCAACGACATAGCCTCCGACGGTCACCACGGTCGCGAGCCACAACCACGATGTCTCTGGTGGTAATCCATACGCCCACGCGAGATACCAAAACGGCGGGTGCAGCAGGTCGAGCCCATGATCGAGCACATGGCCGATTTTCGTTGAGGTTAACGTCACACGCGCGAGTTTTCCGTCCACCGTATCAAGAAACGTCATCACCCATGCCGCCACCAACCCAAGCCCAAACCAGCCACTGAGAAAGAGGACCAGGGCCAGGATCACCAATACCCAACTGACGGACGTCACGAGGTTCGGGCTGATCCCCGTGGACACACACCACCGAGTCACCAATCGTGCAGGGCGCGGCCACACCCATTTGGTCACCAAATCGGTAATACCTTTATAGGAAGCAGCAAAGAGGCGCGTCTCAACCTCATCCACCGTCGCTGGGGTGAGAGGCAACAAATACGGCGCGTCGGTCTTGCGTAACGTTGACGTATACGCCGGGACAAGTTCGAGCGGAGTAACGGCGGATAACCCCACTCCTAGCCCGGTGCTGCGCACGGCAGCGCTGCTTCCCTGCCCTTCTCCGGAAAAGAGTGACAATGCTTCAGCAAGAGTATTGGGCGGCGCATGCACGGCGGCTACTGGACTCAGAGACGCGGTATCCTCGGAGGAAGCCAACAACACCGCACCTGGGGTTTCGAGCACTCCACGGACAAGACGTTCATCGAACACATAGTCAGCGCGAAAGATGGCGAGTGCCTCGGTCCGCGCTCGCGGGAGTGCGGCAAGCGATCCAACGCTGATATGTCCTGACGGTACTCCAGCCGCGATTAACGTGCGTTGCAAACGTTCGACACCAGTCAGTCCCCAGACGCGACAGTCCGATTGATCCGCGGGTGTCACAATCCACACTCTCATTTTTCTCCCACCGTTCGCATGCGTCATTCGACCATCCGTGCCGGAAGCGGTAGTATCACAGGGATGACTCAGGGGATAGGCTAAGGGAAACAGGGAAACAGAGGGAAAGGGGGAAAGGGGGAAAGGTAAACCTCATTCCCTTCTTCTTTTTTTATCCTTTTATCCCCTGATCCGTTTCTCCCTGGAGGTCAAAGCTGACGACTGAAAGCTGATAGCTGAACGCTTGCAGAAGGAGTTCCTGTTGTTTACGCTCGCGCATCTCTCGGATCTCCATGCCACGCCGCTGCCGTTGCGCTCCGTGCCCGCCATGTCGCTGAAACAAACCCTCGGCTGGCTCAAATGGACGCTCAAACGCAGTAAAGAACATCGCACGGAAGTGCTCGACGCCCTCGTCGAAGACTTACAAACGTCTCAGCCCGATCATGTGGTGGTCACTGGAGACCTGACAAACCTCGGCATGGCGGCGGAATTTCCGGCGGCGGTCACCTGGTTGCAACGGCTCGGTGGGCCACAGCAAGTCTCCATTGTTCCAGGCAATCACGATACCTACACCTTCGCGTCTCCTGATGTCCTGTGGCATCATTGGCGGGAATACCTGCGATCCGATGCGCAAGAACGAGCACAGGATTTCCCCACGCTCAGAGTCCGTGGGTGCGTGGCCTTGATCGGTGTCAGTTCAGCGCAGCCCACCAATATGTTCTATGCCAGTGGCACTGTAGGGAAGGAACAGCTCGCCCGTCTCGAACAGCTCCTCCACAGCCTCGCGGAGTCCAGGCTCTGTCGCGTGGTTTTGCTGCACCACCCATTGTCAGAGGAGGGGCTCCCCCAACGACGACGGTTGAGCGATGCGCAAGCCGTACAGGATATTCTGCAACGAGCCGGAGCCGATCTGGTGCTGCACGGTCACATCCACCAGACCAGCGTGCTGACTGTCCCTGGCCGCGACAACGACATTCCGGTGATTGGCGTCCGCTCTTCGTCCGCGATAGGTCATAATCCCCACAAACGGTCACACTACCATCTCTACCGCATTGAACAGCTCGACCCACCACAAGAGAACCGTCGTTTTCGTATTACTATGGTCACTCGCGGTTACGACGAGACACGGGGGTGTTTTCAGCATGCGACCGAGCAGGTGCTATAGCATGCCTTTCCGACTCCTTCGCGAGAGGTCTTCCCACACGATTCGCGCCTTTCTCTGCTTCGTGGTGGCCTTCCCCCTCGCACGGAGCCGACGAGCCGTGTCTGACATAGGATCTCCCTATTTGTTCCTGAGGGAAGAGTTGACTCACTCTCCCATTGTTCTCATTGCAAGGACTGTAGAAACGACAACAGCGCACTGATGCACCCTTCCGGGTTACTCAGATAGATTTCGTGTCCATGCCCTTCGATGACCGCGATCCGCGCATTGGGAATGCCATCGCGAATCATCACTTGCTCGGAGAGCGGTGACAGTGGGCTGCGTGCCGGAGCCAGCAAGAGCGTCGGCACCTTCACTTGGGGCAAAATCGACGTGATGTTGACGCTGGGCACCAGGCGACACAGCCCTTGCAAGACATGCGTGCGAGTTTTTCCCCATTCTTGCAGCAACCACTCTACTTGTGGCGAAAGCGACGCGACGCCCAGTCCCCCGCCTTGTGTCATCAACGCCTTCGCCCACCCCCCTGCCCCTAACGCACCAAGGGCCGTATGCCAAACCTAATAGCCCACCGCGAACTGCTGCTGAATGTGAGGAAAAATCGCCGGGGGAGTCGCGACGAGCGTCAGACTCTTGAACCGCTCTGGCCAGCGCGTGGCGAAAGCAATACCGAGAATGCCACCCACCGATTCACCGACATAATGCACTTGGTCGATGTGCAGCGCGTCCAAGAATCCCTTCATATCGTTGAGGAGGTCATCGACTGACCAGACATACTCCGCGCCGGGATCGGCGGACTGCCCGTGTCCACGCATGTCACGCCGGAGGACTCGATACTTTCCGGCGAGGGGTGGTACCCAGTGATACCAAAAGCGACCACTGCGCCCAAAGCCGTGCTGAATCCACAGCGTCTCCGACGGCTTCCACGGCGGCGTGAAATCATCCACTTCGTAATACATTTCATAGTTATTGGCTGTGACGGTTGGCATAACGGGGTCCTCCTTTTTCAAGTCATTGCGTCAGCGAATTATTGAGTCATTGTCGCGCAAACCACCCGCGCGCGATTCTGTCACCAAATCGGCCATTGGGCAAATAGAACGTGCCCTTCCCATTTCCGGGAAATGTCTGTCTCTTTTTTCCCAATTTCCAAAAATCTGATACCCTCCCCGCCGTTCCGAGCGCTTTTGCGCACGGCACTGCTTCTGCTTACGTGGTGCGTCGCACCATGGGCAGTATTATGAGAGCGGATATCCTGAGTCGTCGGAGCAAACCAGAGGACGGAACGATCTTCGGCGGAAAGGTCGAATCATGGAAACCACACCAGTGCCAGCCTTCTCTCTTGATGCGTTACTTCCAGCGGACATCGCCAAACGTGCCGAAGCCGTCGGCGCGCGGAAATGCCAATTAGCGTTCTGTCCACTGCTGACATTGGCGATCCTGGCGGGTGCGTTCATCGCGCTGGGAGCGATCTTCTCAACCACAGTCAGCGCGGGAACAAGCGGCTCGCTGCCCTTTGGTGTGGCCCGTTTGCTCGCTGGCTTCGTGTTTTGTTTAGGACTCATTCTTGTGGTCGTTGGAGGAGCGGAGTTGTTTACTGGCAATACCCTCATCAGTATGGCGTGGGCCAGCGGCACCGTGTCCACACGCGACCTCGTGCGGAATTGGGCGATCGTGTATGTGGGCAACCTGCTCGGCGCCCTGGGAACCGCCGGGCTGGTCTATACCTCGGCTCAGTATACGTTTGGCGGGGGCGTGGTCGGCCTCACCATGCTGGAGATCGCCCGCGTGAAAACTAGCCTGCCCTTCGGACAAGCACTCAGCCTGGGCATCTTATGTAATGCGCTGGTGTGCTTGGCGGTATGGCTCAGTCTCGGCGCGCACACCACCACGGATAAAATTCTGGCGATCCTCTTTCCGATCAGTGCCTTTGTCGCCGCCGGGTTCGAGCACAGTATCGCCAATATGTATTTCATCCCCATTGGCCTCTTGGTCAAAACGGATGGGGCGTTCCTCGCGACAGTCGGCAAAAGCGCCACGGATTACGCGTCGCTCACCTGGACAAACTTTGTGTGGGTGAACCTGCTCCCCGTCACCATCGGCAACATCATCGGCGGTGTGGGGCTCGTGGGTCTTGTCTATTGGTTTATCTACCTACGGCAGGACAGAGTCAAAGGCCGTTCGGAGTCTCCGAACGGCCTTTGACCGCGCACTGTTCCGCGCGCGCATTACAGATAGGTCATAATCCAATTCAACGGCAGCGGAGCACTGTCGTAGCCAACTGGAGCTGGCTTGCGAAAGAGCGCGCCAGAAATCCCTTCGCTGAGGTCGGACATCTCTTGTCCCAACAGAATGAGGATATCATCAAGCGTGACCAACCCCACGACTTTGTCCTCACCATCCACGATTGGGACACGGCGCACATGATAGGTGTGCATCACCGTCGTCAGGTCATGGAGCGTGCGGTTGACTGGGATCGTCGTGAGATTCGTGCTCATCACCTCACGGACCTTCGTCGCCTGCGGGTCCCTCTTTTCAGCCGTGACCTTCAGGGCAATATCGCGATCAGTGAGCAGCCCGCGCAACTTGCCCTGTTCTTCAATCAGCACACAGCCAACATTCTTCTCCTGGAGTATCCGACAGGCGTCAACAATGTTCTGGTCAGCGGAGATCGTGACCGGCGGACGTTGGCAAAATCTCTGAAGCGACATATAATACCTCCTTTGGTGAACTGGGGATAAGCATTGATAGTCAGTTGGCGTCGCAATTTGCTTGCCGCGCGGAAGAGGCCCAAATCACGATTGTCTGCGAGGATTTTCGCAAAAGCGCGAAAAACGCGCCGAAAATTTCTCAAATTCGGGATGGAAGGACAGTCTTGATTGAGACTTGTCCTAGACTCGTCCGGGACTTATCCGAAACTTGTCCGAGACTCAAAAGGAGGGAGACGTATGCAACGTGCACCGATTAACGGAGTGGATCTCGAATATGAATTGCAGGGCGCGGGGATACCGCTGGTGCTGATTCATGGCGCGCAGGGTGACCGCAGTATGTTCGCGGCCATCGCACCACTGTTTGCTGCTCACTATCACGTGTTGACGTTTGACCAGCGCGGGTCAGGCCGTAGCGAAAAGCCGGACATGGACTACAGCATCGCGATGCTCGCCGATGATACCGCGGCGCTCATGGATCACGTCGGCTTTGCCTCGGCTCATATTATCGGTGTCTCAATGGGTGGCATGATTGCCCAGGAGTTCGCCCTGCGCCATCCACACAAAACACGAGCGCTCGTCTTGGGATGTACCACACCAGGAGGCTCACACGCGGTGCCCCTCGGTGGTGGGGCCTTGGCACGAGCCTATTCGACGCAACCAATGTCCGCCGAAGAACGCGGGCGCGCATTAGCCGAAGCCTGCTTCACCAAGGGATATATCGAGGCACATCCCGAAGTGATCCCCGCGATGATCGAAGCCCGACGGCAACGTCCCATTGAGCCCGTCGCGCTCGGCCATCGCATGAAAGCCGCGCACGCGCACGATACCTACGACCGTTTGCCACGGATTACCGCCTCGACGCTTGTCATCACCGGCAAGGATGACGTGCTGATCTCGTGGGAGAACTCACGCATTCTCGCCGAGCGTATCCCTGGAGCAAAGTATGTCCTCTTGGAACCGGCTGGACATATTTTTTGGGTCGAACAGAAAGAGCAGTCGCTCGGAGAGATACGGGCGTTTCTGCAAAGCGCGTAAAACGTCAATGGGAAGCTCGACGCGATGAGCGATTGTGTGCCACGGCGGGTGGGGACTTTCCGGGTTCCGTCGTGACGAAGGCGACCGCGGCACCGACCAGCGATACTCCCATGCATGACAAAAACGCAAGGAAGTAGCTTCCTAAGCTGTCGTACATCGCGCCCACGACCACCGGCCCCATGGCGCCCCCTACGCTCAGGGCCACCGTGCCCACCATGCCGGCGATGGCGCCAAAAGCCCGCGTGCCGAAATCATGGCTGACGGTCAGCGGCCAGAGAACGATCAGTCCGCCGTTGCCCAACCCGAAGAGGAGAACGAACGGGGCCAGCATCCACACATCCATCTCGTGCGCATACGCCAGGAGCCCAGCGCCAAGCGCTTGGAGCACCAGACACAAGGATAAGAGCACATGGAGGTACCGAGTATGTTCGCTGGCCCAGCCGACCATGAACCGTCCGCCCATCATCATGCCCAAGGTCACTCCGGCGATGGCGGAGGCCGCCTCCAACGTCGCGCCCGCGTCTTGCAGAAACGCGACCAGATGCGCATGAATGGCCGCGCCCGCCATGATACCCAGGCAGAAGGTCACCCCAAGGAGCCAGAAGGTCGGCGTGGCGAGCGCCTCGCGTAGCGTCCACCCTTCCGACTCCGGCTCCGCGCCCGCGTCGGCTGACGGCGTATTGTCACTATAAGTGTGGATTCCTTGCCCAAGCGGGACCCGCCCCCGCTCTTGTGGCGTATCGGCTAAAAAGAACCAGACGAGTGGGAGCATCCCACCCAGAGCGAGAACGGCGAGTCCTTGGTACGCCACACGCCAGTTGAATTCCGTGATGAGAAAACCCGCGAGTGGCACCAACACCAACCCCCCAAGCCCAGCACCGACGAGGGCCATCCCCATAGCCCGTCCTCGTTTCGCCACAAACCATTCCGAGACCACCTTGCCGACCGTCATCGGCCCAATCCCTCCCAACCCAATCCCCAACAAGAAATACAAGGCATAGAAGACCGCCAGACTGCGCACGTGGCTTAACAGCATGAGGGCGAGCCCGTCGATCAGCGCGCTCAAGAGAAACACGAGCCGGCTCCCCCGATGATCCGCGAGCCATCCCCAGAAAGGCAGACTGAGGCCAGCGGCGAGCAAGTAGAAGGAGAAAGCAGCGGACGTTTCCGCTCGCGTCCAACCAAATTCTTGCGAGAGGGGTTTCAGAAAGGCGGAGAAAATGTAGGTGAATCCGCCGTCGAGGAGGGAAATGAAAAAGAGAATGCCAACAATGAACCAGCCATAAAAAAACCGCCCGCCGCGAACTCGTTCTCCCCGCCCCTGCTCTGGTGCGTTCATACCACAAGCCTCCTAGACAACTGGTTGCTGATTCCCACGGCCTCGTGGTAGAACCCGCGTATGCGATGCGCTGATTGAGACAGAGGATATCCGTCGAGGCTTGTCCAGCATTGGGGAATGAGTCGCAATTGTCCACGCTCCCACCAGTCAAGATTTCGGTGGTCATCTAGTAGGGGCACGTCGCGTCCAGCGCAAGACCCTGGTTCGACTGAGAGCGTGGCTCCGCGGCGTAAGCGGGCGGCGGCTGAATGTGAGGAGATCGCAGGTCGCTGTCGGCGGCACGCATGCGCGAGTCAGCCAAACCGCACTTCCGTCGAATCGCGGAGAGGAGAAACACATTATGGATATGCCTACCAACCACCAGGTCAGGGAACTCCTTGACCGTGAACACATCCGCGACCTTGTCCACCGGTACTGTTGGGCGGTTGATCGCGGCACGCTCGAAGAGGTGATGGCGCTCTTCCATGAAGAGTGTCACTTGGCGTTAGTCCCTGGGAAGCGCTATGCGGGACGCGAGGCCACCACCACGTGGTACGACGTCTATATGCGGAACCGCATGGAAGTCCTGCGCCATCTCATTCACAACCAAGTGATCATTATCACTGGCGACACCGCGATCTCAAAAAGTTATTTCGACGCCGTGGGCGACCTGAAAGGCGAGTCGATCACGGTCGCCGGGTTTTACGAAGACACGCTGCTGCGGGTGAATGGCGAGTGGAAATTCACCGAGAAGATCATCAAGTTGGACTTCCTCGTGCCGCTCCAAGAAGGCTGGGGAGGAAAACGGTCAAGCGCAACCTGGTACCGCGAGAGGCGTGAGCTACTCCGAGAGCGGAATCTTCGCTTTCTCCAGCCTCTGCCTAAGCGCGGGGCGGCGGCCATGGATCGCCTGAAATTGACGAAATCGTTGCGCGAAATCCGCGCGTGTGTTGGTGAGGGTCGCCGCCTCCGAGAGATCGACCAGTAAGTCACGCGCACGGTCGTAGGCCGACGCGATTTGTTGCTCCGCCAGCTTTGTCACTTGCTTCCAGTGACGATCAACGTCCGCCGCCACTGTCGTCAGATACTGTTCTCGTTCTTGACGTTTTTTCTCCAACTCTTTTTGTTTCTGCTTTGTCTCCCGCCCGCGCCGTTCGATACGGGCTTTTCCCACCAGTTGTCGGATGGCGGCCACCGAGCGGCGCTCGGAAGTCACCGTTGCTGATGCTGAGGAAGAGGACCGTAAGGAAGTCGTGTATACGTGTCGGAGCTGCGCCTCCGCTTGTCGCGCCTGACCTTGCAGGAGGAGCAGGAGGTATGACCTGGCCTCGTCCGTCGGGATGGTTGCCACCCATTGTTTCATTTCTCGTATGGAATCCTTCGGGACTGCAGTATCCGCGCTCGCCCAGGACGCGGCGGTGACCAAGTCCGGGTTGAGGTAGAGAAACTCCACCAATGCTTTCTGCGCCGCAGTCAGGGAACCTAACCCCGCCGGGACTGCTGGCTCAATCGCATCGGGCTTGACGCCACCCGACATCTCGTAGGGCACATCCTCATCGTCATCCGAAAGGTCGTCATCCACGGAATCGCCGGGAAAGCTCCACTGCACGCCGGCGAGCCAGCCAAGGTAGAGCGCGCGATAATCCCCACGCTCAAGCTCCTCACGTAAAGGCGTCAGCCGGGCCATCCACCCTTCCCCCTCAGTCCACTCGTCATCTGGTTCTTCCGTATTCCGTTCCCACTGCATGAGGAGGTGCGACTTCGTCGTCCAAAACTTGAAGCAGTCACTCACGACATACTGCGCCAACATCTTTTCATCCACGCTTCCTCTGGTGAGCCGTAGCATCAGCGTGCGCGTCCCCCAATTGGAGACATACACATGCGCGTCAAAATACTGCTCCATCAACTTCTGAGGCGACCCGTTAAAATCGCCGTAATTATAGACATTGGTAAAACGACTAGACGTAATGTCGGCGCGAGTGGAGAGCGCGCGCAGCGCCGCCATCTCCGACTTGTCAAGCGAACGGTCAAGGGCAAGGAATTCGTAATACTGGTATTCGCTCATCGGAACTTCCTCCCATCATCTTCTGATAAAACAGAGCGCACTGTACCAGGTCCACACCTCTGCTCAATCCGTGGCGGGTCTTTGAGACGACTGGTTGCTGGTGCTCGCGGCCTTGTGTTAGAACCCGTAGGGCAGCATTGCAATTCTGGCGACACGGGCAGAGGAGACGAAGACGATGGAATCCTTGGACTACCAACGAGCCCTGATAGACGAAGCAAAAGACCTCCCAGAAGAGGTCTGGCCCAATTTGTTACAGATTATCTGTTTATTCAAGGCAAGTGTGTTGCCACCGCACCGACAAGAGATAGTGGAGCTGCGGGCGGAGTTTGCCCAATGGGATCACCTCAGTGACGAAGCACTGGAACAGTTCGAGAAGGACCTGGGCTAATGGATGTCGGAGAGATTTCTTCCGTCGAGATTCCTCCCAGTAATGGCCATGAACAGGCGGGAGCCCGTCCAGTCATTGTTGTGCTGCCATTTCATTAAGCGGGAGAAAATGACATTTGAGCAAACCAAAACTTCCTCTTCATGATCTTTCTCTGCGACATATCGGCCTCACCAGTGCGATAGCTGCTTACTATATCGAAGCGGCACGAGTGTGTTTAGATCGCCACCATCAGTCTCCTATCGACTTCGACATCAATGACTCAAGGGAAAGGCTACAGGTGCTTACCGAGTGGGAGGCTACAGACGACAACACTAAGCATGCATGGGCCAATGAGATTGATACAACAGAGGCTGGAGCTTATGCTTTTGTCCTTGCGGCTGTAGAAATCACCAGTGGGATGGTTGCTGTACACAGAGCAGAAACCAAGACAGGAGCGGACTATTATATCGCGCCAGCGGGAAGTTCGGTTGACGATCTTGAAAACTGTCTGCGATTGGAAGTATCTGGACTTGATAAAGGGGTTGCTTCGGCAGTGACCCAAAGACTCAAGGCAAAGATTGATCAGGCAGCCTCTGGAGCCAGCAATCTACCGGCAATGGCTGGTGTTGTTGGATTTCAAGCCCGTCTTATCATGCTTAAACCGGTAGACAACTCATGAACTGGATCGAGTGCCATCAACGAAGTGAGAATTTAGCCGCAGAGGCTGAATTGGCTATCCGGCATGGAGAACGGAGTCGTGGCATTGCCCTTTACGCTCAAGCCGCTGAAGCGGAAGTGCAGGGACTCTTAGTCCTCGATCCTATCAAGACGCGCACTCTTGGAATTTCTGCTGTAAGCGCCGTCTCTCTTTGGTATAAAGCCCGTAACTACGAGCGGGCTGAAGCTGTCGCACATCATTGGCTGGCTACACGTCAGCTTCCAGAATTTGCCACGGAGCAATTGAAGATATTACTTCAATCGATATGGAGTGAAGCGGTTCGGCAGCGAGCAGGAATCAATTTTGCCCCTGGTCAAGTAATAGTCGCGGTAAAAGGCGGCGAAGTCCTCACTGGCGGTGCTCCTCTTAATCTAATCGTTGAGAAGGTTCAGGTTGTTCAGTCTCTGCTATATCGCACTGCGGAGCTATTACGTGGTCTACCGCACAGAAAGCGGGGGGGGCCAAGTCAGGAGATTCAAGAAAGCTGTCGGCCCTGGCTCTTCCAAACCGCGCCCGGCAGTTACCAATTCGCTGTAGCAATACAAGAATCCGCGCAGCCGGATCTCTTTAAGGACGAGCCACAGCCAAAGGAAATCGCTCAGCAATTGCTCGGCATCCTGCGAGCTAGCATTGATGATCCTGAGGTGGCATTGCCGGAGCTAGTGCCTGATAAAGAATACAGGAGTACTTTTCTAAAGTTGACACGGAATCTTGCCCCCACGGGTAAAACCTTCGATCAGCTTGAGGTTCGATCAGCAGATGAGGTTCATCCTATTACACTGATCCCAAGCGTGAGAAAGGTTGTTGGAGCTGCTATTCGAAAGGCTACTCCTAAACCTGGTCAAATTATTGAGCAGCATGAGGAAACCCTTCATGGAGTGCTTCGGGCAGTTCATCTAGATGAGGACTGGCTCGAAGTAACAGTGGGCAATGAGCCTATACGGGTTACGAAGGTTGGTGCGGCGGTTGATGATGTGATTGGTCCGCTGGTGAACCATTTCGTTGTGGTCCAAACAATCAAAGATAACAACGGTCAATATATGTTCTGTGATATTGAAGCGGAGGACTGAACGAGTGAAGAGCCAAGCAGCCCAACAATCCGCGCCACCGCATCGCAGCCACGTTGGACTTCTGCTCAACCTGAAAGGACTCGTTGTGGCCGCTCGCGGTGCGCGGGGGCGTTGTGCAAGCTCCGCAATTTGAGAATCACCTGCCTACGGTCTTCATTGTTCCCCTCACCTCGCGGCTCCCCGCGCGGACTTTTCCGGGGACTCTTCTCCTTCAGCCGGACGCTGAAAACAATTTGACGATGACCTCGGTCGCTCTGGTATTTCAGTTGCGGGCCATTGATAAGAGGAGACTGAAGCGGAAGATCGGGCGAATCAATGATGCGCCCTTCGCTCAGATACAACAAATGATGAAAGCACTTCTCCAACTGTCGTGATGCGGCGTTTCAGTGCTCACAACTGATTGCTGGTGCTCGCTGCCTTGTGTTAGAACCCGTGGAGGCAGCGCAGCGCTCTGGCTGCGGCGACAGGAGCGGTCATGCGGATCGACGATATTGTCTGGTTGCCTTATTTTGTCGATAAATTGGCGTGGAAGCATCAGGTTTCCACGGAAGAAGTCGGAGAAGTGCTGTTAGGCGCTCATCCTCGGTATCGTAAGGTGCAGAAGGGCCATGTTCCGGGAGAGCACCTGTACGCCGCTTATGGCCGAACTCTCGCGGGCCGTTACCTCGTCGTCTTTTTTGTCTATAAACTCACGCGCGAAGCGCTTATTATCAGCGCTCGCGAGATGGATGCGAAAGAGAAAAACCTCCATGCCAAAAAATAAACGTATTCCTGAGTTCTCCAGTCACGAAGAGATGGGTGAGTTTTGGGATACCCATAGCTTAGCGGACTACTGGGACCAAACTGAGCCAGCGGAATTCACCATCTCCGAGCAGGTTCGTCGTCGCTATGTCGTTCGTATTGATGGTGATTTGCTCAACCGAGTGCAACGTGTGGCGCAGGTTCGCGGAGTCAGCACGGAAATCTTGGTCAATTTGTTACTGGAACAACGGTTAAGCGAGATCGGATAGCTCCCTGAACTTTCGACGTTGAACCTGAAAGGCCCCCACCATGTCTAGACTTGGCATCGTCCTCTATCACGGCATCGACAGCGGCGCGGAACTCCGCGAGTATGGCCGCATTGCTGAAGACAATGGCTTCGACTCCCTGTGGGTCACCGAGCGTTACTTTCACGAGGAAACGTTCTCCCTGCTTGGCTTCTTGGCCGCCGCGACGCACCGCCTCAAACTCGGCGTCGGTGTCATCAATCCCTACACGCGCAATCCCGCTTTGCTGGCAATGGCGAGCGCGACGCTGGACCGCCTCAGTGGCGGTCGCTTCGTATTGGGCCTTGGGCGTAGTGAAAAAGCGGTCATTCAAGAGAAGATGGGGATTCCTTACGGTGACTCACGCATGGCGCTTGTTGAAACAGTCAGCCATCTCCGCCAGCTCTTCGCTGGTGAGCGCGTCACGACGAAGGGTGAACGCAACACGTTGCAGGCGGTGAAGTTGGCGACGACACCGATCCAACCCCGGCTCCCGATTTACCTCGCGGGCATCGGCACCAAAGGACTGCGCTTGGTGGGAGAAATCGCTGACGGCGTTGTGCTCAACGCGTATGTGCCACCCGCGTATGTGCGCTACGCGGTGACGGAAGTCCGTGCCGCCGCCACCGCCGCTGGGCGCGATCCCAATGCCATTGATATGGCCTGCATGCTTGTCATTCGGCTCACCGATGATCCCGCCAAGATGCGTGCGTCACTGAAGCAACGTGTCGTCCGGTTGCTTGAGGAGCCGCATGTCGGAGAGATTCTGCTCGACAAAGGGGGGTTCGATCCGTCGATCCTTCCTCGGCTGCGCGCGACCATCAAAAGTGATGGAGAAAAAGCGGCGGTCCCGCTCATCACGGACGCGATGGTCGATGCCTTCTACATCGTCGGCTCGGCCACGCAGTGCCAAGAGCGTATCGCTGAATATCGCCAAGCGGGGGTCACGACGCCACTGCTACTCCCTCGACTTGAGGACTTCGGCAAAGTGGCCACAACATTGAACAACGCCTAGACGTGAGATAGAGAAGGACGCATTCACCATAAGGAGGGAACCATGAGACCAGCAGAAGTCCAATCAGAGACGATCACGTATCCCGGTCAGAACGGTACGAAGGTCAACGCATACCTGAGTCGTCCGGTCGCGCCTGGACGCTATCCGGGGGTGATCGTGATTATGGAAGCGTTTGGGCTCAACGATCATATCAAGGACGTGGCGCGGCGGTTCGCGGCGGAAGGCTATGTCGCGCTCGCACCGGACATGTACACCCGTGAAGGGTCGCCCGACCCCAGCAATATCAACGATGTCATCAAGGTGATGTTCTCGGTGCCGGATTCGCAAGCGATGGCCGATCTGGATGGCGGTGCGGTGTTTCTCAAAGGGCGACCGGACTCAAACGGCAAAGTCGGCGCGATCGGCTTCTGCTCTGGCGGGCGCTACACCTTGATGTTCGGCTGCACGAGTAAGAACCTCGACGC